>CAZDUF010000031.1:0-11758 GCA_964508555.1 uncultured Planctomycetales bacterium
TGACAACAAGCCCTGGCAGAAACACACGCTCGCTCAGCGCGGTAATCGCCATAACCAGGGGATCTGCCTCGAACAGCGCGCTGACTGGAAGTTTACCGCGTAAGGGGTATGTAGTGGAATAGAGGATGTAGAAAAACAAAAAGAAGGAGAACGTCTGGACCGCGCGCCGCACGGCAACCAGCCGTTTCATGCGACTGCCCCCGCATCGACGATGTCCGCGGCGTCAAGATCGGTGATGCCAAACCCGCGCTCGCAGGCATGCGCCAGATACGGGACCTCCTGCCAGGACACGTCCATGAGCCGGGCCGCGTAGAGGTCTGCAAGGGTCGGATCGTGGGAGACGGCGACCGTGCGCAGATCCCGGACATCGGCGAGATTTCCCCCGGTGGGGCCGTTACGCACGAGCACGCGATAGGCATCGAGCACGGTCAGATCGGGCTGGATAAGGTCCGTCAGGTCCACGAGTTTACGCCCGATATCCTGGTGCATCCGTCCGCGCGAACCCGCGCAGACACCCATCAGGTTTTTCATCGATAACGTCAGCCGCGTCAGACCGTGATGTTTCACAATCGGCACGTTGATAAAGGTGTCGCACTCAAGCGCGTCGCGCAGCACGGGCCAGTCTTCCATGGGGCTCTCATACGCGAAACGCGCGGGCACGGTGTTCCAATCGTCCGGGAAAATGACCGAAGCGCCTTTTGCGGCGGCGGCGCTGCGGATGCCGCTTGCCTCATAACAGCGCCGGGCGTCGTTACAGGTCACATCAAAAACCTTGACCTTCTTCGCGCCTGCCTCAAACGCGAGCTCGACGAGTGCCGCGACCACGTCCGGATTGGTGTTGCCCGCCTGTTCGGGCGACCGGTCCCATCCGATGTTCGGCTTGATCACCACCACATCTCCCGAACTCACGAAACGCGACATGCCTCCCATGGCGGCGAGCGCCGCTTTCACGAGCCGCGCCGGATCCTCACCGCGCGCGTAGACGAGATCGTGAGCGCCTCTTTTTGAGGCACGGCGCCTGCCGTTCGGCGCCGCGGCGTGCGCTTGCCCCGCGCCGGGTATGAGTCCCCTGCCGGAGAATAACACCAGGCCTGCGAGCGCGCAACAGAGTTTGAGAAAACCGCGCCGGGTGAGTTGACGCGCGGCAAGATCGGCGAAAAATCCGGAAAGTCTATCCATATGCCTCCTCCCCCATGGAGCCGCACCGGCCGGCAAAGAAAGCTATCCAGATACTTATCTCGTACAGGCACACCATCGGCACAGCAACCGCCAGCATGTTGAACATATCGGCCGTCGGCGTGATAACTGCCGCGCCCACGAGAATCACGACCAGCGCTGCCGCATAGTGTCTGCGCAAAAAACTCGCCGTCACCAGATGCGCGCGCGCCAGAAAGTAAACACACGCCGGCATCAGAAACACCGCGCCGCAGGCAAGCGTGAGCCCTGTCACAAAAGAAACATAGCGGCTTGCGGATATGAGAGGCCTGAGCGAACTGCCTCCGATACTCAGCAGAAACCGCAAGGACGACGGCAGCAGAATAAAATAACTGAACAGGCACCCGCACAAAAAAGCTGCCGCGCATACGGCAATGAACGGCAGCGCACCGCCCCGCCGGGGCAGGGCCGGCGAGATAAAATGCCAGATGCTGTAGAAAATAACCGGCGAAGCGAGGATCACTGCGCAGAAGAACCCGATACGCATGTACACCAGAAACGCCTCTTCCGGCCCGAAATAATACAGGGCGGGAATCTCACCTGCTGCCGGACGCTGCAGCATCTGGAGCACCCTGCCTGCAAACGGCATGCAGAGCGCTGCTGCGGCGACGAGCACCGCAACGCACACCAGCACGGTCTTTCGCAGCTCAGCCAGATGAGACAGAAAAGGGAGACGCTTATCCATCGGATCGCGTATTCCGGTCTTTGTCTTTGCCCTCATCCTTAAGCGCTTTTTTGAATTCCTGGATAGTCTTACCCAGGCTGCGTCCGATCTCCGGCAGCTTGGCAGCCCCGAAAATCAGCAGACAAATCACCAGGATGAGCAGAAGTTCCTGCGCGCCGATGCCGAGAATCCTCATGCGAGCCTCCTTGATCTGTTACGCGCGGTCCCGGCAGACTGCAGGAGCGCGCTATACCATTTTTTGCTCGTGTGTTCTTTCAGCAGGCGAAACGGCCTGCCGAGAAATCTTTTCCTGAATTCCTGTATATTATCCGCGAATACACCGGAAACGGCAAGATACCCGCCGGCAGACACCGCGCGCACGAGGCGGCTGCGCAACCTAATCAGATCCTGTGACAAAAGGTTCGCTGCCACGAAATCAAATCTGCGTCCGGCGTTCCATCTGCCGAAATCCGCCGTCAACACCCTGACCCTGCAGGCGTTACGCGTACAATTCCTGCGCGCGGTCATAACAGCCTGCGGATCGATATCCATCGCGGTAATCGTCCGCGCGCAGTACCGAGCCGCGACGATCGCAAGGATGCCCGAGCCGGTTCCGATGTCGAGAAACGACCTGAATCCGCGACTGCCGCCGTTGCTGCCGCCGCGGCGGCAGCTGCGGATATAACCACACATCATGCGCGTGGTGGCATGCAGCCCCGTGCCGAAAGCAACCGAAGTATCGATAATGATCTCCCCCTTGCGGCTACGCCGCCCCTTCCTCAAGCGCGAGGCGGGAACAACACGCACCTCAGGCGTTATGTCAAAGGGTTTGAAATATCTCTTCCAGCGCGTCTTCCAGTCACTGTCTCTGAGCAGACGGTCTGCCACCCGAACACCGTCAAGACGCAGACCGCGAATGCGCCTGGCGAGCGAGCTGCTCTGCCGCCGCGATGGAACAAAAAGACTCAACCGTGTGCCTGACGCGTCCCGCGTCTCGACGATTTTGTCTTCCGGCACGCCGAGGAGAACCAACTGTTGTCTCAGCAGAAAACAGGCGCCGGCGTCCCCGCGCGCGGGAAGAATCCGGATCTCTCTCATCGGAGCGCTACCTGCGATGCCTCCTGAACGGACTGCCTCCATGCTGACGGCGATCCGCGCCCCCGCCCCCGTGCTGCCTGCGCATGCCGCCGGCCGTATGCCTGCGGGTCTGCGGCTGGCCGACTGCGTCCGAGAAGCGTTCCGGCCGCACCTCAGGATGCTGGGCAATCGGCAGCGATGCGCGGATGACTTTCTCGATATTCGCGACGTCTGCGCGCTGGTCCGGTGTTGCAAACGATATGGCATGCCCTTTGTGGCCGGCTCGCCCGGTACGGCCGATACGGTGCACGTAATTCTCCGGATCTTCGGGAATATCGTAATTGATCACCAGCTCGATACCGGTGACGTCGATGCCGCGGGCCGCGATATCCGTAGCCACGAGCACGCGGTAGGTGCCTCGTTTAAACCCTTCGAGCGCCGCGCGCCGCTGCGGCAACGAACGGTCGGAGTGTATCTCCGCAGACGAAAAACCGGCCTCCTTGAGCGACCGCGCGATTTTGTGCGCGTTATGGCGCGTGCGCGAGAACAGAAGTACCGAGCCGCGATACTGCTCCAGGAGCTTGCGCAGCAGATTCAATTTTGCCTCCTTCTTAACGATGAACAATTCCTGGGTAACCCGCTCCGCGACCGTGCCCGACGGAGCAATCTCGACGGACACCGGCAGCTTCATGTACCGGGCTGTCATGGACATGATCTCCTGCGGGATCGTTGCCGAAAAAAGCATGGTTTGGCGGTCGCGCGGCACCGCGCCGAGTATCTTATCCACCTGCGGCGCAAATCCCATATCGAGCATGCGGTCAGCCTCATCGAGCACGAGCATCACCACCTCGTCGAGCACGATATGCCACTGCATCAGATGATCCAGGAGCCTGCCCGGCGTGGCGATCACGATGCGCGGGCTCTTGCGCAATTGCTGCAGCTGATCGTACATGGACGCCCCGCCGATCAGACAAGCGGTACGCATGCCGAACGGCGTCGCCAGCTTTTTGACGGCTTCGTCGATCTGGAGCGCGAGCTCGCGCGTGGGCGCGAGCACCAGACCCATGCCCGGTTTCTGGCCGAGCAGCTGCACCATGGGGATGGCAAAAGAGTGCGTCTTGCCGGTGCCGGTCTGGGCGACGCCGATAATGTCCTTGCCTTGAATAGCCAGGGGTATCGCCTTGCGCTGGATGGGAGTGGGTGTGACGAATTTCATTTTGTCCAGGATCTCGATAATCTTGGGCACGATCCCGAGTCCGAAGAAACTTTCCTGAGGAGCGGGAAAGGATGTGTGGGCCGCCTGAGGCGCGTGGACGGGGGGATGCCCGTTTTGTGGAACCGGGTTTCGGTTCGGCATAGTTACTTTCTCCTTTTCGGTTGTTTGCCCTGACCTTCTGCAACATCAGTCGATGTTTTCAGAAGCACGTCAAGCACGTCGATCATACCTTGTGTATCCTGTCTGCAATATTCTTCGAGCGCGGCGTAAATGCGCTCGCGTTCTGTCCCATCGACGTCACGGCCGTAGGTGACGCGATAATAACGGGCGCTCGCCTCGATGCCGTTTGAAATGGCAAGCCCCTTGTAACTGGTTCCGGTCAGCGCGGGAAGCACGAACTTGAGGGAATTGCGGCCCTCCTGCGCCGGATGATAATAATAAAAACCCATGAACGGCTCCAGCAGGTCGACGAACCTCTGCGCAAGGCGCTCGACGCTGTCGCGGTAGCGGGGATACGCCACGGATGCGGCACGGAGCACGGAAATTTCGAATTTCGCGTTATAGGCCACGATGGACCCCTCGCTGCCGAGCAGACGGGTGAGCTCTTCGAGGATCCTCGGCCGCGGATCCTGGGTGTCACGGGCCAGATACGCGTGATAGCGCGGCTCGGCATCGTGCGCATCCCGCACGAACAACGAAAACTGGAAAGGTATCTGCTCGTACGGCCTCGTGCCGTCGAATACGGGAATCGCCGGGCCGATAGTCTCGAAATCGAGGAACGAAACCGGATACCTGAGCGTGCCGAGAAACCTTTTCAAGCGGGACGGGTTGATAAACGGCACGTTGGTGCGGTGGCTCTCGACCTGGGTGCGCTGGCGCGCATTCAGCAATTCATCAGGCACCTCAAAGAGGCTGAGGATCCCCTTCTGCGCCAGGGTAAAAGCCAGTTCCTTTCCGCGGTTGAGCGCGAATACGTGGTCCCGCTCGGGGATGTGTTTCCAGCACAGCGCCCGCAGCGGACACTCCCGGGGAGACAGACACTGCGGCCCGATCGCAATCTCCGGCGCTTCATCGAGCGAGAGCACATCCAGAAACTGACGGCAGCGCTCCCTGATCAGGAGCTCCATGTCCTGCGCGCCTTCGGTCAGGTCAGCGCGGAGAAAAAGCTGCCGGAGATCGAGGTCACCCCGGCGCACATAACGGTTGTTCACGTACATCACGAAACAGCGGCGAAGGTCCAGGCCTGCGCCCCTGTAGACATGCCGCTGGAACGCCATGTCATAGAGATGGTCCTGCTTGACGCTGGTCGAGCTCTTGACCTCGTACAGGTCCCATCCTCCATCTTCCGCGGGGCACAGGATGTCCGCGATCGCGTACAGCCTGCCGGACACAAAACCTGCCTGAAACAACGGCGCGCCTCGTCCGAGGGCCTCAAGGGATTTTGTATGCATCGCCTGAGGGCGATCCTGGCGGCCGAGAAGCATGCCGTCGGGAAGAAGCCCGCGCGCGTATGCCTCGACGTCTTTCCCCTCATCGTACATCCCCTCCTCTGGCGGAAAAGCCTCCCTGCGGAAATAATCGAACCAGAGCAGTTTCAGACAGCGCATTCCGTCGAGAAACGTGCTCTTGGACAAAAACGGTTTCATGATGCGTCTATCCTTGTCAGCGTGACCGTCAATGCGGTAAACACCGGCCCCCGGATGACCGCCAGAAGCAGACGCCTGAAAGGCTCCCCGGTGTAATACGCCTTGACCGTGCCCTTCTCCACGCGCCTTCCCCCTGCCTCGTACGCAACCGGCTCGATCACCAGCACCTCAACCGGTCTCTCGTAGAGCCGGGGAAATTTCATGGTCTGGAGAACCTTGACCGTGTACGTGGTCAGGTAATTCTTTTCGTTATGGCAAACCGGATACTCGATTCTCTCGCCGACCTCAAGAGGTACGCGCAGCACGTGATAAAACGACGTCATCATGTCATGGACGCCTGCGGGCACCTCGATGACGCGGCTTGTGCCGTCGGTACGGTTTGAGAAATACGCCTTGCCTGCCGCATGATCGAACTCGATGCGCGCGTCCTTGCGGTAGGCACCCTCGCGGCGCACGGCTTCATGGCATAGCGTAACGCCGCTGACCGCATCCATGTACGACGTGTACCGGTCGGCAATGTGGTAAAAAGCGGACAGGAAAGCGTTGGCCTGCATCCTGGCCTCGAGCACGTAGCTTAAGCGTCCCCGGTACTGCTCTTGACCGAGAACGGATAAGGTCAGAGAACCGACTTTGAGACCGAGCCAGCGCACTTCATAGTGCAGCGTCTCGCGCTCAGGCATGGCGGCGAGCGTCTCGGGCGCTATTGTTCCCGCCGGGATCGACGGCACGGGCGCGGCTGCCTGTTCCTGGGGCTGTAATCCCGCGCATCCCGAACACACGAGGAGGCTGATGAGAACCGCGCAACGCGCGGATAATAATCTGATCATCGCGACGGCCGGAGGGAGCAAAAAAAGGGAGAATCCTTACTCGGATGAAACGTCTGAAGTCTGGGCCTGTTTTGCTGCGTCGACTGTATATCCCCGCGGCTGTCCTGCCAGGGACTGCATGGCCTCCTGCGTGGAGGGGCTCGCGGTAACAGGCTGCAATTTCTTTCTCCTGCTGGATTTCGGCTGCCAGTTGTTCTTGGGCTCTGGCCGGGAACGCACCGCGCTGGGAGCGGCGGGCTGCCGGCTCTGCTGCAGGGCAGACTGCTCCCGTTCCGCGGCTTTCTTATTCTGTTCTATGGTTTTCAGCACCTCGTCGGCAGTCTGCACTTTCACTTTCTTGGACTGAGAGACTGTCTTGTTTTTTTTCTGATACTTCTTGCTGACGGACTCCGCGGTCTGATACGAAGGGTCCTTCGCGGTCTGGTTGACCGGGCAAGTCTTTTTTCTGTACGGACATCCTGCAAAGGCCTGTGTCCAGCAACACGCCGACAGAAACGCGACCAACACGATGATGGTCTGTCTCATGAGATCTCTCCCAGGATACGGCGGGGGTTATGCTCGATGAACTGCCCGACTGCGCGGCGGTCTCCCTCGCCGAAGCCGATAAAGGAGAGACCAAGGCGGAATTCATCTTCGCGCACCCGCACGCAATGACGCACCTCTGCCTCGACCCTGAAATCGCGGATGCGGTCATCCGTCTGCGCGCGCGGATCGATAAGCGTCCAGCGCAGGTTCATGCGCGTCCCCTTCGGGACTTCACAGGTAGTAATGAGCGCCATGCCGCCCTCGCTGATATCGAGCATCACCGCCTCGATCTCGCGTTTGCCCACGTCCATGATCACCTCGGGCGGCTGCGCGATCCGGTAATTGATGGTAAAATGCGCCTTCTCTCTCTTGAACTTTCTCCGCTCAGGTCCTGCGTACGATACCGACATCAATTCCTCCTCGACTGTAGCACAAGGTTAAATTTTACGCGAATCATACGCCCAGTGCAACAATGCCTGGCGCTGTTTTCTGCGGCACGTGCAGTCTCGCGGCGGGCAGTGTTTCTTCACCTGCGCGACGTGCCTCCTCACGGCGAGCCAGCGCCTGATCTGGCGCTCGTCCTCCCCGGGAATCCTGCGTCCGCGGTAATACCGGCAGTACCACTGGAACCACCCCCGCGGATCCGCCGGATGAATCCAGCCTTTCCTGCGCCAGACGCTGAGCGGCTGACTGGCGTTGACGCCGAAATAATTGAGCGCCGGATCGTGCCGCTCGCAACAGAGCTTCGCGCGCCTGAACCAGTCAGCGGGAAACTCATCGGCGCAATCGGTCATGTACTTGCCTCCGAAAATACCGAGGGCAAGCATCTGTTTCGGCGTCAGCTCCGGTTTAAAACGCGGATCGAAATTTTTCCCTTCCGGCTCGCGCAGGGTATAGACATACCCGCGCTGCATCAGATCATTGACCCGGATACGCCTATGCATACCGTGCTAGAAAACGATCGTCGTATTGCCGTGCGTAATCACGCGGTGATCGATATACGCGCTCACCGCCGCGGAGAGCGCGCGTTTCTCGAGATTTTTCCCCTTACGCTTCAGCGACTCGACCGTTTCCTCGTGCGAAACCTGCTCAACCGCCTGGGAGATAATCGGCCCCTCATCGAGATTATCCGTGACGAAGTGAGCGGTGGCGCCGATAACCTTTACGCCGTGGGCGAGCGCCTGGCCGTAGGGATCAGGGCCTTTAAATGACGGCAGAAGACCGTGATGGATATTGATGATGTCGCGGCCGAATGATTTCAGGAATACAGACGACAGGACCAACATGTACCGGGCGAGCACGAGAAAATCAGCTCCCCGGACGCGGGAAAGAAGCTCCTCCTCTTTGCGGTCGTCCTTTGAGGCGCCAATGAAAACAAACGGGATACCGTGTTGTTCGGTCACCGTGCGGTGACATTCCCTGTTCGAAACCACAAACGGTATATCTACCGCGAGTTCTCCCGAGCGCCAGAGATACAACAGGTCGACCAGACAATGGTCGGGTTCGGACACCAGAATTCCCATGCGCATTCTGGCATTCTTGTCATAGAGACTGCATCGCGCGTCGAACTCGCGCGACAGCGCCGCGAGTCCGCTCTCCAGCGCGGGCAGGGCCTCGGCACCGCCATCCAGCGCGAACTCCACGCGCAGAAAAAAGTGCCCGTCATGCGGATCAGTGGTGTACTGGTCTGCGGTCAGGATATTCCCCCCCTGACGGAACAGGGCATCGGAGACTTTCGCGACGATGCCTTTACGGTCGCGGCATTGAAAAAGCAGGATATACGTGGCAGACATAGGATGCACTCCTTTAGTATATATTATACGGTAAGAGTGCTTTTTTGTAACGCAATTTTGTGCTGACTCTGCAGGGGGAGAGAAATACGGGAAGACATGAGCGGGATGCCGCGGCGGCACCCCGCTCACGGATATCCTACTCGACTTTGACGATCGTGACGTCGAAATTCAGCGTCTTGCCTGCCAGCGGGTGATTGAGATCAACGGTCACGTTTTCCGCATCCACGGCCTTGATCTTCACCGGCACCTGCTGTCCGTTCTGGGTGGTCATGACCAGCATCATGCCCGCTTCGGGAACCGTATCCTGCGGAATCATGGTGCGGGGAATCTTCTGTTCGGCATTGGGATCGACGTCGCCGTAGCCGTCTTTTGGCTCAACGGTAACACTCTTACGCTCCCCGGGTTTCATCCCTGCCAGCGCCTTTTCCAATCCCGGAATAATCATCTGCTGTCCCTGTTTATAGCTGAGCGGACCGCGGCCCTGGGAAGAATCAACTACCTGCCCGTCTACGGTTAGCGAATACTCTATCGTCACCGTACTGCCGTCCTGTATCACTCCGCTTGCCCCCTTTGACTGTGCCTGCGGTGCCTGCTGACCCTGCTTTCCGCATCCCGCGAGCGCAAACACCGCTGCGGCAAAGAACGCTGTCCTTAATCTCATACTCTTCCTCCGACGGTTAAACGGGAGTTCCTCCCGAATTGTCTAGTGCATTGTAGCACCATTTTGAGCAGATGCAATAATAAAGAATGCTTCTGTTATTTTAATTTTAATAACGGTATCCCTACCCTCCTGCGAAAGGTCTCTGCCTTCAGGAGCTCCTGCTTGCGCCAGACAACGGTAGAGCGCTGATGGCCCTGGTTCTTTTTCATGAGCGTCGAGGCCAAATGCACGGTATGCTTGCCGTACGAACCGTTTAACGCGTCGATTGCCCGGTCAAGGCGCTGCACCCCTTCCACGCGCGCAGAGTCGTCGAAAAGGTCCCTCTCATCCGTGCCCTGCGCCTTGATATCGGACAAGACAACGCCCGTCGAACGGTACAGTTCATCCGGACGGAATATCTCGTCGAACATGCGCGCGCATACCGCGCTGAAGTCAAGCGCGGACGACGAATGCCTGGTGATGCGCGCTTCCATTCCCGCGTGTGAAAAATCCTGCCTGCGCAGGTACACCGCAACCCTGCGCGCGCCTAAGACATATCTGCGCAGTTTGATGCACGCCGATTCCAGGTTCCGCAACAACTGCGCCTTGACGAACGCCTGATCTGACGACGCAGGCATAAAGGTTTTGGTCTTGCTGATCGAGAGATATTTCGTCTTGGGTTTCGTTGCCAGCGGATACACCGGCACGCCCCGCAGTTCCTGCCACAACTCTACTCCGGTTTTGCCGAGCAGCTTCTGACAGAACGCGGCAGGCCGCAGCACGTAATCGAGCACGTTCCTGATCCCGCACTTGGTCAATAGCTCCACCGTATTCGGGCCGAAACCGCACACCCGCGCAAGAGGGACGTTTTTGAGAAACTCGTGCAAACGGTTCCCCGGCACTGCCAGAAACCCGTCCGGCTTATTTTCTTTCGAGCAGATTTTCGCGAGCGTCTTTGAACAGCTCAGGCCCGCGGACACGGTGATGCCGAGCTCTGCCTGTATCGCCTCTTTGATGCGCATCGCGATCTCAGGATACGACGCGCGGTAGAGCCTGCGCAGACCCGTAATATCGCAGAAGGCCTCGTCGATGGAATACTCTTCGACATCCGGAGTAAACCGCCGGATGACCGCAAAAACCCTTTCCGAATAGATCGAATACAGTTCGTAGTCGCTCGGCAGGACGATCAATCCGGGACAGGCACGCTGCGCTTCAAACAGGCGCATGGGCCGTTGCACGCCGCGCGCCTTGGCAACGTAATTCGCGCATGAGACAATGCCCCGCTCCTGCCCCGTAACAAGCGGCTTACCGCGCAGCGCAGGACTACGCGCCTCTTCACAGGAAGTGAAGAAGGCGTCGCAATCCACGTGCACGATGGCGCGGGGATAGGAATGGAGGGTGATAAGAGGATTATTTGTACTTACGGACATTGGCTATGACGACGCCTGCGACGATCAATTCCTGGTGCGGCTCAAACGGCGGGTATTTTCTATTTGCGGCGCGCAGAAGTACTTTCCTGCGCGTCTTCTCGAAATATTTCAGAGTCCATTCTCCGTCGACGGAAGCAACCACGATGTCTCCGTGTTTGGGCGTGAGGTTGCGCTGGATGAGCACAAGGTCTCCGGGCAGGATTCCTGCGCCGATCATGGAGTCTCCGTCGACTTTCAACAGATACGTCGCCTGCGGATTGGAAATCAGGTATTCATCGAGGCTCATGAGGTCCACGGTCTCTTCTTCCGCTGGACTGGGGAAGCCGGCGGTGATAAATCCAAGGAGTCGGACGGGTTTCTGGAGGGCACGCGGAAGCACCCGGCCGCGGGAATCCCGCTCAATGAAGCCGCCGCGGCAGAGTTGCCCGACTCTCTTAAACACGGCATTTTTCGACTTCAGGCGGAAGAGCCCGAGCATCTCCGCATACGACGGCATGCGTCTCTCTTCGCTATAGAAGGCATAAATCTTCTGCGCGTACTCTTCGAGGTTTGCTTTCTTCATGGCCCCATTATAGTGAACGACCGTTCACCTGTCAAGAGTTGTAGTGATAGAAACTACGTTCAGTGGGCACGTGAGAGACGCGGTTTGGCAGGACACATTCCTCGCAGGCGGTCGCCTCACGGCTCTAGCCGTGAGGCAGGCGCACGTCCTGCTCGGAATGTCC
>CAZDUF010000032.1:0-11749 GCA_964508555.1 uncultured Planctomycetales bacterium
GTCCTGAGCCCCCCCCGCGAAAACCCCCCCCGCGTCAACGAGCAACGCATCCGGGTACTTCTGCCTGAGTCCCTCCACAATCGTGGCCCTGCGGCTCACTCCGCCGTCCGGCTCGAGCGGACAGTCACACGGGTAGAGCATGGCATGCGTCTCGCCGGTGTAGATGAGCGGGATCTCGGCTGCTGATGCGCGCGACGTGATACACGCGCAGATGATGAGGGGAGCTATAAGATATTTCATAAAACTACTGAAGTTCCGCGGGACGTAAGACGTCCGCTCGCCGCCTGTTGCGCAGGCGTACTCGCTCGGACGTGGGATGTAGAAAAGACCTACAGTTTGTTTTTTACGTCCTACGTCCCACATCCCACGTCCCACGGAACTCCCTATACCTTAATAGGTTTCACCAGCAGTACATTCTCGACCTTCCGTATCTCCTCGGCAATCTCAGGAGAGATCGGGCTGTCGATGTTAAACACGCTGATCGCCCTGCCGCCCGGCCGGTCCCTGCCGAACGTTACCGCGGCGATGTTGATCTTATGCCTGCCCATGAGCGTGCCCAGGCTCCCGATGATGCCGGGGACATCCTTGTTCTGCATGAAGATCATGTACCCGCCCGGCGTCGCTTCCACATAATAATCGTCGATCTTAACAATACGCGGCTGCTTATTCGCGGACAACGTACCGCTCACCCTTTTCGCTTCCTTATCCGTCTTGACCTCGACCCGGATGAGCGTGGCGAATTCCTGCTCTTTGGTACTCTTGGATTCGTTAATCCTGATGCCTCGTTCTTTTGCCAAGGCTCCCGCGTTGACGAAATTAACCGTCTCCTGCAGTATCGGAGAGAGGACCCCCTTGATCAGCGCCATAGTCACGGGCTTGACATCATGCTCGGTGATATCGCCCCCGTAGGTGATGTTGACTTCAGAGAGCCTGCCGTCAACCAGCTGCACCGCGAATATCCCGAGCCTCTCGGCAAGGGTTAGATACGGATCCATGAATCTGCAGACTTCAGGTTCGAGGCAGGGATAATTGGCGGCGTTACGGATACCGCGCCCCAAGAGCGCGTCGCGTACGATTTCGGCGCATTCGATGGCAACGTTGACCTGGGCTTCTTCGGTCGACGCTCCCAGATGCGGCGTCAGCACCACCGACGGCATCTTCAGGAGCTCATGGTCGGGAGACACCGGCTCGTTCTCGAAGACGTCGAGCGCGGCGCCGGCGACTTTTCCCTCTTTGAGCGCCCTGACAAGCGCCTGCTCGTCGATAATTCCGCCGCGCGCGCAGTTGACCACGCGCACGCCTTTCTTCATCAGCGCGAATTCCCTGTCGGAAATCATGTGCCTGGTTTCCTCCGACAACGGGGCGTGGATAGTGATGTAATCCGCCCGGGAAAGCACGTCTTTGAGCTCAACGACTTCGACGCCGAGCGCCTGCGCGACTTCCAGCGAGAGGAAGGGATCGAACGCCAGCACCTTCATGCCGAACGAAAGACTTCGCCGCGCGACTTCGGCGCCGATGCGCCCCAAGCCAACGATGCCGAGAGTCTTTCCGTAGAGCTCCACGCCCATGAACTTCGAACGCTTCCACTCGCCGGCCTTCATCGAGCTGTCCGCAAGCGGGATGTTGCGCGACAAAGCCAGGATCATGCTCATGGTGTGCTCCGCGGTCGAGATGGTGTTGCCCGCCGGCGTGTTCATCACGATCACGCCTTTGGCGGTTGCCGCGTCAAGGTCAACGTTATCGAGCCCGACGCCAGCGCGGCCGATAACCTTCAGGCGCTTGCCGGCGGCGATCACATCCTTGGTGACCTTGGTCGCCGAACGCACCATCAGGGCGTCATATTCTCCGATGACGCTCTTGAGCTCGTCGGGTTTCATGCCGGTCTTGACGTCGACCTGAAACTCCCCGATGTCTTTTAGGATCTTCAAGCCCTCGTCGGATAGGGCGTCGCTCACGAGTATTCTATGCATGTAAACTACCTCCATTCATACGTCGAAGGTCAAAGGACGAAGGAGCCACAAACCGCGGCTGCGAGCAGTGCCACGCTTCTTTTTTCCCGACCTTCGACCTACGACCTTCGATACTTCAATTACAAGAATCTGACAGCCTGCGTTTACTTCAAAAATACTTCTTGGGCGGCCTTGACCCCCGCACCCATGTCAAAAGCATATCCCATCTGTTTGAGAACCTTCTCAAGACAGGAAATGCCGGCAATAATGTCAAATTCCTCTATAAATCCCATGTGGGCGATACGAAAGATCTTTCCCTGCATCTCTCCCTGCCCGCCGGCGATCGTCACGCCGTAGGTATCCCGCATGGTCTTGACCAGTTTCTCTCCGTCGACACCCGCGGGCACGGTGACCGCGGTCACCACATCCGACGACGCAAGCGGGGCAAACAGCGTCAATCCCAGTGCCTGCATCGCGGCGCGGGTGGCCTGCGCCATCTTTCGATGACGGGCAAACACCGCTGTGAGGCCGTCCTGCTTCATCATCTTCAATGCCTCAACCAGCGCGATGATCAGGGTAATCGCCGGAGTGAAGGGCGTGTCGTTCTTTTCAATCGCCTTCTTTGCTTTCTTTAAATCAAAATAATAGCGCGGTGTCGTGGTCGAAGAGACGACCTTCCATGCCTTCTTGCTCACGGAAATAAAACCCAGGCCCGGCGGCAGCATCAGCCCTTTCTGGCTTCCGGAGACGACCATATCCACGCTCCAGGCGTCTGTCTTGAGATCGATCGCGCCGAGACCGCTGATCGCGTCGACGACCAGAAGCGCCTGTGTTTCCTTGACGACTGCGCCGATCGCGGCGATATCATGCACGACACCGGTTGAGGTCTCGCACAACGTCGCGAAAACAACCTTGATCGCGGGATTGCTTTTGAGTTTGGAGGCGATCTCCTGAGGCTTGACCGCCTGCCCCCAAGGGACCTTGATAACCTCTGCCTTGACCCCGTACGTCGCGCACAGCTCCGTCCAGCGCTCGCCGAACTTTCCCGAATCCACGACAAGCGCGGTGTCTCCCGCAGCAAGCGTATTGACCACGGCCGCCTCCATCGCGCCCGTTCCGGACGAGGCGAGAATGAAGACATCGGATGCAGTCTGGAATACGTCGCGCAGGCCCTGCGTGGCTTCGACCAGTATTTTCTGGAACTGCGGGGTGCGATGGTGGATGATCGGCTGCGCCATGCTCGAGAGCACTTCAGGAGGCAGCGGTGTCGGTCCGGGGGTCAAGAGATACGTTTTTCTCATGGAAACTGTTCCTCCTTATTTCTTCTTCTTTTGCGGGTTGATGACTTCGTCAATCAGGTGATACTGGAGAGATTCGTCGGCGGACATGAAATAATCCCTGTCCGTATCTTTCTGAATCTTTTCTATCGACTGGCCGGTATGACTCGCCAGAATTTCGTTCAGGCGGTCGCGCATCTTGAGAATCTCCTGCGCGTGGCGCGAAATGTCCTCGGCGGCGCCCTGCACGCCTCCCCACGGCTGATGAATCATCACGCGGGAATTGGGCAGCGCATGGCGTTTTCCCTTGGTCCCAGCGCTTAAAAGCACCGCGCCCATGCTTGCTGCCTGGCCGACGCAATACGTTGCGACATCACACTTCACGAATTGCATCGTGTCGTAGATCGCCAGTCCCGCCGTCACCGAGCCGCCGGGCGAATTGATGTAGATGTTAATATCCTTGGTCGCATCCTCCATCTGCAGGAACAACATCTGCGCGATCACCAGATTCGCGATATAATCGTCGATCGGCGTGCCGATGAAGACGATTCTGTCCTTGAGCAGACGGGAATAAATATCGTAGGCGCGCTCATAACCGCGCGACGTCTGCTCGACCACCATGGGAACCAGCACTTGGCTCTTTGTTGTCATATTTCCTCCCGAGTAGAAAAAACTTTACAACACACATCACAGACTTCCCACATCACAAACATGCGGATTAAGAGCCGATGATGTTTGTGTTGCAGAATGTTGTGCTTTCTTTGTGCTTTGCCTCTATTGCCGCCCTACACGACGTTCCACTCCGCTTCTTGAAAGAGAAATTCGAGTACTTTCTGCGCCATGTGGTCGTCCTGGGCAATATGCTCCTTTTTGGCTATAGCTGCCAATACCAGATACAATTTGACCTGCTCACGCGCCTGGGGTTCGAGCTCCTTCTGCATGTCCTGCGCCTTCTCGTCGAGAATCTGGACGCTCACGCCCTTCATCGCCAAGTCGATACGCTGCTGCCTGAGCATGTCCGCGCACTGCCTCTGGATGAGCGACGCCGGAAGCGCAACGGTGACGTCTTTGGTGATTTTTCCGATGATCTCGGCCTCAGCCTTCTGGCGCTCCTCGCTCTGCTTGCGCACGTAAATCTGCCTGCTCAATCCCTCACGCAACGCCGCCAGGTCCGGATACCCGAGGCTTCGGGCGAAGCCGTCGTCGAGCGCTTCTGCCTTCCGTGCCTCCTTGAGGGCATCAAGACCGCGTTTGACGTCGTCCTCGGTCACGTCCGGTTTCTTGTAGGTAATCTTGATGCCCCGATACTGCTTGACGTTGATCTCGGGGCTGACGTTCACCGTGGCCTTGAAGCTTAAGCGGGTCGAGTCAATCTTGACCTCCGATATATCGGGCTGCTCGACGACGTCGAGATTCTCCTGTGTTACGGTGTCCTTGTAGACGTCCGGTATGAGCTCACGCACGACCTGCTCGTGGACGAGCGAGGAATATTTCTTCTCGAGTATGTCGCGGGGCACGTGCCCCTGCCTGAAACCCGGAACCTTCGCGGTCTGCGCCAGGCTCTTATACACCTCTTCGAACTTATTCTTGACGAGGTCTCCCGATGCTTCGATGGTGATTTCGCGTTTAGTTGCGTCGATTTTCCTGACCGATGCTTTTCTCATGACTCTCCTTACGATGGCAGACCAGCGTTGCCCGCACCTTTTTTTACATTCTGAACTTCTCACCCAGATACAACTGCCGCGCCTGCGGATCGTTAATGAGCTCGTCAGCAGTACCTGATATAACGATCCTACCGTCGGCGATCAGGTACGCACGGTCGGTAATCGAAAGCGTCTCTCTGACGTTATGGTCGGTCAGGAGAATGCCGAGCCCCTTGGCCTTCAATCCGCGGATAATCTCCTGAGCCTCATTCACCACGATAGGATCGATCCCCGAAAACGGCTCGTCGAGCAGAATAAACGAAGGATTTGTGACCAGGGCGCGCGTAATCTCTAGACGCCTGCGCTCGCCGCCCGAGAGCGTGTATGCCTTATTCTTCGCCAGATGCGCGATCCTCAACTCCTCCAGAAGCGAAGAGAGCCTGCGTTTACGCTCCTGCCTGCCGATCGGCAGGGTCTCCAGGATCGCCAAGATATTCTCCTCAACGGAAAGCTTTCTGAACACGGACGGCTCCTGGGCAAGATACCCGATTCCGTAGCGCGCCCTGCCGTGAATGGGCAGGCGCGTGATGTCCGTGGAATCGAATATGATGGTCCCCTGCTCGGGAGGAATAATCCCCACGATCATGTAGAAGGTCGTGGTCTTGCCGGCGCCGTTGGGACCCAGGAGCCCCACGATCTCGCCGCGTTTGACCAGCATGTCCACGCCTTTGACGACCTGCCTGCCCCCGTAACTTTTGACGAGCCCCTTAGTTTCCAGAAGATGCTGCATCTATTGTAGTCTCCCCGATACCGCCGCGCTCAAACCCTCGCGACGGATTTACCACGATCTTCGGCCTGCCCCTGAGAATAATCCTGCCGTCTGCCGCGTTGTATTCCGCTTCTTCGCTGTAGGAAACGTTCTCACCCCGCACTACCTTGACGTTGTTTCTCGCGACGATCTTGGTGATACTTTTGCCGCCGAGAGAATCAGGCACGCCGCTTGAGGATTTGCCCCGCGTGCCCGGCGGACGGGATGACGCGAAAAAGACGTCCATGAGATCGCTGTAGATCGTCGCATTCTCCCTCTCGACTATGACATTATTGCGCAGCACCGCGGTGTTACGCGAGTAATCGATGTCGAACGGACCGTCGCAGGTTATCACGATCTTTTCAGCGATGCCCTTTTCTCCGGGCGCAACCGGCAGGACGAGAATCCGCACGTCCTTCTCCAGGGCCATGCGTTTCAACGACGGCTCTCCGTGCGCTCCGGTTGCAACCGCCAGCATGGTATCCCGCGCGATATGCACCGGATCCTGCGTGCTCACGATACCGGCGGCGCGGTCCCACTGCAGGCTGTCCGTGGTCAGGCGCGCGCCGCTGGTCGTGGTAATCACCACATTCTCCATGAGGCGGATGACGTTCGTCGCCTTGTCGTAATCCCCCTTGTCCGCGCTCAGACGCACGTTCTCCGCGTCGCCGTACAGATTTCCGACCACGTCATCGAGTTTAACCGTATCGTTGAAGATGTCCGCGCTTTTACCCTCAACCTCCCAGGTCTTTTTCCCCTGCTCCCCGTAACCGGCAAGGGAAAAGTCGTTGATCTGCTGGTCGGCAGACGGAGCCTGCTGCGCAGAGGCGCATCGTCCGCTCAGGCACAGGGCCGCGAGCGCCGCCACACACGCCAGATTAGGCCTCATCATACCCCCGGACTATTTTTCCCCACCGCCCTTGGGCTTTCAATATCAATTCGGCGACTTCGCGCACCGCGCCGCGGCCTCCGGGACGGATCGTGACGTAGCGCGCGCGCCGTTTGACTTCAGGCACGGCATTCCTCACAGCAACAGGCAACCCGACCATCTTCAACAGGCACAGGTCAACCAGATCGTCTCCCACAAAACACACCCGGCGGGCTGTAACGCCGTATTTTTTGAGGATCAGGGGGAGAAGGGCGGCCTTCGGAGAAACGTTGCCGTACACGCGAGCGACGCCCATATCGCGCGCGCGCGGCGTAATCGCCTTGGAGCTCTTTGCGGTAATGAGGATGACGGGGATACCCGCGCGCGTCAAAAGGTGCACGCCCATTCCGTCATGGACATCGAAAAATTTATGGTCGTCGCCGCGGGAACTGTAAATAATGCGCCCGTCCGTCAATACGCCGTCGACGTCCAGCAAAACCACGGCGATATGCTTCGCCAGGGCACGAACCGACTGAGAAACCATGTCTGTTTGCCTCGCCCTCTAAATAATGCCCGCTTTGAGCAGATCCTGCACGTCCAGAAGCCCGACCGCCCGTCCCCGGGAATCAACGACCGGCAGCTCATCGATACTCTTTTCACGCAGCACGCGCGCCGCTTCGGCGGCAAGCATGTCCTGCGAAACCACCGTCGGATTCTTCGTCATGACCTCTTCGATCGGCCGGCTGGTCAGACGCGGATCCTTATCGATATGCCTGCGCAAATCACCGTCCGTAAAAATCCCGGTCACCCGTCCGCGGTTATCCGTAACCGTCGCGCTGCCGGCGCGGCTGCGGGTAATCGTCAGGAGCACCTCCGATACCTTCATGCCCTGTCTGACAACCGGATTCTCTCCGGCGCGGCGCATGATATCCTCCACCTTCAACAACAGGCGTTTCCCGAGCGCTCCTCCGGGATGGAAAAACGCGAAATCCCGCTCCTTGAACCCTTTGAGCTCGAACACGCATACGGCGAGCGCGTCACAGAGCGCCAGCGCCGCGGTTGTCGACGCCGTCGGCGCAAGGTTCAACGGACACGCCTCTTTCTTGACCGAAACGTCAAGCACGATGTCGGAGTATTTCGCCAATACCGACGAGAGAGAACCGGTCATGCCGATAATCTTGGACCCGATCTTCTTTAACAGCGGCATGAGCTGCTTGATCTCTTCGCTGTGGCCGCTGTTGGAGATAATCACCACGACGTCGTCTTCCCTGACCCTGCCGAGATCGCCGTGAATGGCTTCGGCAGTGTGCAGATACAGGCTCGCCGTGCCCGTGGAAGCGAGCGTCGCGGAAAACTTCTGAGCGATGATGCCGGTTTTTCCCATACCGCTCACGACCACCCTCCCGCGCGACCGCGCCATCGCGCCGACCGCGGCCTCGAATGCCTTTCCGATACGGCCGCGCAGGGCATGCACCGCCTGCGCTTCGATGGACAAGACAGCCCGTGCCCGTGCAGTAATATGTGATTGTACGGATTTCTTTTTCATGAGAGCGCTTCCCTGATTTTTCTGATCTCGGTCACGAGCACCTCGAGATCATTGAGTGAGATCATGTTCGGCCCGTCGCAGCGTGCCGCGTCCGGGTCTGGATGAACCTCCAGGAACAACCCGTCACAGCCGAACGCAACCGCAGCGCGCGCCAGGCCCGCGACGAACTGCCGCTGCCCCGACGAAGAGGATTTATTCCCTCCGGGCAGCTGCACGCTGTGGGTGGCATCGTACACGACCGGGTACCCGAAGGCGCGCATGATGCCAAGACTCCTGAAATCGGAAACCAAGTTATTGTATCCGAAACAAAATCCCCGTTCCGTGATCACGATCTGACTGTTCCCCGCAGATTCTATCTTCCTGATCAAAGGCTCCACGTCCCAGGGGGCCATAAACTGCCCCTTTTTCACGTTCACGGGTTTGCCGGTGCGCGCCGCGGCCAGGACGAGATCGGTCTGGCGCGACAAGAGCGCCGGTATCTGTATGATATCGACCGTGGCGGATGCCGCTGCGACGTCCTCGATCGAGTGCACATCCGTGAGCACGGGCACGCCGAGATTTTTCACCCGGGCAAGAACCTGCAGTCCCTCTTCCCTGCCCGGACCGCGGTAGGAATCCACGGACATTCTGTTTGCCTTGTCGAAACTGGACTTGAAAATATACGGGATGCCCAGACGCGCGGCCATGTCGCGGATACGGCCTGCCACGTCAAGGCACATCTGGGCGTTTTCGATGACGCAGGGTCCGGCGATCAGCGTAAACGTTCCCGCGCCGATTGCAACTCTGCCGATACGGACTTCTCTTGTCATCATATGCCTCTCCTGATCAAGGGTTTGACCCGCTCCAGGTCCTCGGGCGTATCGACGCCGACGGTATCGTGCACGGTCTCGATCACCGTGATCGCGTATCCGTTCTCGAGCACCCGCAGTTGTTCCAGGCATTCGGTCCGCTCCAGGAGCGACGGCGCAAGCTGCCGGAATTGAAACAGAAAATCCTTGGTGTAGGCATAAAGCCCGATATGCTTGTACTGCACCGTTCCCTCCTCCTTCGAATGCGAGGCGCGGTATGGTATCGGAGAACGCGAAAAATACAGGGCCCTGCCGCGCGAGTCCGTAACGACCTTGACGCAGTTCGGATCCGCGGCGGTCGCGGGGTCGTCGATCCTTTTTTTGAGCGTCGCCATGCTGACGGAGCGGTCAGCCAGGAGCGCGCCGGCAACGGCGTCGATCATCGAGGGATGAATGAGCGGTTCGTCTGCCTGGATGTTGACCACGACGCGCACGTCGAGTGGATTGACCACCTCGGCGATCCGGTCCGTGCCGCAGGAGTGGTCCGGCGAGGTCATCACCGCGCGCGCCCCGAAACCGCGCGCGACGGAAACAACCTGCTCGTCATCGCAGGCCACAATCAGATCGTCGAGCGAACGCGCGAGCCTGGCGCGTTCCCAGACGTAACGGATGAGCGGTTTTCCGTCGATATCCGCAAGCACTTTGCCCGCGAATCTGTTTGACGCGTAGCGCGCCGGGATAACGCCGATGGTATCCATCATACACATCCTTACCGAACCGCCGGCAATGCGCGTTTCCCGGCGGAAATCGAGTGTAACTTCTGCCGCAGCTCCGCGACTGATGTCACGGCGGTGCCGAGTTTTCCTACCACGATGCCGGCGGCGCAGTTCGCGATGTGCGCCGCGTCGCGTTTTGCCGCTCCGCAGCACAAAGCGAGCGTAAACACCGATATGACGGTGTCGCCTGCGCCGGAGACGTCGAATACTTCCTGGGCCACGGTCGGGATCTGTATTGTCGGACCCTGCCCGTCGACCAGCATCATACCGTCCTCGCCGAGCGTCACCAACAGCGACTCCAGGTCCAGATACTCGCGCACGCGGCGAGCCGCAGTCTCGATCGCGGCGGTGGTCGAGAGGCGGTCGTGGTCCACGCGAAATCTGTTCGAAGTGTCCTTCAACCTGATATTGAGAACCGCATTCTCCAACTCCTTGCGGTTCGGCGTGATGGAGGTAACCCCCCGGTAATAGTTAAAATGTTCCTGTTTCGGATCGACCGTAATGATCTTTTTCGCCCTCCGGGCGCAGCCGATGACCCGGGCAAGCAGCTCCTGGTTAATGACCCCTTTCCCGTAATCCTCGATAATAATTCCGTCATAATCGCCGAGATGCTTTTCGATGAACGCGATAATCTTCTCGTTGGAGCGGCGGCTGATCGGGTGCTTATGCTCCCAATCCACGCGCACGATCTGCTGGTGGCCGCTGACGATACGCGTCTTGACGGTCGTGTGTCTATCCTCCTCGAGAACGATGCCTCCGCAGAAAACTCCGCGTTTCTTCAGTTCCGCCGCGAGCAGATTGCGGTTCTTATCCCTGCCTGCCACGCCGACCAAGCACACCCCGGCGCCAAGCGAACGGATATTGTACGCGACGTTGGCCGCGCCTCCGGGCACGTGCGTGCGCCGCTGCCCCCAGACCACCGGCACCGGGGCTTCGGGCGAAATCCTCTCGACGCTTCCCCAGATATACTCGTCGAGAATCAGGTCGCCGAGCACCATGACGCGGCAGCGGGGAAACTGTGCGGCGATCTTTTCGTAATGAGCCGGCTTCATCGTGACGATATCCCTTCGAGCACCGCGTGCGCGACAAGCGGAAGCATAAGCTCGTGGTGGCCGATGATGTAATACCCCCTGCCGCCGGTCGACACCGGGCGCGCGACGATATTCTGGGCGGCGCGGTACTGATGCATCATATCGAAATTCGCGGTCGTGAAATTGCGCACGCGCGAACCCAGATTCCGGCACAGGTTCAGGGCCTTCAAGAAAACCTCAGGCATGATCACGGCCGACCCGAAATTGCATACCACGCCTCCGGCATGCAGGTCCTTGATCTGGGCAGCCAGCGTATAGAAATCACGCACGCTCCCTTCGGCGGTAAAGGCCGCGTTAAACGACGGATGCTGGTGGACGATGTCCGCTCCGATACTCACGAACGCGCATACCGGAACGTGCCGCTCGTGGCACGACGCCAGCACGCTCATCGATTTGTATTTGAGGTGCGAGGACCAGATCTTGCGCGCGAGTGCCGCTCCCAGTCCCAGCCCCTCCTGGACGCCTTCTTTGGCTGCGGTATTGACGAAATCAGCGGTTTCCCTGCCCATGCCGAAGCTTCCGTCCTCGAGGTTCCGGGCGACATCCTCGGAGGTCTTCCCCTGCAGCGCGATCTCGAAATCGTGGATGAGACCTGCACCGTTGGTGCATAGACACGTGATGATTTTCTTCCTGATCAGCTCGATGAGCACGGGATTGAGCCCGCATTTAATCACATGCGCGCCCATCATGAAAATGACCGCCTTCTTCCTTCGATGCGCGCGCACGATATCAGCCACGACCATGCGCACATCCTGAGCCTTGAGTATGTGCGGCAGGGAATCGAAGAACGCCCGAAAACTTGCTCCCGAACGCGGCGCCGCGGCAAAATCGCCGGCTCGGACTTTGCTGTAACGTTTCGCGACAGAATATGTTTTGACTCTGTGGACGTTTATCATAGAAGGGAATATTCTAGCATAAAACAGGATGAAATCAAGCGCCGGGACGCAGCTGATGTTACTATGCCAAAATGTTAATAATAATTACTAAGCGAAAATGTTAATTT
>CAZDUF010000033.1:0-11707 GCA_964508555.1 uncultured Planctomycetales bacterium
GGAGGCCGTCTATGTTATTCGGGAAGACAAAGATGGAGATGCAGGTGGGGATGTTCGTATTCATCGCGCTGATAGTCTGCGCGGTATTCGTCCTCTACATAGGCGGCATCAGTTCCTGGAAGTCCGGGTATAACCTGACCTTTGTCTTTGATTTCGTCAACGGCGTCAAGATCGGCGCGCCGGTGCGCTACGCCGGCGTGGACGTCGGCCAGGTCTCAAGGACCGCGCTGGTCATGTCTCCGGAAGAAGGCAAGGTCAAGGTGCACGTGCTGTGCCGTATCAACGGGGTCGCGAAGATCCCCGAAGATTCTGAGGTGTGGATCAATACTCTCGGTCTGCTCGGCGAGAAATACGTCGAGATCATGCCGGGGAAGAATTATCAGAACCTGATGCTGCCTGACGCCGTGGTGAAGGGCAAGGACCCCGTGCCCATGCATGAGATTGCCGCGCTCGCGAAGAACGTGGTCGGCGATTTTTCCGCGATCGTGTCAAATATCAAGAACGGACAGGGGACGCTCGGCCATCTTTTGTACAGCGATACGCTGTATAAGGAACTTGAGACGATGGTAATCGATCTGCGCAGGCATCCCTGGAAGTTATTGTGGAAGGGTAAGGAATAAGTAAGCAGGAGTTCCGTGGGACGTCCGCTCGTCCGCCATTGAATCAGTGGCGGACTCGCTTGGACGTAGGACGTGGGACGAATTCCCCGCAGGTTTATGCTTTTACGTCCCACATCCCACGTCCCACGGTACTCCCGTCCGATAAGACATGCGTACCAAGACAACATACAACTGTCAGAACTGCGGATACCAGTCGGCGAAATGGCTCGGCAGGTGTCCGGATTGCGCGACCTGGAACTCCTTCGTCGAGGAGACCTCGCTTCCCGAGGTATCAAAGCCGCGTGAGCGCGTCAGCTATCACAACGCTTCACCTGTCTTGCTGCGCGATGTCGAGGCACGGGAGGAGCAGCGCACGCGGACAGGGATAACGGAGCTCGACCGTGTGCTCGGCGGAGGGATCGTGCCCGGGTCGGTCGTGCTCATCGGCGGCGATCCCGGAGTGGGCAAGTCCACCATATCTCTTGAGATTTCCAACCGTCTCAGTAGCCAGCACAGGAAAGTGCTGTACGTCAGCGGCGAGGAATCGGTTGCGCAGACCAAACTCCGCGCCAAACGCCTGGGAGATGCAGGTTCCCAGGGAGAGTTGTATATCGTCAACCAAACCGATCTCTCGCTGATTCTGGAGCATATCTCAAAGCTTGCGCCGGATCTGGTGGTTATCGATTCCATTCAGGTCATTTTCGATCCGACCATTGCCTCCGCTCCGGGAAGCGTGAGCCAGGTGCGCGAATGCGCTGGTTCCCTGACGCAGCTGGCAAAGGCGGCAGGCATCAGCCTCATCATCATCGGGCATGTGACCAAGGAAGGCTCGCTCGCCGGTCCGCGCGTGCTCGAGCACATGGTCGATACGGTGTTGTATTTTGAAGGAGACAGGTTCTCCCTGTTCAGGATCCTGCGCGCGGTTAAGAACAGGTTCGGCTCGACGAACGAGATCGGGGTGTTCGAAATGGCCGCGCAAGGGCTTGTCGAGGTCAGGAACCCGTCGGAGCTTTTTCTTTCCGAGCGTCCGCGCGGCGTTGCGGGGACGGTGGTGACAGCCGTTGTGGAAGGGACCCGTCCGATACTGGTTGAGATTCAGGCGCTTATTTCGCGCACGACCTTCGGGTATCCCCGCAGGCGGGCTCAAGGGTATGACGATAACCGCCTGTCGCTTCTGGTTGCGGTGCTCGAGAAGCGTCTCGGGCTCCACCTTGAGACCGAGGACATTTTCGTGAACGTAGCCGGCGGCATCAAGGTCGACGATCCGGGGGCAGACCTCGCGGTCATCGCGGCGGTCGCGTCCGCGTTCAGGGACTCTCCCGTTATGGCGGATGCGGTGATCCTCGGCGAAGTCGGTCTTGCCGGTGAGGTCAGAAGCATCCCGCAGATCGCGCCCCGGCTGAATGAGGCGGAAAAACTGGGTTTCAAGCATTGTGTTCTTCCGCAGAATAACTGCAAGAACATGAAATTCTCGCGCGAAGGGTTTTGCCTCCATGCAGTCAGCTCGGTACGCCAGATGCTGGACGCGGCGATCGAGCAGGGGAAGGAGTAAGCTATGAATATATTCATGATACGCGCCATGTTTTTCGCCGGCACTATGGTCGTGGGGTTCATCGCGCTCTCTCCGTATGGATTCGGAGCGCAGGGCGCGCTCATCGGCGCGGGAGTGTCGGCGCTGATCATTCTGCTCGAAAAGGGTTTGCGTAAAGTCTCGACTACCGGCCTTTCAAGCGTGGTGTTCGGCCTCGGCCTGGGGTTGATCCTGGCAAAGGTCGTCGGAGACATGTTCAACCTCACGCCTCTGAACGAGGAAACCGTGGCTTTGATCCGGGCTGCGCTGACGATCCTGTTCTGTTATCTGGGGATGGTCATGGCGCTGCGCGGCAAAGACGAGTTTAACGTGGTGATCCCCTACGTGCGGTTGCGCAGGCAGGACCAGCAGGAGAATATCATCCTGCTCGACACGAGCGTCATTATCGACGGCAGGCTTGTGGACATCTGTAAGTCGGGATTCCTGAACGGCAAACTGCTCATTCCGAAATTTGTGCTGCGGGAGCTGCAGAAGATCGCGGATTCGACCGACCCCATCAAACGCCAGCGCGGCAGGCGGGGCCTTGAAATGCTGCATTCATTGCAGAAGGAGCCGGGACTGGATATCTCGCTGCATGAAGAGGAGCTGCCGGAAATCCCGGATGTCGACGCAAAACTCGTCAAGCTCGCCCGCCTGATCGAGGCGAAGATCCTGACCGTCGATTACAATTTAAACCGCGTCGCCGGTATCCAGGGCGTGCGTGTGTTAAACGTCAACGAACTGTCGAATGCCATCAAGCCCATGGTTTTTCCGGGAGAGCCCATGCAGGTCAAGCTGATCAAGGAAGGTAAGGAGCATAATCAGGCGGTGGGGTATCTCGACGACGGAACCATGGTCGTGGTCGATGACGCGCGCAGGATGATCGGACAGGAGGTCAGGGCCGTGGTGACTAGCGTGCTGCAGACGCAGGCGGGACGGATGATATTCACGAAGCTGGGGTGAGTGCATAGAGACGGAAGATGGAAGAGGGAAGACGGAGGAAACAGCACGTAACGGCGATTATACTGGCAGCCGGCAGCGGCTCGAGGCTGAAGTCCAGGATTTCCAAGCCGCTAGTGAGGATTAACGGCAAGCCGCTTCTTCTGTATTCTCTCGCGGCGTTCTGTTCGCATCCGCGGATTAATGATGTCATCGTTACCTGTAACGCGGACAATGAGCCGGCAATCAGGCGTCTGGTCGCGCGCGCGCGCAGCCGCGTACCGGTGCGCTGCGTGCGTGGCGGCAGGCGCAGGCAGGATTCGGTGAGAAACGCTCTCGGCGCGTTAGACACACGCTGCAGCCTGGTGGTGATTCACGACGGGGGAAGGCCGTTTGTCGACAGGGATACGATCTCACGGTTGATGACGAGAGCGCTGAAGCGCAAAGCTGCGATTGCCGCGGTTCCGGCGAAGGCGACCATCAAACAGGTCGAAGGTTGGGAGGGAGTTGTTAAACGGACTCTTGATCGACGGTCTCTGTGGGAGGTACAGACGCCGCAGGCGTTCGAGAAAGGATTAATTCTCGAGGCCTTCCGCAGGTTCGGGGATGCTGATGTTACCGACGACGCGTCGTTGGTCGAGCAACTGGGGAAGCCGGTAGCTATCGTGGAGTCTTCGTATTTCAACATAAAAGTCACGACGCCCGAGGATCTGGTTCTGGCGGAGGCGATTGCGCGCTCGAGGACATAAATAACGGTTGTGTGGGTGCGTTGTGAGTAGTGTGGCGGGTTGCGAGTTGTGAGGTCGAGCCCCACCCCCACTACCCACGACTCGACCCACAACTCACAACGCATCCTCACAACACATATATGGATTATAGAGTAGGTTTCGGTTACGACATCCACCGTTTCACCGGCGGCAGGCCGCTGCGTATCGGCGGGATTGAAATCCCGCACGCGCAGGGGCTGCTGGGCCATTCCGACGCCGACGTGCTTCTGCACGCCGTCTGCGATGCCCTGTTGGGAGCCGCAGGTTTAGGCGATATCGGTGAACATTTCCCTGATACCGACCCCACGTACCGCGGGATCGCCAGTTCCGCGCTGTTGACCGGCGTGTATGAACTGATACGGGGGAAAGGATATGAGGTCGAGAATGCCGATTGTGTGGTGATCGCCGAGGTTCCGTCTCTGTCGCCGTTTAAAAAGGCAATCGAGCGTTCGATCGCCGGTTATGTCGGCGTCGAGCCCTCGCAGGTCACCGTGAAGGCAAAGACAAACGATGGAATGGGGGAGATCGGCAGGCGCGAGGGGATCGCGGCGTATTGTGTGGTGCTGTTGCATAAGACAGTGTAATGGCCGGGAGTTGGGGCCGGAATCTGCAGATAGGATGGAACTATGAAATTATTACTCGATATTCTCAGCGTTTTATTCCTGCTCTTTGTCGTTAAAACCGTCCTGCTGGCAATTATCTTTCGCAAAGAGGTGCGCTTTGCCATGAGCAAGGACCCGTCAGCAAGCGGTTTTCTCGAAGTCCTCTTGTTGTATCCGGGTATCCACGCGCTCATGTACCATCGCGTCGCGCATTTTTTCTACCGCATACGGCTGCTTTTTCTGGCGCGCGCAATCGGGTCATGCGCCCGTTTTTTCACCGGCATCGAAATCCACCCCGGCGCCCTCGTCGGCAGTCCGGTGTTCATCGATCACGGCATGGGGGTGGTCGTGGGAGAGACGGCGGTGATCGGCAACAATGTTCTTCTGTATCAGGGCGTGACCCTGGGCGGTACCGGCCTGTACAAGGGCAAACGCCATCCGACGATCGGCAATAACGTGGTTGTCGGCGGAGGCGCCAAAGTGCTCGGCAACATTACCGTCGGCGAGAATTCTTATATCGGGGCAAACGCCGTGGTGATCAGTGACGTGCCGCAGAACGCGACCGTGGTCGGCGTGCCGGGAAGGATTACCAAGCAGGACGGCAAGAAGATCGAGGTGAAGCTCGACCACGTGCATGTCCTTGATCCGATCATGCAGCAGATTGAAGAGCTGGAAAAGAAAATAGAGAAACTTGAACATTGAAGTTCTGTAGGATGTGGGACGTCCGTTCGCCCCCTGGCGGGGGCTCACTAGGACGTGGGACGTAAAAGCATAAACCTGCGAAAAGTACGTCCCACGTCCAAGCGAGACGCCTGCACAGCAGGCGGCGAGCGGACATCCCACGGAACTCCCGTTTAAATAAGCAATGCCAGTCCACCTCTACAACTCCCTCACCCGGAAAAAAGAAGAATTCGTTCCTCTTGAGCCTCAGGAAATCAGGATGTACGTTTGCGGGCCGACAGTGTACGATGAGCCGCACATAGGGCACGCCCGCAGCGCCTATATCTTTGACGTTATCAGGAGATATCTCGAGTATAGGAACTACCGGGTCAGGTTCGTGCGTAATGTCACGGACGTCGACGATAAGATCATCGCGAAGGCGCGGGAAGAATTTCCCGGGGAAGATTTGAATGTCAGTTTCAGGAAAGTCGCCACGAAATATCTCGCGTCGTATCATGAAGCCCTGCGCATGCTCGCCATCGATGCAGACGGGGTTATCGAGCCGAAAGCAAGCGAGTATATCCCGAATATGCAGGCCTTTATCCAGGGGCTTATCGGCAAAGGGACCGCGTATGTATCCGGTGGAGACGTCTACTTTGACATAACGAAAGCGAAAGACTACGGAAAATTATCCCATCAGTCGCTTGAGAAAATGGAGTCAGGCGCGCGGGCCGCGGTGCACGAGAATAAACGTAACCCGCTGGATTTCGCCCTCTGGAAATCAGCCAAGGAAAACGAGCCGTCGTGGGAAAGTCCCTGGGGACGGGGAAGGCCAGGCTGGCATATCGAGTGTTCGGTGATGAGTTCGGATAAACTGGGTGATCAGTTCGATATCCACGGCGGCGGGATTGATCTTATCTTCCCGCACCATGAGAACGAGATCGCTCAGTCCGAGGCACAAGGCGACAAATTCGCCAGGTATTGGATACATCACGGCCTGCTGACGATCAACGGTCAGAAGATGTCGAAGTCGCTGGGGAATTTCATTACCGTCAGCGGTTTTCTCGACCGCTTTCATAGTCCCGATATCCTCAAATTGCTCTTTCTTTCGGCGCATTATGCGCATCCGGTTGATTACACCGATGAAAAGGTTGCCGAGTCGGCAAGCGCCCTCCAGAGGCTTCTGGTCGCCGCCCGGAGGCTCGAAGCAGCCGATGGGGAGTCTGCGGATGCGTCCGCATACTCGTTCAGGGAGGAGTTTATCGCCGCCATGGACGATGATTTCAACATGCCGCGTGCACTCGCCGCATTGTTCGACCTGGTCAGCGAGAGCAACCGAAGGGAATCCGACGTATCCTTCGTGCGCTCTGCCGCCAGCGTCTTTTTTGCCTGCACCTCTGTGCTGGGCCTTTCTTTGAAGGTATCTGCGGTGGCAGGGAGTATCAGCGATGCTGAGGTCGAAGCGATGATCGCCCAACGGACGCAGGCACGCCGCAGCCGCGATTTCGCGCGCGCTGATGCCCTGCGGCTGGAGCTCCAGGAACGCGGGGTGATCATCGAAGATACGAAAGACGCCACGCTCTGGCGCAGGAAAGTATAACGGAGAACGGTATGGCTGGTAAACGGGGTTTCTTTATCACCTTCGAAGGGTCGGAAGGGTCTGGCAAGAGCACGCAGTCCGGCTTGCTTGTTGCGTTCCTCAAGGAGAAAGGATTTCGTGTCTTGCATCTGCGCGAACCCGGCGGTACGTCTTTGAGCGAAAAGATCCGGCAGCTTCTGCTTGACCGCTCATCCGGCGGCATGACCCCTGAGTGTGAGATGCTCCTGTATATGGCATCGCGCGCGCAAACGGTTTCCGAAGTGATACGGCCGGCTCTGAAGAAAAGAATGATCGTGGTCTGCGACCGTTTTCTGGATTCGACGCTGGCCTATCAGGGGTACGGGCTTGGCGTTGATCTTCGTCTGATCAGGGAGATGGGGGCGTTCGCTACCGGTGGATTGAAACCGGATCTTACCTTCCTGATGGATGTGCCGGTTGAACAGGGGTTATGCCACCGAGGCACTAAGGACAGGATCGAGCAGCGGTCCCTGGAATATCACCGCAGGGTGCGTAAAGGGTATCTCGCGCTTGCAGGGAAAGAGCCGGCTCGGATGAAGGTGATTAAGGTCAGGGTGCGTAAGCAGGAAACACAGGGCGCTATAAGAACAATTGTACTGCAACAACTGTCGAAGGTCGTAGGACACTCCAATGCCTTTTTGTGAGCTTATCGGACAAGAACAGGCAATCCGCGTGGTGCAGGCGTATCTGCGTAACGGACGGCTGTCAGGTGGGTACCTGTTTACCGGGCCCGAGGGCGTCGGCAAGAAGAAACTCTGCATGCTCCTGGCGCAGGCCCTGGTCTGCGAAGGGCGCGGTTTTGACGCCTGCGGAGCCTGTCCTTCGTGCAGGCGCGCGGTGAGTCTCCAGCATCCCGATATCCACTGTATCGGGCCCGACGGAGCGGAAATCAGGATTGAGCAGATCCGCCAGATACAGCGCGTGCTCTCGTTTCGTTCGTACGAGGGAGGAAGGAAGGTCTGCGTTATAGACGACGCGCACCGTCTCAACGCGGAGAGCGCGAATTGTCTGTTGAAAGTGCTTGAGGAGCCGCCGGCAGAGAGTCTGATTTTTCTCATCAGCTCAAAACCAGCGCTCTTGCTGAAAACCGTGATCTCGCGATGCAAAACCGTGAAGTGCTCTGCGCTGCCGCGCGCGCGGCTCGAGCAGTTCCTGCGGGAGTATCATAAGGTCGATCGGGAGCTTGCCCATTTTCTGGCATATTATACCGGGGGCAGTATCGGGCAGGCGCTTCGTCTGCGGGAACATATGGGCCTGGAGGCCAAGAACAGCGCCCTCGACGAGATGATCGCGGCCGGTCGCGCCGCAGGGAGACCGGAAAGCGGCCGGCAGCTCTTGCGGGAGGATGTGCGCGAGGAGTTGGAACTCCTTGCCTCATGGCTCAGGGACGTGATGTTGGTCAAAGCGGGAGTGGACAAAGACGAAGTGGCTCACGCTGACCGCTGGCTCGACCTGTGCGCCTGGGGCCGCGTCTTTAGATTCCACCGGTTGTATGAGATAATGAAACTCCTGGCCGATTCCCTGCTGTATCTGGAGCAGAATGTCAATCCCAGGCTTATCGTTTCGAGTCTGCGCGCGGAGCTCGCCGTCCGTTAATTCAGAATGTCCGTCTATGAAAAATCAGGAAAAACAACTCTTTGTCCGCCTGCGTGATTCGGGGCAGGTGTATATCTATCAGCGTCCGGCGTGGCCCGTGAAGGACGGAGACTGCGTGATCGTGGAGCATGACCGGGGCACCGATTACGGGTATGTCGCGAGCGGGTGCGAGGCGGGTGTCGACCACAGCGAGGACAAGCAGCCTCCGAAGCGGGTGATCAGGCTTGCCACCGCCCAGGATATGAAACAGCTCGATGACAACCGCCGCCGCGCAAAAGAGGCGTTCTCCACCTGCGTTAAGCAGATCGATGAGCACAAGCTGCAGATGAAACTGGTACAGGCGGAATATTCCTTTGACAGGACCAAGATCGTTTTCTATTTTACCGCCAACGGCAGGGTTGATTTCCGCGAGCTCGTGAAGTCCCTTGCCAAGATTTTCAAGGCGCGCATCGAGCTGCGGCAGATCGGCGTGCGTGACGAGGCGCGTCTGTTCGGAGGGTTCGGCTGCTGCGGCAGGGAGCTTTGCTGCGCGCGTTTCCTGAAGGATTTCGAGCCGGTCACCATCAAGATGGCGAAAGAGGAAGGGTTGCCGCTCAATCCGCCGAAAATATCCGGCGTCTGCGGCAGGTTGATGTGCTGCCTGGCGTATGAATACGAGTCGTACAAATCTCTTTCCAAAGGGCTTCCCCGCGAGGGGGAAAAGATCCATACTCCGCAGGGCAAAGGGAAAGTCGTGTCCGTCAACGTCTTTAAGCGCGTCGCGACAGTCGAGCTCGAAGACGGTGTTCTGGTGCATGTGGCGTATAAATAAAAGCGAAACAGTTGTGAAAGATGGGTTGTGAGTCGAGTTGTGAGGATGGGTTGTGGGGCGGTTTGCCTATCTCCATACCCATAACCCACAACCCGACACACAACACACAACCCACCCACTCAGCACAGCTTTGCGTTGGAATATTCCGAATCCGATACGATGAATAAATTCTATCTGACTACCCCCATTTATTACGTGAACGCGGCGCCGCATATCGGGCATTGCTATACCAACATCGCCGCGGATACCCTGGCGCGGGCGGTGCGCAGGCGGCTCGGCGAGGAAAGCCCGGGAACGAAGGTATGGTTTCTGACCGGGACAGACGAGCACGGCCAGAAGATCCAGAAGGCCGCCGATGAGGCCGGCGTCGGGCCGCAAGCCTTCGTCGACGGCGTGGTCGAGCAGTTCCGCCGGCTCTGGCAGACCCTGTCGATCAGCAACAATGACTTCATCCGCACCACCGAAAGCCGGCACACCGAGAGCGTGACCCGCGTTCTCGACATCCTGTACCGCGCCGGCGACATCTACCAGGATACCTATGAAGGATGGTACTGCACGCCGTGCGAGACCTTCTGGACCGAGGGACAGCTCCTGGGACAGTTGTGTCCGGACTGCAAGCGGCCGGTTGAGCGCATCTCGGAATCGAATTATTTTTTCCGTATGGGGAAATATCAGGACTGGCTCATCGAACACGTGAAATCTCATCCGTATTTTGTCAGGCCGGTGTCGCGCTATAACGAAGTCCTGAGTTTCCTTTCCCTCAACCCCCTGAATGACCTCTGCATCTCCCGTCCGCGGGAGCGCCTGGGGTGGGGAGTGCCGCTGCCGTTTTCCGGCGCGCACGTCACCTACGTGTGGTTCGACGCGCTGATCAATTACATCAGCGCGGTGGGCAGTTTCTCTGCAGATGGCAGGTATCAGTCACCGTGGTGGGACGGGGAAACACACGTCGTGCATTTCATCGGCAAGGACATCGTGCGGCATCACGCGGTGTATTGGCCGATTATGCTGAAGGCGCTCGGGATCAGGCCGCCGGATACGATCTGCGCGCACGGCTGGTGGCTGGTTCAGAACGCCAAAATGTCGAAATCGCGCGGCAATGCCGTCGATCCCCTGGAAACCGCCGAGAGGCACGGTATCGATACCTTCAGGTATTTTCTGCTCAGGGACATTCCGTTCGGGGCGGACGGTCATTTCTCCGAGGAGGCGATTGTCAAGAGGTATAACGCCGATCTAGCCAACGACCTCGGCAACCTTGTCTACCGGACCCTGACCATGGTCGAGAAATATTGCGCGGGAAAGGTCCCTGATCCCGGGGACTATGCGGCAGGCGAGCCGATCCGTTCCTGCATGCGCGCGCTCGAAGAGAGAATCGCTGCGTGCTTACAGCCTCAGGCTGATTTTAATTTCAGCGCCGCGCTCGAGCTGATCTGGGAGCTCGTCAATCTCACCAACCGTCATGTCGAAGAGACCAAGCCCTGGAATCTGGCCAAAGAGGGCCGCGAGCAGGAGCTGCGGTTTTTTCTCAGGCTCCTGGTCGACGTCATCCGGCAGACGGCCGTCGCGCTCAGGTCCTTTCTGCCGCGGACGGCAGAGGCGATTCTGGCTCAGGTAGAAGGCGATACCGTGCGTAAGGCTGCTCCTCTTTTTCCCCGGATCGAATGATGGACAATACGGCGGCCTACGTGGATACCCATTGTCATCTTGATTTTGCCGATTTTCTTGACGACCGGGACGCGGTCGTCGAGAACGCGCTGCGGCAGGGCGTGCAGGCCATGGTCAATGTCGGCTCAAGCCTGTCCGGCTCCGAAGATGCCGTGGCGTTAAGCTGCCGCTACGGGTGCGTGTTTGCGTCGGTTGGGATACATCCGCACGACGCCTCTGCCTACAACGCCGGTGCGCGGAACCGTCTCGCAGAACTCGGCCGCAGGGAAAAAGTCGTTGCCGTGGGAGAGATCGGGCTCGATTATTACCGCATGCTGGCGCCGAAATCAGCGCAGCGCGCGGCGTTTGAAGGCCAGCTCGGCCTGGCACAGGAGCTGGGTTTGCCGGTGATCATCCATACGCGGCAGGCGGATACGGATACGCTGGAGATCCTTGCATCGAGGCGTCCGGTGCGGGCGGTCGTGCATTGTTTCTCCGGGGACACGCATTTTCTCGGCAGGTGCCTCGAGGCAGGCCTGTTTATTTCCTTCACCGCGAATATTACCTATGCCGGCGCGGGTGCGCTGCGCGAGGTTGTGGCTGCTGCGCCGCTTGAGCGCATTATGCTCGAGACGGACGCGCCGTTTCTGGCTCCTCAGGGCATGCGCGGCAGGCGCAACGATCCTTCGGCGGTGATACGGGTTGCCGAGGAGATCGCCTCCGTCCAGAAGAGAGATCTCGCCGAGGTCGCGCAGATGACGACGCGCACCGCGCGCGCCTTCTTTAACCTATGAGCGATATAGCCATTGTCCGGTCGTCAGATTACGATCCAGCGCGGGTCGAAGCCGCGGTTTCACAATCCATACGGCTTCTCGGCGGCATCGAAACGTTTGTCAGGAGA
>CAZDUF010000034.1:0-11690 GCA_964508555.1 uncultured Planctomycetales bacterium
GTCGTTATCGGCGGAGAAGGGTCGTATCAGGGCGCGATCCGCCTTGAGCGCACCTGGGGTATTCCCTGCATCGGGGTGCCGGGAACCATCGACAACGACATATCCGGCACCGATTCCACCATCGGGTCGGATACCGCGGTGAACGTCGCCCTCGACGCGATCGACAAGATCCGCGATACCGCAACCAGCATGGAGCGGATTTTCGTGGTCGAGGTGATGGGCAGGAATTACGGATATATCGCCCTCCAGGTCGCGGTGACCGGCGGCGTCGAAGAGGTCTTACTCCCCGGGAAAAAGTACGATATTTACGAAATTTGCCATTCGATTGTTGAAGGCAACCTGCGCGGCAAGGTGAGCTGGATTATCGTGGTGGCGGAAGGTGCTGGAAAAGCCGCGGACGTGGCGACGCAAATACAGGATATCACGGGTTTAGAGACGCGCGAGGTGACGCTCGGGCACATCCAGCGGGGCGGCAGTCCCACGGCGCGCGACCGGATGCTCGGCACGCGTCTGGGCGCTGCGGCAGTCGATCTCCTGCTCAAAGGCGAAAGAGGCAAGGCGGTGGGCGTCATGGGCGAGGATATCCGGGTCGTCGATCTTGAGACGGCGGTTCGGCCGAAGGAATTGCATGCGGATGAGGTGTACCGTTTGATGAAAGCGTTAACGTAAGGCAAGAAAGGGGAGACGAATACCATGGGAAGAAGACCGCTTGACGTCGAGAACATCGTTATGGACCTGATTATGTCCGACGATAAGGAAACAAAACAGAAATTCGCAAAGAAGATTCTGGATCTGGCGTATAAAAAGGGTGTGTACCCCGCCAGTATCCATGCTTTTTACATGGCCAGAGGCACGGGCGCGGTCAAAGGCGGATTCACCGTGCCTGCGATGAACCTGCGCACCCTGACCTACAACCTGGCGCGCGCGGTGTTCCGCGTCGCCAAAAAATACAATTCCGGCGCGTTCATTTTTGAGATCGCAAAATCCGAGATGGGATACACTAATCAGCCGCCCGTTGAATATTCGGCGGTTATCCTTGCGGCTGCGCTCAAGGAAGGGTATACGGGTCCGGTTTTTATCCAGGCCGACCACTGCCAGCTGAACCACAAGAAATACGCGCTTGATCCGGAAAAGGAGATGGAGACCATACGGGCGCTCATCGCCGAGGCAGTCAGCGCGGGGTTTTACAACATCGACATCGATTCGTCAACGCTCGTCGATTTGAGCAAACCGCAGATCAAACAGCAGCAGTATCACAACTACGAGGTCTGCGCGAAGCTTACCCAGTATATCAGGCAGATACAGCCGCGCGGCATCGAGGTTTCGGTGGGGGGAGAAATCGGCGAGGTCGGTTCCAAGAATTCGACGCCGGAAGACCTGCGCGCTTTCATGGACGGATACAAGGAGCGGCTGCGTAAGGGGCGCACCGGCATCTCGAAGATCAGCATCCAGACCGGCACGTCGCACGGAGGCGTGGTGCTTCCCGACGGGACGATCGCCAAGGTGAAACTCGATTTCGATACGCTCAAGAATCTCGGCGAGATCGCGCGCAAGGAATACGGCATGGCAGGAGCAGTCCAGCACGGCGCCTCGACCCTGCCAGCCGACGCCTTCCACAATTTCCCGGCATGCGACTGCGCCGAAGTGCATCTGGCGACGGAATTCCAGAACATGGTGTACGATTCCCAACACTTCCCCGCCGACCTCAAAGCTGCCATGTACGCCTGGATCAAGACTAACCTGCAGTCGGAGCGGGAAGAGGGACAGACCGAGGAACAGTTTATCTATAAGGCGCGTAAGAAAGCGCTGGGTCAGTTCAAGAAAGAGATCATGGGCATGCCGCAGGCCACGCGCGAGGCAATTGCCGGAGAGCTCGAGCAGAAATTCGAATTTCTCTTTAAGCAGCTGAACGCCGTCAACAATAAAGAGCTCGTCGTCGGGTACGTTCCCATGAAGCGCGTCATTGTGCGAAAGCGCGATGCAGAGGGCGAGCAGTACGTGCATTCGGGAGAGGGAGCGGATTAGTTTCGTAAACGGGAGTTCCGTGGGACGTGGGACGTGGGACGTGGGACGTGGGACGTGGGACGTAAAACAAAAACATAGAGACGTCCTTTATCCAAGCGAGACGCCTCCGCAAGGAGGCGGCGAACGGACGTCCCACTTCCTGCTGCACTCCAAGTGAGGTACACGTATGAGATCTGACACAATTAAGAAGGGAATCGAGCGCGTGCCGCACCGGGCGCTGCTGCACGCAACGGGTTTGGGCAAACGCGATCTGCAGAAACCGTTTATCGGCGTGGCAACGTCGTTTACGGACCTTATTCCCGGCCACGTCGGCATGCGGGATCTGGAGCGGTTTATCGAGCGCGGCGTCTGCGCAGGCGGCGGCGTGCCGTTTTTCTTCGGGGTGCCGGGCATCTGCGACGGCATTGCCATGGGTCATCTGGGAATGTGTTATCCGCTTGCCTCCCGTGAGATCGTCGCGGATATCATCGAGACCGTGTGCAACGCGCATTCCCTCGACGGGATCGTGTGTCTGACCAACTGCGATAAGATCACCCCCGGCATGCTCATGGGCGTGTCGCGTGTGAATATCCCGGCCATTATCGTGACCGCTGGCCCGATGATGAGCGGCAGGCACAAAAAGCGCAAGCTCGCTTTCGTGCACGATACCTACGAGGCAATGGGCCGCGCCCAGGCAGGGACGATTTCCGCGCAGGAGCTTTCGTGTCTTGAAGCCGAGGCCTGTCCCGGAGCAGGCTCTTGCCAGGGGTTGTACACGGCAAATACCATGGCGTGTCTGACCGAGACCATGGGGATGTCGTTGCCCGGGTGCGGTACGGCGCTTGCGGTGTCGGCGAAAAAACGCAGAATTGCCGAAGAGAGCGGCGAGCGGATTGTTGACCTCGTGCGTAAAAATATTACGCCGCGCAAGATCATCACGCGTCAGGCGCTTGAGAATGCGGTGACCGTCGACATGGCGCTCGGCGGCTCGAGCAACACGGTGCTGCATCTTATGGCGCTGGCGCATGAGCTGGGGTTGGCGCTGCCCTTGAAGACGTTTGACACGATCAGCGCGCGAACGCCGCATATCACGAATTTAGAGCCGGCAGGTCAGCATTTTATGGAGGACCTCGAATATGCCGGCGGTATTCCCGCGGTACTCAAACGTTTGAAAGAGAAACTGCATAACGCCTCGACGGTGAGCGGGTTGACCGCGTATCAGATTGCCGATGCGGCGCGCATCGACGATGCGGATGTGATCCGTCCGCTCAGAGACGCGTATCACCGTCAGGGAGGTATCGCCGTGCTCTACGGTAATATCGCCCCGAGCGGCGCCGTGGTTAAACAGGCGGCGGTTGAGCCGGGGATGATGCGGTTCACCGGAAAAGCGCGCGTGTTTAACCGCGAAGAAGAAGCGATGAAGGCGATTCTCGGCGGCAGGATCAAACAAGGCGATTGCGTGGTGATCCGTTACGAAGGACCGGCCGGCGGTCCCGGCATGCGCGAGATGCTCGCTCCGACCGCCGCCATCGTGGGGATGGGGTTGGCTGATTCCGTGGCGCTCATTACGGACGGAAGGTTCTCCGGCGGTACGAAGGGTCCCTGTATCGGGCATATCTCGCCCGAGGCAGCCGCAGGCGGGCCGATCGCCGCGGTACGGGACCAGGATATGATTACCATCGACATTCCGCGGCGTTCGATCAGCGTGAAGTTGTCACAGAAGGAAATAACCGCGCGGCTCAAAAAAAGAGAAATGGTTCCGCCCAAGATCACGACCGGCTACCTGTCGCGGTACTCGCGCATGGTGAGTTCGGCGGATCGGGGAGCGGTGTTGGAGTAAGGTTAGCGGGTTCGTGGGTTTAACCCGCTAACCCGCTAACAAGCTTATTGTACAGAGGTACATAAAATGACCGGCGCACAAATATTACTCGAGTGTTTGAAGAAAGAAGGCGTGGAGGTGATGTTCGGCTATCCCGGTGGACAGATCCTGCCCACCTTCGACAAGATATACGATTCCGATATCAGGTTCATTCTGGTGCGGCATGAGCAGGGAGCGGCGCACGCCGCGGACGGCTATGCCCGCGCAACCGGGAAGCCGGGCGTGTGCATCGCGACGTCAGGTCCGGGAGCAACGAACCTGACCACGGGTATCGCGACCGCGTACATGGATTCCATTCCCATGGTCGCGATCACCGGACAAGTGAAAACCTTCCTCATCGGCAACGACGCGTTTCAGGAAGCGGATGTGACCGGGATCACACGTCCGGTCACGAAACACAATTACCTGGTCAAGGACGTCAAAGACCTGGCGCGCACGGTGAAAGAGGCGTTTTACGTGGCCACGACCGGCAGGCCGGGACCGGTGCTCATCGATATCCCGTCAGACGTGCAAATGAAGGATACGGAGTTCATCTGGCCTGAGAAGCTTTCCATGCGCACGTATAAGCCGACGTATGAGGGGCATCCGGGGCAGATCAGGAAAGCGGCAAAACTCATCGCCAAAGCGTCGCGGCCGCTCCTGTATATCGGGGGAGGCGTGATCCTGTCCGGCGCGCACACCCAACTGCGCGCGCTCGCCGAGACCCTGCAGGCGCCGGTGACATGGACGCTGATGGGAATCGGGGGATTCCCCGCTGGGCACCCTTTGTCCCTGGGTATGCTCGGCATGCACGGTACCGCCTACGCGAACCACGCCACCATGGAGGCGGATCTGATTATCTCCGTGGGCGCGCGTTTCGACGACCGCGTGACGGGCAGGCTCGACGCCTTTGCGCCGAAGGCAAAGATCATCCATATCGACATCGATCCGTCGTCCATCGGCAAGAACGTCAAAGTCGATATCCCGATCGTGGGAGACTGCGCCCATGTGCTCGCGCAACTGCTCAAAGATATTAAGGGACCGTGCGCGACGCGCGCGTGGCTTGAGACAATCGGCGGGTGGAAAAAAAGTTTCCCGCTGCGGTATGCAGACAGCCCGGCGGGCAAGCTGAAACCGCAATACATCATCGAGCAGATCGACGAAATTACCGGGGGTGACGCGATCATTACCACCGAGGTCGGACAGAATCAGATGTGGGCAGCGCAGTGGTACCGCTACACCAAACCGCGCACCTTTATCTCCTCCGGGGGTCTCGGCACCATGGGATTCGGTTTTCCCGCGGCAATGGGCGCCAAGGTCGGCTGTCCGGACAAGATCGTATTCGACATCGCAGGAGACGGATCCATCCAGATGAACATTCAGGAGCTCGCCACTTGCGTATGCAACAAGATCGACGTGAAAGTCGCGATTCTCAATAACGGGTATCTGGGTATGGTGCGCCAGTGGCAGGAGCTGTTTTATAAACGGCGCTATTCCCAGGTGTGCATGGCGAGCCCCGATTTCGTGAAGGTTGCCGAGGGCTACGGCGCCGCGGGCATGCGCATCACCAGGAAGGATGACGTCCGTCCGGCGATAGAAAAGGCAATTGCAACGCCGGGGCCGGTGTTCATGGATTTCATCGTCGAGCCTGAAGAGAATGTGTTTCCGATGGTACCCGCTGGTGAGGCGTTGAATAGAATGATAGAGGGGCTGGCGTAAAGACCGTGGGACGTGGGACGTGGGACGTGGGACGTGGGACGTGGGACGTAAAACAAAAACATAGAGACGTCTTTCATCCAAGTGAGACGCCTCCGCAAGGAGGCGGCGAACGGACGTCCCACATCCTACGGAATAGGAGATCATAGGGCTATGAAACATACAATATCCGTCCTGGTTGAGAATAAATTCGGAGTGTTGGCTCGAGTTGCGGGATTATTCAGCGCGCGGGGGTACAACATCGCGTCCCTGGCAGTGTCTGAAACGCTGGACCCTCTCACGAGCTGCATGACGATCGTGGTCGAGGCGGAAGACGAGCGGATCCTCGAGCAGATCATAAAACAGCTGCATAAGCTTATCGACGTGATCTCGGTGACTGATTTCACCAAGCGGGAACACGTGGATCGGGAACTTATCCTGGTGAAGGTGCACGTCGCGGCTAAAGATAAGGCGCGGATCAGAAGGCTGCTCACCAAGATCGTCGGCAAGATCGTGCTGCACAAAGGATCCGAGGCGGTGATCGAGGCAGTGGGTGATCAGAAACAAATCAGGGAGTTACTGTTGGCGCTTGAGCCGTTTGGAGTCAAGGAGTTGATTCGGACAGGCAGGATCGCGATGGCGCATTAGTCGAGAAGCGTCACCGAGTCACCATGTCACCAGTGACCCGGTGTCACGGTGACTCGGTAACCAAGAAGTCTTTTTTAAACAAAGGGAGATTCACATGGCGAAGATGTATTATGACAAGGATGCGGATTTGAATTTGCTTAAAGACAAGACCGTGGCGATCATCGGTTACGGTATCCAGGGCAGGGGACAATCGCTGTGTCTGCGCGATTCCGGCGTGCGCGTGGTTGTGTCAGAAATGCAGGGGACGCCGAATTTCGAGCAGGCAAAGCTCGACGGATTCACGCCGGTGAGCGCTCAAGAAGCAGCCGCTGCAGCGGACATCATCCAAATTCTCACGCAGGACCATGTGCAGGCGAAAGTGTATGCCGAGGCGATCAAGCCGAATCTCAAAAAAGGCAAGGCGCTCTGTTTCTCGCACGGGTTCAACATCCGCTTCAAGCAGATCAAGCCTCCCAAGAACATCGACGTATTTATGGTCGCTCCCAAGGGACCGGGGGCCCTGGTGCGCAAGATGTATGAAGAGGGTAAAGGCGTGCCGTCTTTGATCGCGGTGTACCAGGATGCGACAGGCGAGGCAAAGCAGCTCGCGCTCGCCTATGCCAAGGCGCTCAAGGCGACGACCGCCGGCGTCATCGAGACGACTTTCGAAGAAGAGACCGAGACCGATCTTTTCGGCGAGCAGGCAGTGCTCTGCGGAGGCACATCCGAATTGATCAAAGCTGGTTTCGATACGCTTATCGAGGCGGGGTATCAGCCGGAGATCGCGTATTTCGAAGTGCTCCATGAGTTGAAGCTGATTACCGACCTGATTCAGGAGCGTGGTATCGCCGGGATGCGCAGGGGAGTGTCGAACACCGCCTGCTACGGCGATGTGAGCCGCGGGCCGCGCATTATCACCCAGCGTACGCGTAAAGAGATGAAGAAGATCCTGAAAGAAATCAGGTCAGGCAGGTTCGCCAAGGAATGGATAAAGGAAAACGAACTGGGCAGGCCGAATTTCAACAAGATGCTTGCCGACGGAGACAATCATCCGATCGAGAAGGTGGGCAAGGAACTGCGAGACATGATGCCCTGGATGAAACGCTAAAGAGCCGGGCTTAACCACGGGGGGGACGTGCGCCGAATCTTTCTGGCGGTGGGCGCTGGTATTATCGTTGCGGGAATTGCGGCAGGTGCAACCGGCTGGTATCTCTACGGCAGAACACCGAACGTGGCGGTCGAGACCCTCGAACAGTTCGTTCCTCAGGACGCATTCTATTATTTCTCGTCGCGTCAGCTCGCGGATAAGATCGATGAAGCGGGTGAAAGCGCGTTCTGGGCAGCATGCGAGGCCACACCTTTCTACATCCGCAGGCTCGAGCCGTTCATTGAACGCTACCGCGAGAAATACGCGCTCATTCGGTATCTCTTGACCGAGGAGAATGCGCTCGCGGTGTTTATCGACGGCGGCGCGCCGAGTCTTTCCGACATGTTCGAATCGCGGTCGAACGGGCGGCCTCTATTCCTGTTTTTGTGCCGTGTCCCGCAGGACAATGCGCAGCTTCTGAAAACCTCACTTGCAGGTATTTTTCTTCCCGCCAGCGGCAAGGCCTCCCGCCAGGACTATCGCAGGTTCCCGATAACGTCATTCGCCATTCCCTCGAGCGGCATGACCGTGCATGCGGCGCTCGTGGCCGGCATACTCGTTCTTTCGAATGACTATCCGTTATTGTGTCGTTCCATTGATTGCGTGCTTGACCGCGAAGCGAACGCGAGTCTTGCGTCATTGCCGGATTTCGCGTCGCTTTGCGGGCAGCTTGATACGGATGCGCTCCTCTGGGGATACGCCAACACAAAGCGCTTGTACGAGGAAATGTTGAAGCAGCAGGCGCTCGCGGTCAGTTCGTCGTCCGGTCCGCAGGGACACGATGCGCTTGCGGCGCTTGAGGCAAGCAAACCTTTTGCCGCTCTTGTCGAAGTTCTTCGCGGGTCCGCGTTCTCGGTCGCCTACGGCGCATTGAAGACAGGTCTGGTCATACGCAGCGTCAGTGCTTTTAACCGGGAACAGGATTCCCAGGGGTTTGCGGATGTGCTCGCGCCGAAACAGACCCTGGACCCGTCGGCGCTGCGCCTGATTTCCGACCAGCGTCTTTTGTTTCTCCTGTGGGCGCAGGACGCGAAAAAAATCTGGCAGTATTACCTGACGGTGTTCGGCTCGTTCGAGAAAATGGCCCGGGTGCGCTTGAGTGAGGGAATGAGTTTTCAGGATGCGCTCGCGCAGGTCGAATCGAAACTGGGAGTCGGTATTGAGGACGACGTGCTTCCTCGGCTGGCAGAGACCTTTGGGGTCGTGCTGGAAGGGTTTGACGAAGAGGAGATTGTTCCTGCGCAGAGGCGCGTACCGGCCGATCCGATACGGCCGGGTGCGGCGCCTCCCGGTATGGAGTACACCGGCCGCAAACAGAAAATCACGATTCCTCGGGCGTACGCGTTCGCGAAAGTGCAGGACGCAGTCTCTACCGCAGAAAAGGCGCGCATCACCGTGAACCATCTGATCGGGAAATTGAACGATCTCCAGATGAAGCACGTGCAGTCGGAAGACATTGCCGCCGGGCTCAACGTGAACGAGCCGTTATTACGCATGGTTGATGCGGAGTACGCCGGCACCAGGATTTCAAGCCTGAAGGCGGCAGCTCCCCTGGATTTTTTAAGCCCGAGCCTTTTTTTACTCGGCGATCGGTATCTTGTCCTGGCGACGTCGCGGTTCATCGCGGAACGGGTCATTGACACCTATCAGGCTTCGAGCGGTGATAATCTTCCGGAGCCGTATTCATCGATCACCGCGCTGGACCTGGAAAAGGCGCTGCATGATTTGACTGCCGCAGCGAACTGGCCGGCGATGAAAGAGAACATACAGAGACAGACGCGGGGAGCCTGGGCAGCGGCGGATTTCGATGCCGCGCTCAACGTGCTCACAAAAATCAAGAATATTGAGGTTCGCGTGAAGAACCTCTCGACGGACACCGTGGAAACCGTCTGCACAGTCACGGTAGAAGGGTTGTAACAGCCATGGAAAAGATCATTATTTTCGACACCACATTACGCGACGGAGAACAGGCGCCGGGCGCTTCGATGACCGCCCAGCAGAAACTCGATGTGGGCTATCAGCTGGAACGGCTGGGGGTCAATGTCATCGAAGCGGGTTTCCCGATCGCGTCGCCCGGAGATTTTCAGGGAGTGGAGACTGTTGCGGCCAGGATCAGGAACAGCTCGGTCTGCGCGCTGGCCCGCTGCGTGAAGGCGGATATCGAGTCCGCGTGCAAGGCGGTTGCCAAAGCACGGATGCCGCGGGTGCACGTGTTCCTCGCCATTTCAAAGATACATCTGGAGTTCAAGTTCAAGAAGTCTGAGGATGAGATTTTGCAGATGGCTGTTGACGGCGTGCGTATGGCGCGCAAAGGTTGCGACGACATCGAGTTTTCTCCCGAGGACGCAACGCGCTCGAACCGGCCGTTTCTTTACCGCGTGATCGAGGCCGCGGTCAAAGAAGGGGCGCGCACGATCAATATCCCGGATACCGTCGGGTACAGCTATCCGCAGGAAATTCACACGTTGATTACCGATATCCGCTCAAACGTGCCTAACATCAATAAGGCCGTCATTTCGATCCACTGCCACGACGATTTGGGCATGTCCACGGCGAATTCACTCACCGCGGTGCTTGCGGGTGCGCGTCAGGTGCATTGCACGGTCAACGGCATCGGCGAGCGCGCTGGAAATGCGGCGCTGGAAGAGTTTGTGATGGCGTTAAAGACCCGTAAGGATATCTTCGGCGGATTCTCGACGGATATCAACACGAAAGAGATCTTTCGCACCTCGCGCCTGGTGAGCTCGTTGACTGATTTTGTTATTCCGCTGAACAAGGCTGTGGTGGGTAAGAACGCGTTTCGTCATGAGTCAGGCATTCATCAGGACGCGGTGCTGAAGCAGCGCACGACATACGAAATTATGGATCCGGCAGACATCGGCATAACGTCGAGCGACCAGATTGTGCTCGGTAAGCATTCCGGCCGCCACGCGTTCCGCGATCGCCTGGAGACGCTGGGCTTGCATTTAGACGACGAGCAGTTGAACAAGGCATTCGCTCGCTTCAAGGAAGTCGCCGATAAGAAGAAAGATATTTACGACGATGACCTGCGCATTATCGCGGAGGATGAGGTGCGGGTGGCAGAGCCGGTGTGGCAATTCGAAAGTTTTGAGGTGCATTCCGGCACAAACGTCAAGCCGCAGGCGACAGTCAAGGTAATAAAGAATTCCAAATCTGTCAGCGGCATCTCAACAGGCGACGGCCCGGTTGATGCGTGTTTCAAGGCGATCGACAAGATGAGCGGCAGGAGCGTGAAACTCGAGGATTTCCATCTGGAGTCTGTCACGTCCGGCAGAGACGCGTTGGGTCAGGTGAGTCTGGTGCTCGAGTCCAAGGGTAAACGCGTGGGCGGCAGGGGAGCATCGACTGACGTCATCGAGGCGGCGGTGCGGGCGTATCTTGACGCGTTGAATAAGCTCGAGGCGAAGTGACGCGTGGACATGAAATGTCCACGCGTCATTCCCGCGAAAGCGGGAATCCTCCAAGCGTCATTGCGAGGCCCCGTAAGGGGCCGAAGCAATCCCCTTCCTTTCTCGCGCGGCCGGTGCGTCCCCTTGTGGGGTGCCTGCGCGAAGGATCGGCATCGGGAACAACTAGCGGTATATTTGCCAGAGTTAATGTGTTATTAAAATATGAAGAACCCGATTTTGATAATTACTTGTGGTCTCTTCGTCATAGTGAGTATGTTTTATTTTAGTTCAGCCTACTTGAAAAGAATTCTGGCTAGTATGGATGTTTTTGATTCTAGAGAAAGTCAGGACTACGCAAAGATAAGGGACCTGATCTGGATTAATTCTGTCCGAAAGGGAGAAGGAATACCATCTGCCGATAGTGATCGAGTGTTTATATCGGATAGGTTGTTTTACGATATGCTATGCGTTATGATTCGGGATAATCTGGGAATTAAACCACTGGATTATGATAAATTAGTATTAGTCGAAGTGCAGGATGTCAAAGGAAAAATTGAGACAGAATAAAACAAGGTTAGATTCGGCTGTCAAAATTGCTGTGCTTCTTCAGTGTGTTATTGCAATAATGATGTGTTGGTTTACTTATCTGCAGTTTTCGTTAAACCGCAATATGGAGAAAAGATTCGTATTGGAAAAAAGTTTGGCTATAAAAAATAGCCTCGCGGATTTGGTTTTTAGTGAGAAAGAAACACTGAATGAAGCAAAAATTAGGAATATTATGGAATGGACCGAGGAAGTTTTGAAGTAGCGAATTTGTGGAGAAGAATAAGCTGGAATCAAAGATGGACGGAGAGGAATTGCGCTCTTGGAGATTCCGTATCGGAGTCGGATGCAGGGCGCGGGTGGCAGGGACATTCCGAGCAGGACGTGCGCCTGCCTCACGGCTAGA
>CAZDUF010000035.1:0-11512 GCA_964508555.1 uncultured Planctomycetales bacterium
CTGCACCCCGTCGAGCAGAAGCCGCAGATCGACCGCGTCACGCGTTCGGGCTGCCGTATCATCTCTGGCAGTTTAATGTACGCACACTGACAAGACTGCTCGAGAAGAACGGTTTTAGGGTATGTAACTGGTGGACCGGCGTGATGGGCGTGGTAGGCGTGCATGAGGCAGGAGGACCTGCTCTGTCCGACCGCCTGACCTGGGGACTGGCCAGGCGCCTCAAAGTGGGTAACCGGCTGATGGTCGCGGCGGTAAAGGCATGAAAGCAGGCTCCGGGAAGATTTCTTCCGCGCAGATGCGCAGGATCAGGGCGTTTGCGCTCAGACAATGCGCGCAAAACGATTTCAACCATAACGCGACGCATGTGGAGTTAACCGCGCGCTGGACGAAATATTTTGCGCATAAGGAGAAAACCGATCAGCAGGTGTGCCTTGCCGCCGCATACCTGCACGACATCGCACGTTCAAAGGTTGCCGGCCGCCATGGGCCTGCCGGCGCTGTTATGGCCAGGGATTTCTTACAATCGATTCACGTCGACGATGCTGTTATCAGGCAAATATGTTACGCGGTCCGAACCCATGATGCAGGCGGCAAGAAGGAATCGAAGGAAGCAGAAGTGCTCTGGGACGCGGATAAACTCCAGAGTATCGGCCCCTACGGGTATCTGCGCATCGTGAGCCACCATCTGCATTACGATACCCGGGACATCATGCGTGTCCATGCGCTGACGATGAAACGGCATCGTTTTTTCTTTCGGCGTTTCTACACGAAAACAGGAAAAAGGATCGCCCGGCTCTTGCACAGCTCCACAACCGTGTTTTGTAGTATGCTTGAGGCGGCAAGGATTCCTCAACCAGATGCGTTCGACAAAAAAACTGCGTAGCAGCGGAATCATCGTTTGTGTCCTGACACTTGCGTTCCTGATCGTTGCTGTCCCGCGTCTTCAGTATCCGGATCTGGATCATGGAGACGAATGGGCGGACGCGGAATTGCTCATATCGGGAAAAAATTTCGTCAAGTTCGGGTTCATCCAGACCAGATTCCTGCCGTTTTACGAAGCGGACATCGATATCCTGTGCGTCCCGTATACCCATTATCCGGCTCTCGCATGTGTCGTCAGCGGTGTGGCCCAGGGTGTGGGGGGAGTGACCTCACTGCGGGTATTCAGAGGAGCGGCTCTGCTTTTTTCGCTGCTGGCAGTCATCTGCTGGTATTTCGCCGTCAGCATATATGCCAGAAGCAGGTCTGCGGGATTTCTCTGCGCGCTTTTTTATCTGACGAATCCGTACTTTATCTACGGCGCGGATGGTCTCGGTCAGCTCTCTTATAGTGAAGCACTGCGGGCCGGTATCGTTCTCCTCTGCCTGATTGCTCCGGGAAACGGTCTGTCCCGTCGCGCCGCCGGTATGCTGATCTGGCTCTTGTTCTTTGTACTCTCGTTGTTCACCTTCGAGTACACCGTGTATCTCGGGTTGTTTTTTGTCCTCTGCCGGTTGCTGCTCAAGAAAGGGGATGTGTTTTTTTCATGGCGGGCTGTAGTTTCCTTCTGCAGCGCTCCGGTTGCGGGTTTTCTTGTACATCTGGCGCAGAATGCCTGGTATTTCGGAGGGATCACCGGCGCGCTTGACGATTTCGGAAAGAGCGCGGCTGATAGGATGCTTCATTCCGCAGACGCGCCGATGTCAGGTTTCGGCCTGAAGGTCTGGTGGTCTGAAGTCATTGTCCGGTATTTCTCCGGAGTGATGATATTTAACCTTTTTGTAATCGGGTGTCTGTGTTTTTTCGCGTACATCATGTATTATGCGCTCCCCCTGCCGCGCAGAAAACCCGTGCGCGCCCTGCTGCGTTTACTGTGCGTGCTCGCTGCGTGCGGGCTGACCTGGTATATCCTGTTTCCTGCCCACTCCTTCGCGCACATGTATGTGCCATTTCTGTATCGTCATATCGTGCCGGCGGCTGCACTTGGTTTCTCAATTGTGGTTTTTGAGCTGTTTTATTTCCTCAAACAGCGCGGGGCGCAAGCGGTATTGCGCATAGCGGTGTGCTGCGCTTGCGTCATACTGATCGGCTGGAGCGGGATCTCCCGGTCGGATCTGCCGCTTACCGGACGTGCTTTGATTGAAGCACGGGATTTTCTTCTGTTTAAGAGAGATTTGCTCAGGTTAAGAACGCAGAGCCGTTCCGGAGACGAGATCGGCGTCAACTACTACCGTCGTCCGTTCATCAGTTATTATACGGAACGTCGGACCTTTTTTTTTCCTGACGGGAAGAGCCTCGCGCAGCGTGAAAAACTGCCGCGGTATTTCCTTTTTTTCCCGTTTAACCATCAGGCAACCGGAGAATTGTACGCGTTCCTTCAGCAGAAGTACCGCGTCTTGTTCACTTCGGAATCGCGCATGTTTCCCGTTGTTTTCTACGAATTGAATTCATGACCGGCGGCATAACTGTCATCATTCCCGCGCGCGGCAACGGTGCGTCTATCGGCGCGTGCGTGGAGTCTGTGCTTGCGTGCGCCTGCGCGGAAAAGGAAGTTATCATAATCGACGACGGCCTGTCGCAGCAGTCCCGTTCAGTCCTCGATACTTTCGGTTCCCGGATCACCGTGCTTGCAAGCGGCGGCAGGGGGCCGTCGTACGCGCGCAACCTCGCCGCATCCAAGACACAGGCAGCGTATCTGGCATTTACGGATTCCGATTGTGTTGTCGACGCGAACTGGCTGACTGCTCTGGAGCATGGCTTCCGGATGCGGCCTGATGCGGCTTCCGTCGGCGGCATTCAGGAGCCTGCCCGTGATGCGGGCCGTTTCGAGCGGGATGTGCTTGGATTCATGCGCAAGGCAGGTTTTGTCGCTGAGTACGCGCGGTGTCCGCGGGAAGCAGCGGTTCTTGAGGAAGTCGAACACAACGCTTCCTGTAATGTGATGTATAAACGGGAAGTTTTCCTGAAAGAGGGAGGATTCCGCGAGGGGCTGTGGCCGGGCGAAGATGTCGACCTTGATTACCGGCTCAGGCAGCATAAGAACGTGCTCGTGTGTACGAGCGCTGCCGTGGTATACCACGATAAGCCCCGGACGTATGAGCAATTCAGGAAGATGATGTTCTCCTACGGCAGGGCGCAGGGAGAGCTGGTGCGTATCCACTCCCGGGTCTTCAGGAAAATCCAGATGCTTCCGCTTGTGGTGCTCGTGGTGGGTGCAGCGCTTTTTGTGCGTCCGGTGTTCGGAGTACTGGTATGCTTGCTTTTGGCAGCGACGCTTGCCGCGCACGTGCGTTCGCGCGCTTTGTTTGTGCTTGCTTTGAACGCCTTCCTTTTCTGGAATACCGGATTTTTCGTGGGACTCGTGAGAGGATTTCTCCCGGAGGTGCGGGAATGATCCTGGGTCTGCTCAAGGCGTCGAACCGCTACCTGCCGGAAGGATTGCGGCTGGCGCTCCTGCCGTATTACCGGCGGTTCCTTCCCGGTGTCAACAATATCATTTTCGTGCCGCAGATCGCGTGTAACTATTCCTGTCCGTATTGCATATGGAACAGGTTCACGCCTGCTGAATACCGTCGGGCACAGCACGGGTATGCCGAATGGATATCGGTGTTTGAGCGGTTTGCTCCGTCGGCGTTCACCATAACCGGAGGTGAGCCGCTTCTGTACCGCGACCTAGAGCCGCTCATTGCGCAGTTTCCCCGCAAGCACCTCATTTCCTGTCTGGTTTCGAATCTCGAAGCTCTCGACATCGCGTCTTTTTCCGCGCTCAAGCGCCGCGAGTTCAGGATCATGGCAAGTTTTCATCCCTCGATGACCACGAAGGAGCGCTTTCTCTCGCGCCTGGACGATCTGCGCGCGCACGGTTTTCGCAACGTCACCGTTAACTTCGTGGCATATCCGCAGCATCTAGAGGAGATACCGGCGCTCAAAAAGTATTTTGAGGGAAAGAGCGGTTTCTATTTCAGGGTGGATACGTTCAAGGATCCAGGTTATGATTATACCCCGGCTGAGCGCACCCTGGTCGCGGAGTATAAAGGGAAGGGGATTATTCCGTACGACAGGACCGAACGCTACGATTTCAACGACCGTTCCGCCAAGAGATGCAAGGCAGGCAGGACGTACGCGTTGATTATCCCGAACGGTAACGTGTATACCTGCATGGAAGGCTATTATTACACCGAGTGCGCGCCGTATAAGGGAAAATCATCGCCGAGCGATACCTTCTTTGCGGGGAACGTATTCGACGGAAGTTTTTCATTCTCCCCGACGGACAAGATCTGCCATTCTCCCTGCGCGGAGCTCTGCGACATCGAAATGGCGGGCGTACGCCGCGTCTAGATTATGAAAATCGCATTCATCGATCCGCAGGGAAGCGTGTCCGGGTTTAACACCGGTATCGCGTATCTTGCGGCGATATTGAAAAAAGACGGACACCAGGTGCGCGTCGTTGATTTTAACAACGACCCGAAACGCGTCGCAGAAAGGATCGCTAGTATCTTTTCTTTCGCACCGCAGGTCGTCGGGTTTTCGGTGAAGGCCGGAACTGTTGCTGCAGCGGATCGTCTGGCAGGACACTTCCGGCACAAGGGTATCAGGGTTATCATCGGCGGGCCCGGCATCACCTGCGCAGAGGAAAAGGCGCTCGCCGCGGGGTATCCGTACGACGCCTTTTTTTTCGGAGAGTCGGAGGATTCCCTACCGCGGTACGCGCGTCATTGTTCGGAGAAGTACGTTTACGGCACTGCGTGCCCGGCTGGTGAGCTCGATGCCCTGCCATTTCCCGATTATTCGGTTTTTGACACCGTGCATCTCATCAGGGACAGTTATCCCTTGGTCACCAGCCGCGGATGCCCGTACGGGTGTACCTACTGTTCGGTGCGCAAGTTCAGCGGGATCCTCTGGCGCGGCCGCTGTGCGGACAGTGTGGTCGAAGAACTTGCGATGGCAAAGACGGAACTGGGAATCAGGCATTTTAACATTGCCGACGACAATTTCACGTTCGATACCAGTCGCGCTAAAGAGATATGCCGGCGCCTGATCCGCATGCGCCCGGGATTAACGTGGGGATGCACGAACGGCATCCGCGCGGACAGGGTGGATGAAGAACTGCTCAGGCTGATGAAAGAGGCAGGGTGCAAAGTTGTGTGGTTCGGTATCGAGAGTCTGGATGAGGAGCTTTTCACCAGTATCGATAAGGGCGAGAAACTCTCCGACGTAACGCTCGCCGTGCGGCTCGCGCAGAAAGCGGGATTGTATACCTGCGGTTTTTTTATCGCGGGGCTTCCCGGCAGCACGTATGAGCGTGATTCCCTGACCCTGAGGAAAATGCGGTCACTGGGGCTGCATGAAGCTTTGTGGAGCATGGCGACCCCGTATCCGCACACCAAATTCTGGGACTGGGCGGTTGCCCATGCGCGCTGGCTCGGCGATTACCGGAGGGTGAGTTTCTACAAGCTGCCGACGTCTATCATAGAAACTCCCGAGTATCCGGCACGGTTACGTTTAAAGATGTTCTACAGAGGAAATCTCGCGGGATATTCGTACAGCTGTTTTTTCCCCCGCACGATACGCGCGAGAGATATCCTCAGATTTCTGTATTACGTGCTCAGGTATGATCCCCTGCACGCGTTCGTGCACGCGGGAAAAATCCTTTTCGGCAGGTACCACCGCACGTACATCAGGGAATTTTTCAAAAGGGTGCGATGAAGATCGCGTACGTTTCGAATTATCTGTCCTCCAGCCACGCGCACGCCGGCGGCGCGGAGGCGGCGCTTGTCGCGACGGCTCATCTTGCGCGCCTCAAGGGGCATGAGACCGTTTTCCTGACGCTCTCACCCGACAGAAACACGCGCGGCGGCGAGGGGGACAACCGGCGCAGCATATGTGTTCTTGAGAACATACTGCCGTTTGTCAGGAATCAGCTTGAGATTCTTAAGTGGTATGTTTTGTTGTTTGACCCTATCGCGTATATCAGCTGCCGCCGGTTGCTGAGAAGAATACGGCCGGACATCGTCCACTGCGGCAACATGCAATTCTTGACCTTCGCGGTTGTCCTGGCTGCGCGGCATGAAAGGATACCGATATTTCTTTCGGTGTACGACTACTGGTATTTCTGCCCGTTGACCACGCTCTTTGACGCAGGAAGCAGCTGCTGCAGGAAATTCCACGGCTCCTGGTGTGTCACGTGCCTGCCGCGCCGATTCCGCCTGATTCAGCAACTTCTGCTCGGCATGCGTCAACGGCTGTTCGATTACTTCCTTACCCGTATCGACAGGTTCATTGTATTATCAAAGTCATCAGCCTCGATACTGGAGGCATATGGTGTGCCGGCCACGAAGGCGGAAATAATTCCTCACGTCGTCGCGCCCGCAGAATACCGTGCGCCTAAAGATGGGAATCGGCAGCGTTTTGTTCTCTTCGTCGGCTGGTTGCAGAAGAGGAAGGGGCTGCATATCCTGCTCGCGGCGATGCGCGCGGTGTGGGCGAAGAAAGACGACATCGCGTTATGCGCCGTTGTTCAGGACGTCAAACATGAAGATGAATATCGCCGCGCGATCGAGCGGGAATTCGCCGCGATCGGACATGCAAGGCTTCAGGTATATCGCGGCCGGCAAGAGAAGACTTTTATCCGCGGACTGGTTGCCGGCGCGGCAGTCGTTGCCGTTCCCGAGCAATGGGAAAATATGTCGCCGATTATCATCATGGAAGCGATGCAGTGCGGCGCGTGCGTCGTGGCAAGCGATATCGGCGGAATCGGAGAGTTCATCCGTCACGGGGTGGATGGGTTTCTCGCCGAAAGCGGGAATCCGGCTGATTTCGCGGATAAGATACTTTACGCCCTCGACAACCCGCAGGCGTGTGAGCGCTGCGGGCAGAGCGCCCGCGAGCGTATAGCCCGGTTGTCCGACCAGGATGCATTGTCGCAGCGCTTAAGCAAGGAGTATGCTCAATGGATGAAGCGGTAATACTTGCCGGCGGCAAGGGAGTGCGTCTGGCGAGCGGCACGGAGGACATGCCCAAACCCATGATCCTTATCGGAGGCAAGCCCATACTTCATTACGTGGTTTCGCTTCTGTGCTCTCTGGGGTTTCAAAAGATTTACGTGGTCGTGGGTTACCGCAAGGATGCGGTCATGAATTATTTCGGGACGGGTTCCGGCTACGGGGTGCGGATAGAGTATGTTGAGAACACGCAGATCAATCAGGCAAAAAAAAGCGGATTAAGCGACGCAGTGCTTTTGATGAAGGATGTCATCCGCACGCCTTTCATGATGATGCTGGGGGATGAGATATACGCAGGGACAAAACATCCTCAGATGCTTGCTCTGTTTGAGAAAAGGCCCGACCTTGACGCCATGATCGCCGTGCACGCGACGCCCGATATCGAGGACGTGAAGAAGAATTACTCGGTCAAGATCAACGCAGAGTCGATACTCCTTGATCTGGAAGAGAAACCAGACCGTCCCTGGAATAATCTTATCGGGTGTGGGACGTATATATTCCGTGAATCAATCTTCGACTACATCGAGAAGACTCCGGTTTCCACGAAATCCGGCAGGCGGGAGCTGGCCGACAGCATGAAGCTGATGGTTACCGGCAACAAAAGGCTCTACGCGTATGATATCGGAGGCAGGTACCTGAATATCAATTACCCGCAGGATATTGCTGTGGCCGAAAGACTCATGGCGAGAGGGGAGTAGATGGAGATCCTTGACCGTCGCAGAATTGAAGCGTTATCAATGATCTGGTCGCGGTTACGCTTCGTCTGGTACTATCTCAGGAGGGGACAGTTCAGGAAGGCATTCGTGTATCTCTGGGTGTCCGCGTTTACCCGCGACGCAGGGTTGGGTCTGGCAGACTGGATTTTCAGGATCAACCCCTTCTGGGCCCTGTATCCTGAAACCATAGAAGTCGAGGTGACCACGCGCTGCCACCTGCGCTGCCGCATCTGCGAGCACACCTACTGGAAGGAACCTGCGCGGGACATGTCGTTCGAGGAGTTTCGCCGCGTCATCGACCAGTTTCCGAAACTCAAATGGATGGGGTTGACCGGGATCGGCTCGTCGTTTATCAATAAGGATTTTCTGGCGATGCTCAGGTACGCCAAGAAGCGCTCCATATTCCTCGAATTTTTTGATACCTTCGATCTTATTGATGCGCGTACGGCCGACGAGTTGATTACGATCGGCGTCGATAAAATCTGGGTATCCATGGAGGCGGCGACGAAACAGACCTATGAGTCCGTCCGCGTGGGCGCGCGTTTTGAGAAGACCCTCGCGAATGTCAGATATCTGCTTGACGCCAAGAAACGCATGAAGTCTCCCCTGCCTGAATTATGGTTTCACTACATCATGAATTCCATGAATACGGCTGAGATGCCGCAGTTTGTCGATCTGGTCAAAGATATCGTGGGCGACAATCCGACGTGTTATACCACGCTCATATATTTCACCTCGCTTTTGCATTTTAAGGAGGTTGAAACGCTGATCCCCGTTCTTACTCCCGAAATTCAGCGTGAAGTCGCGCAAAGGGCGCGCCGCTACAACATCCGCTTGAACTGGAACGAGAACGTCGAGAGCAACAAACCCATATGCGACTGCACGAAATGGGTCGAGCCGTTCGTTCTGGCAACAGGCCACGTCCAGCCCTGCTGCGCCATCAACATGGCGAACGACCGCGAGTTTCAGAAGCAGCACAGCTGGGGGAATCTTTTTCACGAACATTTTCGCGATGTCTGGAATTCAGACAAGGTGCGTCTGTTCAAGAAGCAGATCCACGCGGGCGAGCGCCCTGTTGTCTGCAAGAATTGCCGGATCTATAAAGTATAATCACCTTCTTATTTCCCTTGCCCTTTCCGTCGGTCGCCCATATAATATATATAATTAAGAAAAATTGCATCGGAGGTATGACGTCCGCGTGAATACCAATACAGTTCACGGATGACCGCACAGACACGACCTCGTTTCGTAGCGCGATTCACGCATGCGTCGTTCGAATGCATCAGATGGACGCAAACGCGTCAGACGCGTACCATAACCGGCTATCGCTCACTGCAGGAGCCGCTTGAGAGTTTCTCTCCCCAAACCGCCTCACGTCTCAACTACATCCTCAATGATCTCCAGTACGACAAAACAAAAGACGCGATCACGTTGGTCATTCCGCACCAGCGCGTAACCGTTCAGTATGTGCGTCTGCCATCGTCTCATCCGGATGAAATATCATCAATGGTCGGCCTCCAGGCGGTCAAACTTTTTCCCGCAGGGGAGAGCCTGATTACTGCGAGCAGGATCGTTCAATCTGAATCCCGCGGGTCAGCTCTCGTGAACGCAGTGCTGGTTCAGAGTGAAGTGGTTACGTCATATGTGAATCTTCTTTCTGAGGCAGGAGCTTCAGTTGATGACGTATTCCTCGATGTCTACGGCTTTGAGAGCTTCTTACCCAAACCCCTTGACATTAAGGAAGTTTCACTCCTGATTAATATTGAGAATGATTTTTGCCAGGCTGCTATGATGAAAGGCGGCAGTATATGCGTGAGCAGGGGCTTTTTTGTGGACCGCACTTCGGCGCAATGGCAGGAGAAATTGCTTGCCCAGGTTCTTGAGACAGAGAGCATGTATTTTAAGATAGAGGGGGCAGCGGCTCTACGGCGCGTCATTATGGCTGTTCCAGATCCGGCGGAGCGCAGCGAGTATAGGGGTTTTTTCCGGGAACAGCTGCCGCAGGAGGTGCATGATGTATCTCTGGATGGTGTCCAATCGGTTTCCTGCCAGACGGACATCCCCGGATTCCCGGACAGGCTCACGGGTTCTCTGGGGTTTATTCTGAGGCAGCCGGACGCATCGATGAGTCTTATGCCGCTTCCCGTCCGGCAGCGCCGCAGGCAGGCGCTGGGAATCCGCCGCAGCGTCCGGGTTCTTGTGTGTGCCATGCTCGCGGTTATTCTCTTTGCGGCAGCGGGTATACGGTATCTTTCCCGCAAGGCAGCGTTCCTGCAGAGCATCAAACAGGAGATTTCCGCGCTGCAGCAGGACGTCGGCCGTGTTGAGCATATGGCGGATCAACTTCAGGCAGTGCGGGATCTGTCCGACGAGAAGAAAGTCATGCTCGATTTTGTGACAGCGGTGCACCAGGTCGCTCCGTCAGGACTGATGGTTGAGGAGATCCAATATGACGATCAGGGCGCTGAGCCCTTTAGTCTCTCCGGTTACTCGTATGAGCGGGAGGCCGTCTTTTCGTTCGCGACCCAGTTGTCAGAGTTTGAAATGTTCGGAACTCAGGCGCAGGTAAAGTACGCTGACCGTGTGGATACGCCCGACCGGGAACTGATCAAATACAAGATAGCCTTTATGCGGGAAAAGCCATCATGACCATAAAAAAGATCGTATTCGGCTCAAGAGCAGGTGTTTTGATCGGTACCTTTATTCTTATCTGTTTACCGGCCGCCGTCATATGGTCGTTTCTCACCCGTAACCGCACAGTGAATGATGACCTTGTCAGGGCGCTTTCTGCCCGGCAGCGTCTGATTGCATTGCAGTCAAATCGCGCCGCTATTACCGGAGCATACGAGCGGCTGTTCGGGAATGCAGGGCGCGAGGCAGAGGATCCGTCGGTGCGGGCGTTAAAAGCCGTTGAACAGCTCGCTGAGCAGTCGGCGGTCAAGATCATGAATATCCGGCCGAATACCGCGGCGCGGCGCGGTCATTTCCGCGAGATCGCGCTTGAGTTTACGGCGCAGGCCGACAAGGAGCATTTTGTCCGTTTTCTGCACGGATGTTCAGCGGGCGAAAGTCTGCTCGTCGTGCGTAAGTGTATCCTGCGCGCGCGTAAGGATAGTCCGCTTCTTGATGCGCAGTTCGTGATCGTGTATAACGCCGTATGAGCTATTACGCGCTCCTGGGTTTAGAGCGGGAACCGTTCTCCACCAGTCCTGATCCGGATTTCTTTTACCGGTCATGGGGTCATCTCACCGCTTTGCGCAGGCTGGAGCTTAATATCCGGCTGAAGCGCGGGGCGAGTCTGGTCTGCGGCGACGTCGGCACCGGCAAGACGGTTCTGTGCAGGGTGCTTGCCAGGGAATTCTCCGGCGATCCGCACGTGGACCTGCATATGCTTCTCGACCCTGATTTCGATTCGCGCGGCGAGTTCCTGAAAACTTTATGCCGTATGTTCAGGATCAGGGTGGGCGCTGAATCGGTCCTGGCGCAGAAAGAGGCGCTCGAAAGGTATCTGTTCCGCCATGCCCAGGCGCGCGGCAGGCTTATCGTGTGCATCATCGATGAGGGGCAGAAGCTGTCCGTGGAAAACCTGGAACTTTTGCGCACCCTCTTGAATTTCGAGACTTCGGAGCATAAGCTGCTGCAGCTGGTGATTATGGGACAGCCGGAGATGGTACCGCGTATGGAAAGCATGCGTAACTTCCTGGACCGGGTGTCGCTGAAATATACAATCAATCCGCTCGCGGAAAAGGAATGCGGGGAGATGATTGCGTTCCGTCTGCGCCAGGCAGGGTATCCCGGACGCAGGCAGGTGTTCGA
>CAZDUF010000036.1:0-6676 GCA_964508555.1 uncultured Planctomycetales bacterium
TGGAGGCCGCGGTCATCGGCGAGTTCACCGCCACGGGGAGGCTCCTGCTTCAGTACCGCGGCAATACCGTCTGCGATCTCCAGATGCGATTCCTGCACGAGGGGATACCGCAGATCGCCAAGAAGGCTGTCTATGTGTCGAGACGGCACAAGGAGCCACGGGCAGCGTGCGCCTCGGACCTTACTCCTGTGTTGACGCGGCTCCGGTCTCATCCGAATATCTGCTCCAAGGAGTGGATTGTCAGGCAGTACGATCACGAAGTCCAGGGCGGTTCGGTCATCAAACCCCTTTGCGGCGCCGATAATGACGGTCCGTCTGACGCGAGCGTGGTGCGGCCGGTGCTCGGTTCGAAAAAGGCGATTATCGTTGCTAACGGAATCAATTTCCGTTTCGGCATGATCGACCCCTACTGGATGGCTGCTTCCTGCATCGATGAGGCCCTACGTCAGATCGTCGCCTCAGGCGGATCGTTGCGGCAGGTGGCGATACTCGATAATTTCTGCTGGGGGAATCCCGACAAGCCGGACCGCCTGGGATCGCTCGTGCGCGCCGCCTTCGGGTGTCGTGACGCCGCCATCGCCTATGGGGTGCCGTTTATCTCGGGCAAAGACAGCCTGTATAACGAATATGCGGTGCGCGGGAAATCCGTTGCCATACCCGGGACGCTGCTGATTTCCGCGCTCGGGGTGATGGAAGACTGTTCGAAGGCGGTGACCATGTACGCAAAGAAACCCGGCGATCTCCTGTATGTAGTGGGAGAGACATTCGATGAGCTCGGTGGCTCGCATTATTACGATATCCTCGGTCCTGCAATGGGTAACGCCGTGCCCCGGATCCGTCCGAAACAGGCGCTGCCGTTGTTCGAAGCGCTTGCCGCGGCGAGTGCGGACAGCCTGGTGCGCGCTCTGCATGATTGTTCCGAGGGAGGTATTGGCGTTGCCGCGGCGGAGATGGCGTTTTCAGGCGGTCTGGGGATGGATGTATTCGTCAGAGAGATTCCGTATAAAGACCGTGGGACGTCGGCACCCGGCCATAGAGGGATGGCCGGTGCGCGCTCGTGCGCAGACGTGGGACGAGGGATGTTGAAAAGCAAAGTCAGAAATGATTATATTCTTTTTTCGGAGTCGAATTCGCGCGTGCTGGCGGAAGTCGAGCCTGGCAAGAAAGACGCATTCGAGCGGCTCCTGAAGCAGGCGCGCGTGCCCTTCGGTCTCGTCGGATGCCTGAACAGGTCCGGTGTGTTTCGTGTCTATGGGGTAGACGGAAATCCCTGTATCGACGCTTCGGTCAGAGAACTCAAGAAGGTGTGGCAGGAACCGCTGTCATTCTAGCGGCGGCAGAGGAGAGCGCGTATGGCTAAAAGCACGGTACGAAATAAAGCGGTGCGTAAGCTCATCGAGAAAAAAAACCGCAACGACATTATTCAGCGCACGGATTTCACGCAGGAGGATACCTGGCGGATTTTCCGGATCATGGCCGAGTTCGTCGACGGTTTCGAAGTGTTGTCCGCGGTGGGGGATGCGGTTTCCATTTTCGGATCGAGCAGGACCAAACCCGGCACCGAATATTACCGTCAGGCAGAGGAGATCGCCTATCTACTGGCAAAAGATGGCTACGCGGTGATCACCGGCAGCGGGCCCGGTCTGATGGAGGCCGCCAATAAGGGCGCGCGCCGGGCAGGAGGCAAGTCGGTTGGTTTGAATATCGAGATACCGATGGAACAGAAAGCGAACGAGTTCGTGGACGTGCTCGTCGACTTCAAATATTTCTTCGTACGCAAGGTGATGTTTGTCAAATACGCGATGGCGTTCGTGATCCTGCCCGGAGGCTACGGCACGCTTGACGAGCTCACCGAGGCGCTCAATCTGATCCAGACCAGGCGTATTCAACGGTTTCCCGTGGTGCTGTTCAATTCCGCGTACTGGAAAGGCCTGATCGACTGGCTCGGCGCAACCGTGGTCAAGGCCGGGCATCTGAACGAAGACGAGATGGAGATTTTTACTGTTGCCGATACGCCGCAGGAAGTGGCCGAAGCAATCAGGAAGTTCTACGGGAAATGAAGAAACCGCGCGTGTGCATCTTGAGGACCGCAGGGACTAATTGCGACCGGGAAACCGCGTTCGCCTTTGAGCGCGCCGGCGCGAGCGCCGACTTCGTGCATATCAACCGTCTTTGCGACGGGTCGCGCGCGCTGTCGGAATTCAGCATTCTGGCCCTGCCCGGGGGTTTCAGCTACGGAGACGATATCGCCGCGGGCAGGATCCTCGCCAACGAGTTGAAGTTCAGGGTGCGCGACGCCGTCCTGCAATTCGTGGCACGGGGGAATCTGGTGATCGGCATCTGTAACGGATTCCAGGTGTTGGTTAAAAGCGGCCTGCTTCCGGGAAACGCTGACCTGCGCCAGGAGGTGAGTCTGATTCTGAACGATTCGGGGAAATTCGAGGCGCGCTGGACATACCTGAAGAACGAGGAGAGCCGGTGCGTCTGGACGGGCCAGGCTGGCGGGGTGGTCTATCTTCCCGTCGCGCACGGAGAGGGTAAATTCGTGACCGGTGATGCCGCGTGTCTGGAGCGTCTCCGGCAGAACAGGCAGGTTGTGTTCCGGTATTGCGACCCGGAGGGTAATCCGACGGATGAGTACCCGCGGAACCCCAACGGCTCGGTCGCGCAGGTCGCTGGTATCTGCGACGAGACAGGACGTATCTTCGGTCTCATGCCGCATCCTGAGCGGCACGTGCGCGCTCAGCAGCACCCGCGATGGTCAGCCTCAGCTCTAGCTGGGGAGGATGCCACGGCTAGAGCCGGGGCTGACGGGCTGGCGATATTCAGGAACGGCGTTGATTACGTGAAAAAGAATCTATAGTCGAAGGTCGTCACTCGGCCAAGTCGGATTGGCTGGTGTGCGTCTTGGCCGCCTTGCCAGGCGGCCAGGCGCAAAGGACGAAGGATACGGGAAACGAAGCGTCGCAGGAAAAAGTTGACGGTTAAAGGATACTGATCGTGTTTTTTGACCTTCGACCTATGACCTTTGATACTTCAATCCGGAGAGTGCCCCTATGTTTTCGCTGGAGAACGATACCCCCAAAGAGTTCTGCGGTTTGTTCGGCGTTTCAAACCATAAACACGCAAGCTGGCTGACGTACCTGGGGTTGTACGCGCTCCAGCACCGCGGCCAGGAGTCATGCGGCATTGCGGTCAATAACGCCGGTATCCTGACCGCGCATAAGGACATGGGGCAGGTCAACGACGTATTTACCGAGGGAATCATTAACCGTCTTAAGGGAACGATGGCAGTCGGCCACGTGCGGTATTCGACCACGGGTTCGAGTATCCTCAAGAATGCGCAGCCGCTGCTCATCGATTACAGTAAAGGTACCTTGTGCATCGCGCACAACGGCAACCTGGTCAATTCGCTGGAGCTGCGCACCTATCTTGAGAAGACCGGCTCGATATTCCAGACCACGACGGATTCGGAACTCGTCATTCACCTCATGGCGCGGAGCGCCTCCCGCAGCCTCGAGGAGAGCCTGGCGTACGCCTTGAAGCGGATCCGGGGCGCGTATTCCTTCGTGATGATGGATACTCAGCAGCTCATCGGCGTGCGCGATCCGCTGGGTTTCAGGCCGCTGGCGCTCGGCAGGCTGGGGAATGCCTGGTGTCTGGCATCAGAGACCTGCGCTTTTGACCTGATCGGAGCGCGGTTCGTGCGCGAGGTTGAGCCAGGAGAGATTGTCTTTATCGGGAAAAACGGGGTGCGCAGTTTCAAGCATCCGTATCTTCAATCGCAGCGCCGCGCCCATTGCGTTTTCGAACATGTGTATTTTTCGCGGCCGGATTCTCTTGTGTTCGGCGAGAACGTGCATGCCGTGCGCAGGAAGCTGGGAGAACAGCTCGCGCGCGAGCATCCGGTGAGCGCGGACCTGGTGGTCCCGGTGCCTGATTCCGGTTTTTCCGCAGCGCTCGGCTATGCGCATGAATCCGGTATCCCGCTGGAGATGGGGATTATCAGGAACCATTACGTCGGAAGGACGTTCATCCAGCCGGCGCAGGACGCGCGGGACCTGGGCGTGCGCGTCAAATTCAATCTGCTGCGGGATGTCCTCAGAGGCAAGCGCATCGTGGTGGTCGACGATTCGATCGTGCGCGGCACGACGTCGAAAATCCGCGTGCGCAATCTTCGCGCAGCGGGCGTCAAGGAAGTGCACCTGCGTATTTCCTGCCCGGCGCACCGGTATCCCTGTTTCTACGGCATCGATTTTCACAAATCCGCGGAACTGATCGCCAACAAGTACGGGACGCTCGACGAGGTGCGCAGGTACCTGGAGGTCGACACGCTCGGGTATGTTTCTCTGGAGGGGATGCTGCGCTGTTTCAGGTATCCCGGGCATCATTACTGTACTGCGTGCTGGTCCGGCAGGTATCCGGTGAAGCCCGAAGCGCGCACGACGAAATTCTCGCTGGAGAACAGGTGCTGCGGCCAGGGCGCCATCTCCACCATAAGGAAGAAAAACTGATATGGGAGATCTCACCTATAAGGCGGCAGGCGTCGATATCGCATCTGCCACGGCATTCAAGAGAAAGATCAAACCTTTCGTCAGGAAGACGTTCGGGCCGGAGGTGCTCGCCGATATCGGCGGTTTCGGTTCGCTCTTCCGTTTCAACAGGAAATTCCGCGACCCGGTGCTGGTGTCGTCAGCCGACGGCGTGGGGACGAAATTGAAGATCGCGCGCCTTGCCGGTAACCACCGCACCGTGGGCATCGATTGCGTCGCGATGAACGTGAACGATATCCTCTGCACGGGCGCAGAGCCGCTTTTCTTTATGGATTATCTTGCCTACGGGATCGTGAGCTCCGCGGTGCTGACTGACGTCGTGGCCGGAATCGCCCGGGGATGCCGCGAGTCCGGTTGCGCGCTGATCGGCGGGGAGACCGCGCAGATGCCCGGGATGTATGCCGACGGCGAATACGATCTGGCCGGGTTTTGCGTCGGCGCGATCGACCGCGCGGATATCATCGACGGTTCGCGCATTCGGCCGGGAGACGTTATCGTCGGACTCGCTTCCAACGGCATCCATTCCAACGGCTATTCCCTGGTGCGCGCGGTGCTGACCTCTCGCGAGCAGATCACTCATGCAGGGGAGTTGTTGAAACCCACGCGGATCTACGTCAAACCCGTGCTCGATCTTTTACGGGCTTCCGGGTGCGCGCTGAAGGCAAGCGTCAGCGGCATCGCCCATATTACCGGCGGCGCTTTTTACGACAAGATATCGCGCATCCTTCCCGAGGGCGTGCGCGCACAGATTCGCGCGGGGAGCTGGGAAGTCCCGTCGATTTTTACGCTTGTTCAGCAGAAGGGCTGTATTGAAGACCGCGAAATGTATCACACCCTGAATATGGGGATCGGTATGACCCTTATCGTGCGCCGCGCTGCCGCGGAGAAGGTACGCGCCGGATTCAGGCGCTGGAAGGTGCGTACCTGGATCATCGGCGAGACCGTGAAGGGCACGCGCGGCGTTGAGATCGTTTCATAATCAAGGAGGCTGGGATGGGAGGTCTTGTTTCCGGACTGGTTACCGGCGCGGTTATCGTTTTTTTTATGGGGATCAGGATCGTGCGGCCGACGCATCGCGGCCTGATCGAGCGCCTCGGCAAGTATAACCGGTTTGCCGAGCCGGGGTTCCACTGGGTGATCCCGATCATCGAGAACATGTATCAGGTTAACGTCACGGAGCAGATGGTCGACGCCGAGCCGCAGGAGATTATTACCTTCGATAATCTGAACGCGCGCGTGGACGCGCAGGTATATTTCAAGGTGAAATCAGACGAGGCAAACGTCAAAGCCTCGCAGTACAATGTCAATAATTATATGTGGCAGATCGTGAACTTGGCGCGCACGACCCTGCGTAATATTATCGGGACGCTGACGCTTAAATCCGCAAACTCCGAAAGGGGCAAGATTAACGACGAGCTCCACAAGACCCTGATGACCGAAACCTCGCAGTGGGGTATCGAGATCGTGCGCACGGAGCTCAAGGAAATCGATCCCCCGAAAGACGTGCAGGAGACCATGAACAAGGTGGTCAAGGCGGAGAACGAGAAGGTCGCCGCCATCGATTACGCGACAGCAACCGAGACCGCTGCCGACGGACAGCGCAGGTCGAGCATCAAACAGGCCGAAGGCATCAAGCAGTCCAAGATCCTCGAGGCCGAGGGCGAGGCCGAGGCGATCAGGCTGGTGAACGAGGCCGCGGAGAAATATTTCGTGGGTAATGCCCAGGTGCTGCGCAAGCTGCAGGCCCTTGAGAATGCCCTCGCGCACAATGCCAAGATCATCGTGCCGTCGGATAAGGAATTGATCAACGTCATCGGCGATATGGCGGGGATTGTGCCGGTGAGAAAAAGTGAAAAATGATAGTAAGTGACTAGTGGCTGGTGTCTAGTGGCTAGGAAACCTTCTTAGCGCTCTAGCCACTCGTCACTAGCCACTAGCCACGCTTCCCTATGCGTATACTCGTCATCGGTTCCGGCGGAAGAGAGCACGCGCTTGTCTGGAAGATTGCGCAGTCAAAACGCGCCGAGAAGATTTTCTGCGCGCCGGGCAATGCCGGTATAGCCGCAGGAGCGGAATGCGTGGATATCAGGGCTGATGATATCCCTGCGCTCCTGGAGTTTGCG
>CAZDUF010000036.1:6686-11224 GCA_964508555.1 uncultured Planctomycetales bacterium
AGGGAGGCAATTGATTTGACGGTGGTCGGGCCGGAGGTGCCTCTGTCCCTGGGTATCGTCGATGATTTTCAGGCTGCGGGCTTGAAGATTTTCGGGCCGAACAGGCGGGCTGCGCGGCTGGAGGCAAGCAAGGTCTTTGCCAAGGAGTTGATGGCAAAATACAGAGTCCCGACCGCGGCGTTCCGGATATTCGACGATCCCCTGCCTGCCAAAGAGTACGTGCGTTCGCTCTCCCGGCCGTGCGTGATCAAGGCAGAGGGATTGTGCCAGGGTAAAGGCGTCGTGGTCGCGCGCACTGCCGAAGAGGCGGATGAGGCAATCGATGCCATGCTCGAGCGCAAGGTTTTTGGAGAGGCAGGCAGCCGCATCATAATCGAAGAGTGCTTGGAAGGCGAAGAGGCGTCGATTCTGGTCGTGACGGACTCGCGCGAAGTGGTAGCGCTCGCGTCGAGCCAGGATCATAAGCGGATCTTTGACGCTGACCGCGGCCCGAATACCGGAGGCATGGGCGCGTATTCTCCGGCGCCGGTTGTGACGCGCGAACTCTACGAGCGCATCATGCGTACGATCGTGTCGCCCATCATCTCCGGACTCGCGCGCGAAGGCGTTACCTACCGCGGCGTGCTCTATGCGGGTATTATGGTGACGCCCCGGGGGCCTCAGGCTCTTGAATTCAACGTCAGATTCGGCGATCCGGAAACCCAGGCGATTCTGCCGCGCATGGAGTCTGATCTGCTCGATGTGCTTGAGGCCTGCGCCGACGGGGCGCTGGCAGCGTACGTGCGAAAGACCGGCGGTATCCGCTGGGACTCTTCGCCCTGCGTCTGCGTCGTGCTGGCGTCGGCCGGCTATCCGGGGCCGTACGAAAAAGGCGCGCCGATTTCCGGGCTCGACGATGCCGCGGCGCTCAAGGATGTCGTGGTATTCCACGCAGGCACGCGGCGCTGTGCCTCGTCATCCGGCGCTGTCGTTACCGACGGGGGTCGGGTGCTCGGTGTGACTGCGCGCGCTCCAACGATCGTGGACGCGATCGACAAGGCGTATCAGGGGGTTTCAAAAATAAAATTTGACGGCATGCAGTTTCGCCGGGACATTGCTCAACATGCCGTGCGGAAGGAGACGTTCTCATGAATGCGAGAGTGAGTGTGCTGATGGGGAGTCAGTCCGATCTTGAAACCGTGCGCGAGGCGCTCGACGTTCTTGCCGAGTTCAGCGTGGAAACAGAGACGAAGGTCTTGTCCGCGCACCGCACCCCTGAAGAGCTCGCCGAGTATGTCAAGACCTCCTCCGGCAGGGGAGTCAAGGTGTTTATTGCCGCGGCAGGCGGGTCCGCTGCTCTTGCCGGAGTCATTGCGGCTCACACCGTGCTTCCGGTGATCGGTATTCCCATCCAGACCCAGACCATGGGTGGGCTGGATTCGCTGCTTTCAACGGTACAGATGCCTGCCGGGATACCGGTCGCGTCCATGGCTATCGGAAAAGGCGGCGCCAGGAATGCGGCGCTGTTCGCGCTGGCGATTCTGGGGACGTCGGACGAGAAAATCGCGCAGGCACTCCTCGGTTACCGCGCGCGCATGAAGGATAAGATTCTGAAAACCGAGATCTAACGGGAACAACTCATGGGCACGACGCGTATCATTACCATGCAGGGCGATGAGCCCGACCGGGCCGCAATCAAGGAAGCCTCGGATATCATTCACGCCGGCGGGCTGGTGATCATTCCGACGGAAACCGTGTACGGCATTTGCGCCAGCATGCTCAACCGCAAGGCGGTCGAGCGTCTGTATGAGATCAAGGAACGCCCGCGCGATAAGCCCTTTTCCCTGCATATCGGAGAAAAAGACAAGGTCCACGAGTACACGCGCATGCTGCCTGTCGCCGCGTATAAACTGATGGATGCGTTCTGGCCGGGCCCGCTCACGCTCCTGCTGCGCGCGAAGTCCGAAGGCACGGTGGGAATGCGGTTTCCCGACCACGTTGCCGCGCGCGCCGTGATAACGCTCTCCGGTGTTCCGTGCGTGGCCCCGTCAGCAAATCTGTCTGGCAAGCCCGCTCCGGTTACGTGCAGCCAGGCGCTTGCCGATCTCGACGGGTTGGTTGATTTGGCTCTGGATTGCGGTCCAGCGAAGTACGCCAGGGAGTCGACGATCGTCGATCTGACGGGTGAGCCGCTGCGGATTGTGCGAGAAGGTGCGCTCCCGGCGCAGGAGATTAACCGTGTCGCGGGAAGAAAGCTTATCCTGTTCGTCTGCACGGGGAATTCCTGCCGCTCGGTCATGGCCGAGGCATGGATGAAAAAGGTGCTCGGCGCGCGCGGCCGCAGCGACGTGGACGTCCTGTCAGCAGGCATGATGGTTGAAGGCATGAGCGCGACCGAAGCCACGCGCAGCGTGCTCTCCAGGCAGGGGATCGACGTGTCCGGGCACCGCTCGCGCAGGATAACGCCGGATATGCTGAACAAAGCGGACATGATTGTGGTCATGGAGCGGCTGCACGAGGCAAAGGTGCTGGCGCTGGCGCCGCAGGTGAAGAACAGGCTGTTTTTGCTGCGCGAATTCACGCGGACAGACGGGAGTGATCTGGATCTGCCGGATCCGATCGGCAGGCCGGTCGAGGTGTACGAAGAGGTTTTTGCCGTGATCAGGGAGGCGCTCCAGAAAATCATAGAGATCGTATAAAGGAGATAGAGCCATGTCCGAGAAGAAACCGATTCGTTCCCTGCTCATTGCCGCGGATCACGCCGGGTTTGCCCTGAAAGAGAGGCTGCGACGCTCGCTGGAAAAGAAAGGGTACCGCGTCAAGGACCTCGGCACGTATTCTGGTGCGCGCTGCGATTATCCGCGCTACGGGTATGCCCTGGCGCAGGAGATCGGTTCCGGCAAAGCAGAGCGCGGAATCCTCATTTGTAAGAGCGGGATCGGCCAGAGCATCGTGGCAAACCGCGTTCCGGGCGTGCGTGCGGCACTGTGTTACGATGCGCGCGCAGCGCGTCTGTCCCGTCAGCATAACGACGCAAACGTTCTGGTCATGGGATCGGGATTCGTGACGTTAGCGCGCGCAGAGCGCATCGCCTCCGCCTGGCTGCGGACGGCGTTCGAAGGAGGCAGACATCAGCGCAGGCTGGACATTATCAAGAAGATCGAGAAGCAGATAGCGGGAAAAGGAGAAGGGCAGAGGAGATGAAGAATCTTAGGAAAACCGATCCGCTGATATACGCAGCCGTCAAGAAAGAGATAAAACGGCAGGAAGAGAACCTCGAATTGATCGCGTCGGAGAATTTTACGTCGCTGGCGGTGCTTGAAGCGCAAGGGTCGGTTCTGACGAACAAGTACGCGGAAGGGTATCCGTACCGCAGATGGTACGGCGGCTGCGAGAACGTCGACGAGTGCGAGCAGCTGGCGATCGACCGCTGCCGCAAACTTTTCGGGGCGGAATACGCCAATGTCCAGCCGCATTCCGGCAGTCAGGCGAACATGGCGGTTTTTTTAAGCGCTCTTGAGCCCGGTGACTGCGTGCTTGCCATGGATTTGAGCGCCGGCGGCCACCTGACGCACGGCCATCCGCAGAATTTTTCGGGACTTTTCTATACGATCGTCGGATATAAAGTGAACCGCCAGACCGAGCAGATCGATTTCGACGAGGTGCGTGCGTTGGCGCGCGCGCACAAGCCGAAGATGATCCTTGCCGGCGCGTCGGCGTATCCGCGCACCATCGATTTCAAAGCGTTCCGCGCCGTCTGCGACGAAGTCGGGGCGATGTTGTTCGTCGATATGGCGCATATCGCGGGATTGGTTGCGGCGGGCGTGCATCCGTCTCCCGTGCCCTACGCAGAGTTCGTTTCATCGACAACGCATAAGACGCTGCGCGGACCGCGCGGCGGGTTTATTCTTTCCCGCGGCGATTTTGCGAAGAAGATCGACTCGCGCGTGTTTCCCGGCATGCAGGGCGGCCCGCTCATGCACGTGATCGCGGCAAAAGGCGTGGCGTTCAAAGAGGCGATGTCGGCGAGTTTTAAGTCGTATCAGCGGCAGGTGGTAAAAAACGCCGCAGTCCTGGCTGAGGCGCTTCAAGCAAGCGGATTCAGAATCGTGTCCGGAGGCACGGACAATCATCTGATGCTTGTTGAGGTGACCGGTAAAGGGGTTACCGGCAAGGACGCATCGCGGATCCTGGGAGAGGCGGGGATCACGGTGAACAAGAATCTCATTCCGTTCGACCCGCAGGGGCCGATGGTCACCAGCGGTATACGCCTGGGCACACCCGCGGTAACGACGCGCAGGATGAAAGAACCGCAGATGCGTCTCATCGCGCGGCTGATTGCGGATGCGCTTGACTCGAAGGATAATCTCAGGCGTCTTGCCGAGATCCGGCACGAAGTCTTCGCGCTGACCAAAAAATTTCCGCTATATCCTGATCTCGCGCGGGCGTAGAGAGATGAGCTGCGCTCGCGCACATATCCTTCTAGCGCTGAAAATTTCGCCGAGTGCTGCGGTTTACGGCTCGCTTCCGCAACGTCTTACGGAAGCCTTCATGCTCCC
>CAZDUF010000037.1:0-11158 GCA_964508555.1 uncultured Planctomycetales bacterium
CTCCGAGCACGAGATGTCCGGGAAGAATCTCACCGGATTCGGGGATCACCTGATGGCACACGCCACAGCCGATGTCGTACAAATCGGCTTTGAATGCTGCTGCGAAAGTACGCATCTTCTTGTGCACACGGGACACGCCTTCGCTGGGAGACGGCGCGCTGTGGTCAATCACCATGCAGAATTTTGTCGCCGGCTTCTCCAAGCCCATATCCTTCACCCGGTCGATGATAATCGACGACGTGCCGTCCTGCCCGAAGGCAAAATCAACGCTGCACAGCCCCAGTTGTCCGGCCTCAAGCCTGCGGCCGGCATGGGCGCTCAGGATTTTTTCCGCGATTGTCTGTCCCATCATCACAACTTCCTCATGAACTCCTCCAGGCGGTTCATTCCCTTTTCGAGCTGCGTCAGCCCGGTGGCGAAACTCATACGCACGCAGGTATCCATGCCGAAGGCATTCCCCGGTATGAGGGCAACGTAGCTCTCATCGAGAAAACGCTCGGCAAACGCCTGCGAGGTGAGCCTCGTCTTTGCGATATTCATAAAAATATAAAAGGCCCCCTGCGGATTGCAGAACGTGATGCCCTTCATGTTTTTCAAACGGCTGACGCAGTAGTCCCTTCTGCCGGCAAATTCTTTCTTGAGCGTGGTCACAAAGGCAGCGTCAGACAACGCGGCAAGCGCCGCCTTCTGGCTGATCGAAGTCGGATTCGAGGTCGAATGATCCTGGAGCTTCCCGATCGCCTCGACCACATCACGCGGCCCTGCGAGATACCCGATGCGCCAGCCTGTCATGGAATAGCTCTTCGACATGCCGTTCACCGTCACGGTCAAATCCCTAATCTCTTCACCGAGAGACGCAATCGAAACATGCTCACAAGAATCGTAGATGAGCTTCTCGTAAATCTCATCGGAGATAACGAATATCTTTTCCTGCACGCAGAGCGCTGCAAACTCCTCTATTTCCCTGCGGGTATACACGCATCCCGTGGGATTTGACGGAGAGTTCAGGATAAAGACTTTCGTGCGGGGAGAAATGTGTTTCTTGAGTTCCTGAGCGGTGACTTTGAACGAGTTATCCAGCGTGGTCTTGATGAACCGGGGTACCCCGGACACCAGATACACCATCTCGGGGTAACTCACCCAGTACGGTGAAGGGATCAGGACTTCATCACCCGGGTCGACGAGAGCGCACAGGGCATTGAAGATACTGTGCTTTGCCCCGCAGGACACGACGATCTGCGACTCCGGATAATCAAGCTCGTTGTCAGCCTTAAACTTTTGCCGTATGGCGGTTTTGAGCTCCGGAATACCGGTTGTGGAGGTATACTTGGTGAATCCGTCTTTCAAGGCCTGGACAGCGGCTGCCTTGATGAAATCAGGCGTATCGAAATCAGGCTCTCCGGCAGCCCAATTGACGATATCCTTGCCTTCAGCTTTGAGCTTTTTTGCCTTCGAGGTTATGGCGAGCGTCGTCGACGGCTGGACGTGTTTGAAACGTTCCGCAATTCGCGCGTTTATACGCATGAAGGAGATTATATATCAAATGCACCGTGAAGGCAATGGTAATCGGTTTGCGCCCCCGCACACACGCTAACCTATAAAGCGTCGCGCTCTTTTTTGAAGATCTTGCGTAGGCCACCGAGGAACTTCTTGGGTTTCTCCTGGGCAGCAGGCTTTTCATGAGGAACTTGCGTATGCTCGTGCGCCGTCTCGACAGGATCTTTCTGCGCGGCTTCTCTGGGGCGTTTGGGAATCTTCTTTTCCCTCATTTCAGAGAGAGAAAACTCAACGACCGAGGCATTGTCTCCTCTGCGCGCGCCGAGGTTGATGATACGGGTATAGCCCCCGTTCTTCCGGGTAAACAGCGGCCCGATATCCGCGAACAGGCGCTTGACCAGCGCATGATCGCCAAGCGTTACATAGGCCTTTCTGCGCGCGGCGAGGCTGTTTTCCTTGGCCAGGGTTACCAGCTTTTCAACCAGTGGCTGCGCAGCCTTAGCCCGGGCCTGCGTCGTAGTAATCGTCTCATGAACCAGGACGTTACGCACAAGCGAATGAACCGTGGCCTTTCTCCAGCTGGTGAAGCGGTTCAACTGATGCCGTGATTTTCGATGTCTCATTATAGAGTTGGCCGGTTGGCCTGTTAGCGGGTTAACCGGTCGGCCTGTCTACCTGTTGACCGAACACCCTGCCAACTGGCAAACCGGCTCTACCGGCGAACATTCTTTAGACTGTTTTCAGTTTCTTCTGGTCGACGGGCATCCCGAGGGTCAACCCCATGCCCGCGAGAAGCTCTTTGATCTCGTTCAGGGACTTCTTGCCGAAGTTCTTATAGCTGAGAAGCTCTGCCTCGTTCTTCTTGACCAGGTCAGCGATGGTTTTGATGCTGGCCTCATTCAGGCAATTGGAACTGCGCACGGACAATTCAAGCTCCGTAATCGGCAGCTTCAGTTTCTCGTACAGCGCCATTTCTTCCTTGGTCATTTCCGGCTCTTCCTCCATGATGTCTTCGGGCAGCTGGCCGTAATTCACGAAGATATCCAGATGACGCTGCAGTATGTTGGAGCCGTACAGCAGCGCGTCTTTGGGAGAGATCGCGCCGTTCGTCCAGAGCTCGAGTATCAGCTTGTCGTAATCGGTGCGCTGGCCCACGCGGGTATTCTCCACGCGGATATTGACCTTGCGGATCGGAGTAAAAATGGCGTCGACAGGAATCGCACCAAGCGTATCCCCCTCCTTCTTGTTACTCTCCGCAGGCACGTATCCGCGGCCGCGCGCGACCTCCATTTCCAGATTGAATTTCGTGTCCTTGGTCAGGGTCGCGATGTGCAGATCGGGATTGATAATCTCGATCGTCTCATCTACCTCGATATCCTTTGCTTTGATCACACCCTTCTCGTTTTTGCGGATGTAAATAGTCTTGGGAATCTTGGAATGCGAATTGATGATGAGACTCTTGATGTTGAGGATAATCTCGGGGACGTCTTCGAGCACTCCCGGAATCATCGAGAACTCATGGGACACACCCTGCACCTTGACGGAGATCACCGCGCTTCCTTCGATCGATGATAAAAGGACGCGCCGCAGGGAATTGCCGAGCGTGATGCCGTAGCCGCGCTCAAACGGCGCTGCCATGAATTTCCCGTATGTATTGGTATACGAAGCCTCGTCGCAATCAAGACGCTTCGGCAGCTGAAAATCACGGAACTTGATACCCATAGACTACCTCCCCTTATGCACTACTCTTTAGTGGGCCTCAAAATAAGAAAAAGCGTGGTTACTTCGAATACAACTCGACGATTAACTGTTCCTGGATAGGCTGCTGTATATCCTGTTTTTCAGGAAGACGCACGACCTTCGCCTGCAAATCTTTCGCGCTCCAATCGAGCCATGAAGGCACCGTACGGTCTTTCGCCGCCTCAAGATTGCCTTTGAGATACGCCAGAGCCTTCTCCTTGGCCTTTACGCCGACGACCTGATCCTTCTCCACGAGAAATGACGGGATATTGGTCCTCGTGCCGTTGACGGCGATCAGGTTGTGGCGCACGATCTGTCGCGCCTGGGCGCGGGATGACGCCAGCCCCAGCCGGTACACGACGTTATCAAGCCTGCGCTCAAGTATCTGGAGCAGCACTTTTCCCGTGACGCCTTTTGATTTTGCCGCGAGCTCAAAATACGACCGGAACTGCTTCTCGAGCACGCCGTAGATCCGTCGCACCTTCTGCTTTTCGCGCAGCTGCTTGCCGTAATTGGACAACTTGGTACGTGCCTGCCCGTGCTGTCCCGGAGGAAACGCGCGCTTGGTGAGCGTGCACTTCTCGGTCGTACACTTGGCGCCTTTGAGAAACAGCTTCTCGCCCTCCCTGCGGCATAATCTGCATACTGCTTCGGTATAACGTGCCATCAATAGCTCCTTGATCGGTTAAACGCGTCTCTTCTTTTTCGGCCGGCACCCGTTATGCGGGATGGGTGTCTGATCCTTGATCGACGTAACGGTAAGCCCCGCGGCCTGCAATGCGCGGATCGCCGATTCCCTGCCGAACCCCGGTCCCTTGACGCGGACTTCGACTTCCTTCAAACCGACTTCCTTTGCCTTCTTTGCCGCATCCGTCGCGGCGATCTGAGCGGCAAACGGCGTCGATTTCTTCGATCCGGAATACCCCACGACACCAGGCGCCGACCAGACAAGGGTGTTTCCCTGCTTGTCGGTGATCGTGATAATGGTATTATTGAAACTGGCCTGGATGAAAGCTATGCCTGAGGTGATGCCCTTTGCGAGCTTCTTCTTCTTTGCCTTTTCTTTGGTCGTCATACGTTTTTATCCCTTCAGTCGCCGTTGGTTCCTATTTTTTGGGCGCAACCGCTGGTTTGGCTGCCGCATCAGGTTTCTTGATAACCGCGAGTCCTCCCTTACGCGGCCCTTTACGGGTGCGCGCATTGGTTTTGGTGCGCTGCCCGCGTACGGGCAGGCCTCGTTTATGGCGCAATCCCCTCCATGAGCCGATATCCATCAGGCGCTTAATGTTCTGCGAAATGTCGCGGCGCAGGTCTCCCTCGACACGCAGACCGCTTTTCTGAATAGCCTGCGTGAGGCGCGCGATCTCTTCGTCGGAAAGCTCCTTGGCGCGTTTGCCGACGGGAATATTGGCGATCTCCAGAATCTTGAATGCCTGGAAACGGCCGATCCCGTAGAGATAGCTCAGCGAAATCTCGATTCTCTTTTCCTTGGGTATGTCGACACCTAAAAGTCGTGGCACTCTCGCTGCTCCTTTCACCCGGTACGCGCTCGGCGTGCCCGGGACACGATACGCGTTATCCCTGGCGCTGTTTGTGCTTGGGGTTAGAACAGATGACGCGAATCACCCTGTCGCGCCGGACGATTTTACATTTGTCGCAGATTCTCTTGACTGAGGCTTTTACTTTCATGGGACATTTACGCCTTAATGCGGTACGTGATCCTCCCTCTCGTTAAATCATAGGGCGACAATTCGACCTTGACCTTATCCCCGGGGAGTATGCGGATAAAATGCATTCTCATCTTGCCTGAGACATGCGCGAGCACAACATGCCCGTTCTCAAGCTGCACCTTGAACATCGCGTTGGGCAACGCTTCGATTATGGAGCCTTCTGTCTCGATGAGATCTTCTTTTGCCATGCGTTTAGACCGTCAGGATCAGCGGCCCTCTGGCCGTGATCGCCACGGTATGCTCGAAATGCGCCGACGGCTTGCCGTCCGCTGTCGACGCCGTCCAGCCGTTTGAAGCTATGCGCGCGTCGGGAGTGCCGGCGTTTATCATCGGCTCGATTGCCAGCACCATGCCGCGGGTCAGCGTCACCCCCTGATGAGGTCTCCCGAAATTGGGTACCTCCGGTTCTTCGTGCAGATTCGCTCCGATACCGTGACCGACAAACTGACGCACCACGGAAAAACCGTTTTGCTCGGCGTGCGCCTGAATCGCGTACGAGATGTCGGAAAGATGGTTGCCTTCGCGCGCCTTGTTGATTCCGATTCTCAGGGCCTCACGGGCAACCCGCAAGAGCTTCACCCGGTCGGGAGCGACCCTGCCGACCCCGACGGTGAGGGCCATGTCGCTGTAGAAACCTTCGTGCCTGAGCCCGAGGTCGATGGACACGATGTCTCCCTCATAGATCATCCGGTCGCCCGGAATCCCGTGCACGATCTCATCGTTCACGGAAACGCAGGCGGTTGCCGGATACCCGCGGTATCCTTTAAACGCGGGCTCCTCGCCTGCCTCGGCAATCAGATATTCCGCCAGGGCGTCGACCTCCAGCGTCGTCATGCCTGCGCGCACCGAACGGACGAGCTTTTTCATCACGCGCGCAAGTACCTGGCCGGCGCGCCGCATGATCAAGAGCTCGCGGTCAGACTTGACGTGAATCATTGCTACCCGCGCACGAGCGCGATAATCTGATCCAGAACGATCTTGGCATCCTGATCGGCGGCGAGCGTGCGCAGCTTCCCGCGGCTCTGGTAATATGCTATCAAAGAAGCGACTTCCTGCTTATAGACTTCAAGACGTTTGACGACCGTCTGCTCGTTATCGTCGGTGCGCTGGCACAGACTTCCCCCGCACGTATCGCAGATTCCTGCCGCGCGCGGCGGCATATTGGTGACGTGGTAATTCGCGTTACAGGCGCTGCACACCCTGCGGCCGGTAAGCCGCTGAATAATCACCTTATCAGACGTGTCCAGATACAAAACCAGGTCAATTTCCATGTTGCGCGCGGAAAGCATGGTTTCCAGCGTCTGGGCCTGGTTGAATGTGCGCGGATAACCGTCAAGAATAAACCCCTTCTGGGTATCCTGCTTGCGGATACGCTCCATGAGCATCTCGGCCACCAACTCGTCGGGGACAAGCAGCCCCTTGTCCATAAAACTCTTTGCCTTGGCGCCGAGCGCTGTCTGGTCCTTGACGTTCTGACGCAGGAGATCGCCCGTCGAGATATGCACGAGTGACAGCTGCTGCGCCATCACTTTTGCCTGCGTCCCCTTTCCCGCGCCGGGCGGACCCAAGAGCACAATTCTCATATGGTTAACGTCTCCCCTTGATGCGTCCAGACTTCATAAAACCTTCGTAATGGTGTGTCAACAGATGCGACTCGATCTGCTTGAGCGTATCGAGCATAACACCAACCGTAATCAGAATGCCGGTGCCGCCGAAAAACGAAGCCACCAGATACGGGACTTTCAGGGCGGCCATGATCGCATCCGGACAGATTGCAATGAAGGCGATAAAGAGGGCGCCGAACAGCGTAATGCGTGTCATGACAAAATCAAGATGCTCGGCAGTCGGCGCCCCGGGGCGTATCCCGGGAATGAATCCTCCGTACTTCTTCATGTTCTCCGCCAGCTCCGAGGGGTTAAAGACGATCGCCGTGTAAAAATAACAGAAAAACACGATCAGGAGCGCAAAAGCCAGCGTGTACGTCAGATGCCCGCGCATGAATACTTCAGAAAAACGCTGGAACGCCGGGTGCGGCACGAACGAGGCGACCGTCGCCGGAAAGAGTATGATCGACTGGGCGAAAATAATCGCTATGACGCCCGCGGTATCAACTTTCAACGGGATATACGTCGCCTGCCCGCCGTAAACTTTCCTGCCCACGATCCTGCGCGCATACTGCACGGGGATCTTGCGCTGGGCCTGCGTCACCATGACCACGGCAAAGACGACACCCACGAGCAGCGCCGCCATCACCAGAAGCGCAAATGGCTGAATCTGCCTGCGCGCGGGATTCATCGGAGACAGAAGGATAAAGAGCTGATTAAACGCAACAGGGATGCGGGAAATGATACCCGCTGCGATGATCAACGAAATACCGTTACCGATACCGCGCTCCTGAATCTGCTCCCCCAGCCACATGATGAATATCGTTCCCGTCGTCAGCGTCAACACCGTCAGGATGCGAAAACCCATCCCGGGATACAATACAACCCGCAGGCCGCCGAAATCGGAGCGCTCAAGCCACAACGCGATGAAGAATGACTGCACGATCGACAGGACGACCGTTCCGTATCTGGTGTACTGGTTAATACGTTCATGCCCGGCGCGTCCTTCCTTGGCAATCTTCTCCAGAGCCGGAATAACCGCGGTCAAAAGCTGCAGGATAATCGATGCCGATATATACGGCATGATACCAAGCGCGAAAATCGTCAAGCGCTCCATGGAGCCGCCGGAAAACATGTTCAATATGCCAAAGATCGTCCCGCCTTGCGTCTTCGCCGCTTCGGCGAAAAACTGCCCCAGCGCCACGCCGTCGATGCCGGGCGTCGGCACGTACGAACCGATACGGTAAATAACAAGCAGAGCTCCCGTGATGAGGAGCCTTTTTTTGAGATCCGGTATCTTGAACGCGTTAACGAGTGCGCCGAGCATATAGAGGGAATTGATACTGCTATAATGACACCCGACGACACCCGGCCTGATCGGATGGGCCGGTGCGCGCCTGTGCGCAGCTAGTCACTGTCTTTAATGAGTTCCGCCGTACCGCCTGCATTCTTGATCGCGGCCGCAGCTTTCTCTGAAAAAGCGTGCGCCCTCACTGAGAGAGCCTTCGATACCTCTCCCATACCGAGTATCTTGACGCGGCCGTCACGGTCCTTAATGAGTCCGCTTGCCTCGAGCGCCGCCGGCGTGATGATGGCGTCCGTGATCCGGGATATATCCTTGAGATTCACGATCTCATATTCCTTCTTGAATTTACTGATGAACCCGCGCTTAGGGATACGCCTGATCATCGGCGTCTGGCCGCCCTCAAAACCCAGATAAAAATCGCGACCTGAGCGCGAAGTCTGCCCCTTGCTTCCCCTGCTTGAAGTCTTGCCGTGGCCGGAACCGGGCCCCCTGCCAAGCTGTTTTTTGCGCCGGTGAGACCCGGGTGCGGGCCTGAGCGTGTGCACGCCGTAGCGCGGCATGCCGGGTACGCCGCGCTCCTCGGAATGACGGACGCGAGGTGTTTCTCCGGCAGCGGCCGGTTTCCGGGATACTTCCTTTTTCGTTACTGTCTTCTTAGGCGCACGCTTCATCTGCATGTGACGTTGACTCCTTAATTCGAATGGGATGACCGTTCGAACGACTAGGCCTTCAGGTTCGTGAGCCCGTCCATAGTCGCCTTGATAACATTAATGGGATTGTTGGATTCCAGACACTTCGTCAGGATATCGCGAATGCCCGCGGCCTCGCAAATGGCGCGCACCGGACCGGCGGCGATAACGCCGGTTCCTTCGGACGCCGGCTTCAGGAGCACGCGGGCGGCGCCGAACTCGCCGATAATCTCATGGGGAATCGTCGAGCCCTCGAGCGAAATACGCACCAGATTCTTTTTCGCGCGCGTCAGGGATTTACGGATGGCATCGGCGACCTCGTTCGCCTTCTCCAGCGCGTAGCCGACTCTGCCCCTTGTATCGCCAACAACAACCAGCGCGCTGAAATGCAGTTTCTTCCCGCCTTTGGTCACCTTGGTGACGCGGTTAATGGTAATGACCTTCTCAATCAACTCCTGCTGCTGTTCGATATTCAATTCTCTCATGGCTTATCTTTTTCCCGTCTAGAAGGCGATACCGCCCTTGCGCAGGGCATCGGCGAAGGCCTTGACCCGTCCGTGATAGAGGTTGCCGCCGCGGTCAAATACAATCGTCGACACGCCTTTCTCCTTCATGCGTTGGCTGCACATCTCGCCCAGCGCCTCGGCAGCCTTCATAGTGCCGCCGCGCGGCATCTTCTGCTTGAACTCTTTATCGGCGGTCGATACGGTGAACAACACCCTGCTGCCCGCATCGTCAATACCCACGACAGTCATATTCACCAGGCCGCGTTTTACGAGCAACCGCGGCCGCTCGGCAGAGCCGCGGATTTTCATGCGTATACGGCGGTGTCTCTTAAATCTGGCCAACTCTTTCTTTTGCATTTTTCTTCCGTTATCTACCGTATCATCCCGGGGATGATATAGGTGCAGTCTTTGCATTTGCTACAACTGCTTTTACGTCCCACGTCCTACGTCCCACGGAACTTCAGTCTCTCTAATTACTTCGCCCCCTGAGCCTTGCCGACCTTCTTCTTCACGCGCTCTCCGGCGTAACGCACGCCCTTGCCCTTATACGGCTCAGGAGGGTACACCGCCCGTATTTCAGCAGAGAACCTGCCGACGAGCTCCTTATCAATACCCTTCACCACGATCTGCGTCGCCTTCGGACACTCAATGGTCAGCCCTGCCGGTATAGACATGACCACAGGGTGAGAAAAACCCAAGGCCATGGTCAGGTTTTTTCCCTGGACCGCGGCCTTGAAACCGACGCCGTTGATCTCAAGCTCCTTCTGATATCCGGCGGTCACGCCGACAATCATATTAGCCAGAAGCGCTCGTGACAGCCCATGAAGCGATTTGTCCCGCTTCTGGTCGGTAGCGCGGCTCAAGATAATCTGATTATCTTTCTGCGCCGCGCTGATACGGTCCGGGAGCTCACGCGACGCGGCTCCCTTGGGTCCCTCGATCTTGACCACGCGGTCTTTGATATCTACTTTAACACCCTGCGGTATTGCCAGTGGTTTCTTGCCGAGACGTGACATAGTCTGTGTAATCCTTTACCAGATGTACGCGACGATTTCGCCGCCGACCCCCGACTCGCGCGCCTGACGGTCGGTAATCAATCCCTTCGAGGTAGACAAAATAGCCAATCCGCGCCCGCGCAGCACCGTCGGCACCTCTTTGTGCCGCGCAAACGTCCTGGCTGACGGTTTCGACACGCGCTGAATTGCGCGTATCGCGGGCTTACGTGCGATATATTTCAGATAAATGCGCGCGATACCCTGTTTATTGTCCTCGATGGTCTTGTAATTTTCGATATAGCCTTCGTTCTTGAGGATCTCGAGTATTGAGACCACCGTACGCGACGAAGGAACGTCTACCGTCTGTTTCTTTGCCAGAGCGGCGTTACGAAGCATGGTGAATACGTCTGCGATCAAATCCGTGCGTGACATGTGTTTTCCTTATTTAGTTACCCAGTTAGCCTGTCGGCCGGTTAACCGGAAAACCGGCGCACCGGCTAACCATTTTACCAGCTTGCTTTTCTGACGCCAGGAATCAGACCCTGCCAGGCAAGCTCGCGGAAGCACAGACGGCAGAGCTTGAACCTGCTGATAAAACCCCGTGAACGCCCGCAGATGTGGCAACGGTTATATTTACGGGTCGAAAACTTCGGTGTCCTTTTCCAGCGCGCTAACTGAGATTCCTTTGCCATGGCGGTTAGTCTTTTCCTGTCTGAAACGGCATCCCGAAGAGTTTCAGCAGCTCCTGGGAATGCTCTTTCTTTTTTGAGTTCTTGATCACGAAGGTGATATCCATCCCTTGAGTCCGCGTGATGCGGTCGTAATCGATCTCGGGGAAAATACCCTGCTCGGTCAGGCCGTAGGTATAGTTCCCCGCTTTATCGAACGAATCCGTGGGCACTCCGCGGAAATCCCTGATACGGGGCAGCGCCACATTGATGAAACGGTCGATAAATTCGTACATCCTCGCGCGGCGCAGTGTCACCTTGCAGCCGATCGGATTGTTCTGCTTGATCTTGAAATTGGCGATCGCGACCTTTGCCCTACGCAAGAGCGGTTTTTGCCCGCTGATCAGCGACAGATCGTCCATC
>CAZDUF010000038.1:0-11127 GCA_964508555.1 uncultured Planctomycetales bacterium
ATCACCAACGACGTGAAACTCATCGAGCTCGCTGTTTCCTCCGCGCTCACCGTCCTGGTGGACCTGTCGTTCGAAGTCGTGTCCGTCGCGGTGCTGACGTTTCTCATCAACTGGAAACTGGCCTTAATCTCATTCGTGGTGTCCCCGCTGATCATGCTGCCGGTGGTTAAGGTTGGCAGGGCGCTCAGGAAGATCAGCAAGCGCTCGCAGGAGAAGATCGCCGATATCAATTCGCTGCTGGTCGAGACGTTCCAGGGGGTGCGTATTGTCAGGGCCTTCTGCGCGGAAGAGACTGAGAAAGACAAGTTCAGGCGGCAGACGCACGATTATTACCGTCTCGCCATGAAAGCGACCAAGCGCATGCTCCTCGTCGGCATCGGCACGGAGCTCATCGGCGTGGGCATGGCGCTGTTCGTGATGTATTACAGCGGAACCCAGGTGCTCAACGGCGCGCTGTCATTCGGGACCTTTACGCTGTTCATGGCGGCGCTGCTATCATTAATCAAACCGATCAAGAAGCTGAGTCAGGTCAATTCCATCATGCAGCAGGCGCTGGCTGCATCCGACCGTATCCATGAGGTGCTCGAGGCGCCGGTCACCGTGCGCGAGCGGCCGGACGCAGAGACACTCGACGGCTTCCGCGATTCAATCGTGTTCGACCATATCGGCTTCAGCTATCCCGGACATGAAGTGCTCCGGGATATAACGCTCGAGGTGAAAAAAGGGGAGATCATCGCCGTGGTGGGGCCCAGCGGCACGGGAAAATCCACGCTCGTCGACCTCCTGCCGAGGTTCCATGATCCCTCCCGCGGCGCGATACGCATCGACGGAAAGGATATCTCCGGATTGACTCTTTTCTCGCTGCGCAGGAACATCGGGCTGGTGACGCAGGACGTGATTCTGTTCAACGACACGATCCGGGGCAATATCGGGTACGGCAAATCCGGCTCCTCTGACAGAGAGATCGAAGAAGCGGCACGACAGGCCAACGCGCACGATTTTATTCAGCGCCTGCCGAACGGCTACGCTACCGTGATCGGCGACAGGGGCATGAAACTGTCGGGTGGAGAAAGACAGCGTATCGCGATTGCCCGCGCGCTCTTGAAGAATCCCCCGATCCTCATTCTTGATGAGGCCACCTCGCAGCTTGACTCGGAATCCGAGCAGTTGGTGCAGGCGGCCCTGGACCGTCTCATGCAGGGCAGGACTGTGTTTATGGTCGCGCATCGGCTGTCCACGGTCCGCAACGCCCATACAATCGTCGTATTGAATAAAGGAGAGATCGCAGAACAGGGCAGCCACAGCGAATTATTGCAAGCGAACGGCTTATACCGCAGGCTCTATCAGATGCAGGAATTACAGTAGGTTCCCGTCGTAGTACTCTCACCGGAAAATCCTTCAATAAGAGACGCAAAAACTGTTGCAAAGTAAATATAATATGATATAATCTGTCAATTCTGTCCGGCAGGCCGTTTTTTGGGCGCTTTCTTGCCGGACACCTGGGGAAAAACCCTCATAAGTTCGCGATTCACCGCTCAACCGCCAGGTGGCCGGGCGGTCAAGCGAACGGAATCCCGGGTCGAATGACCGACCCCGGATTATCCCGCTCAATGCAGCGGGAGAAATGTACAAAGGAGAGAGACGTGCCATCGGAATTGATCAAACAGTTGTTGGAATCGGGAGTGCATTTCGGACATCAAAAGAAACGCTGGAATCCCAAGATGAAGCAATTTATCTTTGGGGAGCGCAGCGGCATTTACATAATTGATCTGGAGAAGACCGAGGAATGCATCAATAAAGCGCGCGATTTTCTTATCGATTTGGCCGCAAAAGGTGAAATGGTCCTGTTCGTGGGGACCAAGAAGCAGGCTCAGGAGGTCATCTTGCAGGAATCAAACCGCTGCGGCATGTACTATGTCACCGAACGTTGGCCGGGCGGGTTGCTGACGAATTTCGCCACCATCAAGAAAAGTATCAACCGGTTGCGGGACATCGAACAGATGAAGGAGGACGGGACGTTCCTGAAGCTGACGAAAAAGGAAGTTTCTCGCCTTGAAAAGGAGATGGCCAAGCTGAATAAGAATTTCTCCGGTATCGTCAAGATGGAGAAGATGCCCAAAGCTGTGGTTGTGGTCGACACCAAGAAAGAGGAGACCGCGGTCAAGGAAGCCAACAGGCTGGGCATTCCCGTCGTGGGGCTGATCGACACCAATTCCAATCCCGACTACGTGCAGTATCCGGTTCCGGGCAACGATGACGCGACGAAATCCATCCGCAGCGTGGTGAGTGTGCTCGCGGACGCCGTCATCGAGGGGCGCAAGCGTTTTGTCTCGTATCTGACCCAGGAAGGCGTGGGAGGCAAAGAAACCGCGGCGGCGCCGGCGGAGAAACCGTTGATCGAAGAGCCGGTGATCCTGCCTGCCGAAGAGGAAAAGATCAAGGAAATAGAAGAAGTCCTCGAGGAGGTCAAGCCCGCGGAGATCGATCAGAAGGCAAAGAAGGGCCGCGCCCGCGCCGAGGATCACACGAAACCAAAAAAGAAAGTCTAAAGCCGTTTATCCGAGGAGGCTCCGCACATGTCCGTATCAGTTGAATTGATAAAAGAACTGCGTCATATGACTTCTGCCAGCGTCGCGCATTGCAGGGAGGCGTTGCTTGAGACCAAAGGAGACCTGAAGAAGGCGGCTGAGGTTCTCAAGAAGAAAGGACTGGAGATCGCCGCGAAAAAGGGAAGCCGCGCCGCCAAGGAAGGGCGCGTCGAGGCGTATATCCACATGGGAAACAAGATCGGCGTGCTTCTAGAGGTCAATTCCGAATCCGATTTCGTTGCCCGTAACCCCGAATTCACCCAGTTTACCAAGGACGTGGCCATGCAGATTGCCGCGACCAGCCCTGCGTATGTGAGTAAAGATGACGTTCCCGCGGAGAAGCTCGAACAGGAGCATAATAAGGAGCTTTTCATCAAGGAGCATTGTCTGCTCGAGCAGTCTTTCATCAAGGATGCCGGCGTCACCATACGCGATCTGCTGGGAGCGCTGGTGGGAAAGATGGGAGAGAACATCGTTATCCGCAGGTTCATCCGGTATAAGATCGGAGAATAATGAAGAAGGCCGCGTATAAAAGGATCGCGCTCAAGTTAAGCGGCGAGGCCCTGCAGGGTGAAGGTTCGCACGGGATCGACGGCAGGATTCTCGTGTCTCTGGCACGGCAGGTCAAGGAACTGCGTTCGCTCGGCGTGGATGTGGCAATCGTCCTGGGAGGAGGCAATATTTTCCGGGGACAGGAGAACACGGCGGCCCAGGGGCTCGACATGGACCGTTCCGTCGCCGATTACATGGGGATGCTGGCTACGTGCATCAACGGGCTGGCGCTGCAGAACGCGCTCGAGAAAGCAGGAGTTCCGACACGCGTGATGACAGCGATCGAGATGCAGCGCATCGCCGAGCCGTACATACGCAGGAGGGCTATACGCCATCTTGAGAAGGGGCGCGTAGTCATCTTTGTCGCCGGGACGGGGAACCCGTATTTTACCACGGACACGGCGGCCGCGTTGCGCGCCATGGAAATCGGCGCAGACGTCATCCTGAAGGCGACGAAGGTCGACGGCGTCTACACCGCGGATCCGGTGCGCGTCAGGGGGGCGAAGAGATTTGCGAGCGTACGGTATATCGACGTGCTCAAAAGGGGCTTGAAGGTCATGGACGCGACCGCCGTCAGCCTGTGCATGGATAATAAACTGCCGATCATCGTTTTCGACATGAACAGGCCGGGGAACATCCGCCGCGTCGTTCAAGGCGAACGCGTCGGCACGGTGGTGAGGTAGGAGGAGGGACGTATGAATACGCGCGAGGTTTTGCATACCGTCGAAGATAAGATGAAGAAGGCGTATGAGTCGGTGACCAGGCAGTTCGCCGAGGTGCGCACGGGCAGGGCGCATCCTGGGCTCATCGAAGGCCTGCATGTCGATTATTACGGGACCCCGACGCTGATGAAGCAGATGGGGCAGATTTCCATACCGGACGCGCATTTGATCGTGATCCAGCCTTGGGACCCGAGCGCGATTATCGAGATCGAGAAAGCAATCATGAAATCCAATCTCGGGGTGAATCCCTCCAATGACGGCAAGGTGGTGAGGATTTCTCTTCCTCCGCTCTCGAAAGAGCGCAGGCAGGAGATGGCGAAGCTTCTCCATACCATGGCGGAAGACGGCAGGATTTCCCTGCGTACCATCCGCCGCGATGCCAAGGAGACGGTGGAGAAGATGGAGAAGGATCAGCATATTCCCGAGGACGATAAGTTCAGGGCGATCGAGGAACTCCAGAAGCTGGTGGACAAATACATTGCCAAGATCGACGAGCTGTTGAAGACGAAGGAGACAGAGGTTTTAACGTTTTAAGTTCATCCGTCCTCCGTCTTCCATCGTTTTTGTTTTACGGGCCACTAGCTCATCTGGTAGAGCACTGCCCTTTTAAGGCAGGTGTGCCGCGTTCGAGTCGCGGGTGGCCCACTTGATTTCTGCGCGACGAGAACGCGCAAGGGGTGCGGGGGGAAGCATTCCCCCCGCGTTTGGGGGAGCACAGCGAGCGCCGCGAGGTTAAGGCGCGAGCGTTAGGAGGGGGCTTGCCCCCTCCTAAGGGCGAGCAGCCGCCGAGAGGCGGCGCGGAGCCGCGTTCGAGTCGCGGGTGGCCCATAGTTGGTTAGCGGGTTGGCGGGTTGATAGGGAAACCGGTTGGCCGGTTACGTTAAGTTATGGAACAGCGAAGCGGGGGCGCAGAGAATTGGGGATGGAAGGGATTTGCGGTGCGTGCCATCGGAGCGTTCTATCTGGCTTTGACGGGACTGCGCATAGCTTTGTCCATCAGCGCTCCTGAGAAGCTGGCTTTGACATCGGCGCGCCAGGATGTCGTTCTGTACGGAGTGCTTACAGCGCTTACCTTTGTGGTCGGGTTCGGATTATTGCGCGCGAACAGGTGGGTAGTCTATGTATTGGTGGTGTATTTCGCGCTTGATGTTTTTTCGTTCGTGCTGCGCAAGATGTCGCCGTTACATCCCTGGATTTTGATCGAACTTCTGTTTGTCATATTCGTGGTATCGAGTCTCCTTGCGGAAAAAGGCATGCGGAGATGTTAACGGGGCGGATGGCGGAATTGGCAGACGCGACAGCCTTAGGAGCTGTTGGGGCGACCCTTGGAGGTTCAAATCCTCTTCCGCCCATTGTTGTATCGAGACGATAAGTTCGTGGGACGTGGGAGGTCCGCTCCGCGCCTGCGGCCGAGCCGCAGGCGAAGTAGCTCGGACGTGGGACGTAAAGAAGCAATTCACGGAACACAGGTTTACCGCACTATGTTTTTCTCTGGGATATCGACGGGTCAGTTTTTACGTCCCACGTCCTACGTCCCACAGGACTGTTGTCTACATAAATTCGCGCACCCGGCGCTTAAGCGGAATTGCGGCGGTACGCGCTTACTGCGCGGGAGTAGCTCAGCTGGCAGAGCGCAACCTTGCCAAGGTTGATGTCGCGGGTTCAAATCCCGTCTCCCGCTCCAATGTCGTTTTTCTATTCTCAACGAAGCACTACGGCGAAAAGGAGACACGCATGCAGATTATGGATTTTCTCTCGAAAAAAGCGATCGTCACCGACATCAAGGCGACGCGTAAGGAAGATGTTATCCGTGAACTTGTTGACGCCCTGAGTAACGCCGGAGACATCGAAAAACGCCAGCGCAACAAGCTCGTTGATGCGCTGATCGCTCGTGAGGCTCTCGGGTCAACTGCTATCGGGCAGGGGATAGCGATACCGCACGCCAAATCCGACGCCGTGGAGAAGCTCGTTGCCGCTTTCGGTATTTCCCGCAAGGGAGTCGATTTCGATTCCCTGGACGGGGAGCATGCGTACATATTCTTTCTCCTCCTTGCTCCTCAGGATTCCGCCGGTCCGCATTTGAAAGCGCTCGCCCGTATTTCGCGCCTGCTGAAAGACAAGTATTTCCGGGATACCCTGCGTGCTTGTGCCGACGACAAGGCGGTCATCAGGGTTATCAGGCAGGAAGACGAAAAGAAGGTCTAGAACTCAAGCATAGACTATGAGGAGCAGGGTGCACAGTGTCATCAAGTGGCTCTATCCGGGTATCGGCATCAAGCGATGGGTCGGTCTCGGTGCCTGCGGAGTCGTGCTGGTGGTTGTGGGCACGATCCACCTGCGGTCTGAGCAGTTTTGGGTGCTGCAGGCCCTGGATGCCGTCATCGTCATCTGCGGCATCATCATGCTTATCCTCGGCATCAAGCGACTCATGCGTTCCTTCATCATGGCGTATGCCCCCTCGTCGCGCGACACCGAACTCGTCGATCTTCTTTTCCAAAAGAGATTTTTAAGCCGCGGACCCCGTATCGTCACGATCGGCGGAGGCACGGGACTTGCCGTGCTGCTGAGCGGCCTGAAGGAATATACGTCCAACATCACGGCGATCGTGACCGTCGCCGACGACGGAGGGTCATCGGGCAGGCTGCGCGAGCAGTTCGACATCCTGCCCCCGGGCGACATCCGTAACTGCCTGGTCGCGCTGGCCGACGCGCCGGCGCTGATGCAGGAGCTGTTCCAGTTCAGGTTCGATTCGTCAAGCGAGCTCGGCGGGCACAGTTTCGGCAATCTTTTTATCACGGTCATGACGCGGTTGACCGGAGATTTTGACAAAGCGATCCGCGAGACCTCGAAAGTTCTTGCTTTGCGCGGCCGCGTAATTCCCGCGACGCTCAACAAGGTGGTGCTTGCGGCGCGTTACGCTGACGGAGCCCAGGTGGTCGGGGAGAAGAATATCCCGCAGAGGCGGCAGCGTATCCAGACGGTCGAGCTGCAGCCGGCAGACGCGGAACCGACGGAGGACGCGCTTAAGGCTATCGAGGACGCGCAGATGATCATCCTGGGGCCGGGATCGGTATATACGAGCATCATCCCGAACCTTCTGGTCAGGAAACTCGCCGAGGCGCTCTCCAGGGCCCAGGCGCCGAAGGTGCATGTGTGCAACGTGATGACTCAGCCCGGAGAGACAGAAGGGTACAGCGCCTCCGAGCATGTGCGCGCGCTGGTCAGCCACTCGAACCCGCGGGTCGTGAACTATTGCGTGGTGAATACGGGAGAGATCCCGCAGCACATACTCAAACGGTATGCCCAGGAGAATTCCTATCCGGTGGTCAACGACCGGAAGAAAGTCGAGCAGATGGGATACCGGGTCATCGAGGACGATTTTTCGACGCTTGAAGGAGACGTGATCAGGCACGATCCGGTGAAACTGGCGAGATTGATTCTGGGGCTGCTGGAGGAAATATAAAATCGGTGTCATGCTTCAGATAAAATCCGAAGCACGAAATCAGAAATTCGAAACAAATTGAAAATCCGAATGTCCAAAATGTAAAACGCCAGGAAGCATTCCTGTTTGTAATTTTGAATTTTGAGCATTGAAACATTGTCTCGGATTTAGACATTCCGATTGGGTGTTTTGCGAGCGGTTTTTCTCTACGTCCACGAATATGCCTCTGGTCAGGAAGAAAATTACGGTTAAGAACAAGCAGGGTCTCCATGCCCGGCCCGCGGCGCTCTTCGTGCAGATAGCCAACAAGTACGACGCGCGCATCACGCTGCGCCGGGGGGCGGAAGAGGTCAACGGCAAGTCCATCATGGGGATACTGATGCTCGGAGCAGAGAAGGGCTCTGTCATTACGGTCGAGGCGGACGGCCACGACGCGCACGTTGCGGTCGTGGAACTGGAAAAAATCATCGCGGCCGAGGAATAAAACATGATCAAACTGAAAGGTATCGCAGCGGCTGGCGGCATCACCATCGGGCCCGCGCACCGGATCGGGAAGGAAGAGTTCGTCATTCCCAAGCAGTCAATCCGCGAAGACGAAATCCCGTATCAGATCCAGATTTTCGAAGAGGCCCTGATCAAGACCAGGCGCGAGATTATCGAGCTGCAGAAACGCATCGGCGCGGAGATGGGGCAGGACGAGGCCCAGATCTTCGACGCGCACCTGCTGGTTCTCGAAGACCGCATGCTGATCGAGGAGGTCATCGCGCGGCTCAAGAAGGACAGGCTCGGCGTCGCCTATATCTTTCACGAGGTGCTCAAAAAGTACGTCGACGTATTCTCGAAAATAGAAGACGAATATCTCAAAGAACGGACCGCTGACATCAACGACGTCGGCAGGAGAATCCTGCGGAATATGCTCGGGACGGAACGGGTATCTCTGGGCAGCCTGAAGGAAAAGGTTGTTATCGTCGCGCATGACCTGTCGCCGTCGGATACCGCGGCAATGCACAAACAGAGCGTGGCTGCGTTCGTCACCGATATCGGAGGCAAGACGTCGCATACCGCGATCATGGCCAAGAGCCTGGAAATACCCGCGGTTGTCGGCGTGCCTGAGGCGACGCTCAAGATCAGGCAGGGCGACGTGCTTATCGTTGACGGGGCAACCGGGAACGTGATCGTCAATCCTGACGAGGAGACCCTGCGGATTTACCGTCAGGAGGAAGAGCGGCTCGCTGGAGCGGTGAAGCGTTTTCTTCCGGCGAAGGACCTGCCGGCGGTGACGCTTGACGGCACGACGGTCAAGATTCACGCCAATATCGAGTTTCCTGACGAGGTGCCGGCGGTGAAGATGCACGGGGCCGAAGGCATCGGGCTCTACCGGACCGAGTTTTTCTACATGAACCGCAAGGACCTGCCCCGGGAAGAGGACCATTACGAGGCCTATAAGTTCGTCGCCGAGGAGATGAAGCCGAATCCGGTGATTATCCGCACTCTCGACCTCGGAGGCGACAAGTTTCTGTCGCAGTTCGATATCCCGCACGAGATGCAGCCGTTTCTCGGGTGGCGCGCCATCCGTTTCTGCCTGGCGCGGCCGGATATTTTCAAACTGCAGCTGCGAGCGATCATGCGCGCCTCGGTGCACGGAAATTTGAAGATGATGTATCCGATGATTTCCAGCGTCGATGAGCTCAGGCAGGCAAACGCCATTCTCAAGGAAGTCAAGGACGAGCTGCGTTCCCAGGGAACGGCGTTCAACGATTCCATCGAAGTCGGCGCGATGATCGAGGTGCCGTCGGCGGCCATGACCGCGGATATTCTCGCGCGGGAGGTTAATTTCTTTTCCATCGGCACGAACGATCTCATCCAGTATTCCCTGGCGGTCGACCGCGGGAACGAAAAGGTGGCGTATCTGTATGAGCCCACGCATCCGGCGGTGCTGCGCATCATCAAGAACGTCATCGACGCGGCGCACCGCGCGCATATCCCCGTCGGCATGTGCGGCGAGATGGCGGGGGAGCCGTCATTCGCGCTCCTACTGCTCGGCCTGGGCCTCGACGAATTCAGCATGCCGCCGCTCGATGTCCCGGAGATAAAATATATCATCCGCAGCGTGACGAGGCAGCAGGCTGAGGATATCTCGGCGGAATGCATGCGGCTTTCCACGGGCAGGGAAATCGGCGAATTCTTAAACATTAAAGTCAGGGAGATCTTGCGGTAGTGAAAGCCCTTATTCTTGCGGCCGGGTATGCGACGCGCCTCTATCCGCTCACCAGACATTTCCCGAAGCCGCTCCTCGAAGTCGGGGACAAGCCGTTGATCAATTACATCCTCGACGAGCTCGCGCCCGTGGAGGGGCTCGACGAGATTATCGTGATCACGAATTCCCGGTACATCGGTAAATTCCGCGCCTGGGCGCGCGGGGTGAAGATTCCGCAGCGGCTGACGCTGATCGACGATCTGACGCGCTCCAACGATGACCGCAGGGGGGCGATCGGGGACATGGTGTACGCCGTCCGGCGCAAAAGAATCTCGGATGATCTGGTGATCGTCGGCGGAGACAACCTGTTCACGCAGCCGATGCGTCCCTTTTTCGAGTTCTGCAGGACGCACCCGAACGCGCCGGTCATCGGCGCGTACGATATCCGCAGCAGGAAGAGCGCGAGCAAATACGGAGTCGTGAGTATTTCCGAAGACAAGAGGATCACGCTCTTTCAGGAGAAGCCCGTTTGCCCGGCCTCGACGCTCGTGGGCATGTGCCTGTATTTTTTTCCCAAAAAGCGGCTCACGCTGATTGACACCTATCTGAAGGCGCGCGGACACAAAAGCGATGCCATGGGATTCTACATCGCCTGGCTCAGCCGCCGCACCGCGACGTACGCATTCGTATTCAAAGGGAAATGGTATGACATCGGTGACCGTGTGTTTTATCAACAGGCTCGACGCTGGATCCGGAAACAGTAACGGACACACAGGGACGTGAGCATATCCAGAGAAAGGAAGAAATGCGCCATGGCAGAGACACAGACCGTTCCGGTTAAGAAATCGCAAGGAGGTTCGATGACGCTTCGCAAGCATTATTTCACCTCGGAGTCAGTCGGCGAGGGGCATCCCGACAAGGTGTGTGACCAGATATCTGACGGTATTCTCGATGCCGTGCTCAGGACCGATCCGACGGGCAGGGTTGCCTGTGAGACCTACGTTACCATGGGGCTTCTTATCGTCGGGGGGGAAATCACCACGAAATCAGTCCTCGACGTGCATTGTTTGACCAGGGACATCCTCAAGGATATCGGGTATTCCCATCCCCGATACGGTTTCGATTACCATACCTGCGCGATCATCAACACGATCCATACGCAGAGCCCGGACATCGCCCAGGGCGTCGATAAGGGGGGAGCGGGAGACCAGGGTTTCATGGTCGGATACGCCTGCAACGAAACCCCCGAGCTCATGCCGCTGCCGATCATGCTTTCGCATAAACTCGTCAAACGGATGGCGGACGTGCGACGCGCCGGACCCCTGAAATATCTGGGGCCTGACTGCAAGTCGCAGGTGACTATCGAGTATCATAACGGCAAGCCCAAAAGGGTGGCATCGTGCGTTCTGGCGTGCCAGCATACCGAGGAGATCCTTGACTCGACGGGCCAGCAGATTACCAAGAAGGCCCGGCAGGAGTTCATCGATGTGATCGGGCTTCCGGTCCTCAAGGAGTGGGCGGACAAAAACACCGAATACTTCGTTAACGAAACGGGGAAATTCGTCGTCGGCGGACCGCAGTCGGATACCGGCATGACCGGCAGGAAGATCGTCGTTGACACCTACG
>CAZDUF010000039.1:0-4757 GCA_964508555.1 uncultured Planctomycetales bacterium
GAGCCCGAGCGCGCCGCTTCCAGCGAACACGCCCCGCGGTCGATCGCTCCCAGCGCGACCGCACGGGATATAGTCTGTTTCTTCCGCGATATCCCGACTATTTCTCCGGCGATGCGGTTCTTTTTCATCGCAAGGGCAAGCGACCCTCCGATCAACCCCGTGCCGACGATAACCGCCCGTTTAAAAAGCATGGCGCGTCACAGCTCCCTGCCGATCGCCTGCGCGACGGCCCTGAGCTCCTTCATGAGGTGGCTGAAATTCGACGGGATCAGCGACTGCACGCCGTCAGACTTGGCGTCCTCCGGATGCGTGTGCACCTCGATGATCAGGCCGTCGGCGCCCACGGCGACACCGGCCCTGGCGAGCGGGCCGACGAGCCCCCACTTGCCGGCGGCATGGCTCGGATCCACGATAATCGGCAGATGCGAAAGCTGCTTTGTCACCGGCACCGCGCTCACGTCGAGGGTGTTGCGGGTCGAATCCTCGAACGTGCGGATGCCCCGCTCGCAAAGGATCACGTTGAAATTCCCGCCGGTCATGTTGTACTCCGCGGACATGAGCGTCTCTTTGTCAGTCGATGCCATGCCGCGCTTGAGCATCTCGGGCTTGCGGGTCAGGCCCACTTCCTTGAGCAGGTTGAAATTCTGCATGTTGCGCGCGCCGATCTGCAGCACGTCGACGTATCGCGCGACCATGCCGACGTCGCGTGTATCCATGACTTCGCTGACCGTGACCATGTCGAGGTCCTCACCGACGCGTTTGAGAATCTTCAAGCCCTCTTCTCCCAGCCCCTGAAAACTGTACGGCGAGGTGCGCGGCTTGAACGCCCCGCCGCGGATAACCGACACGCCGCAATCCTTAATCGCCTGGGCGATCTCGCGCAGGGTCTGTTCGTTCTCGATCGCGCACGGACCTCCCATAACCACAACCTTTTGGCCGCCGATCTGCACCCCCCTGCCGAGATCAATGACCGTGCCTTCCTTTCGGAACTCCTTGGAAACGAGTTTGTAGGGAGCCAGCACCGGCATCACGGTCTCGACGCCGGGAAACACTTCCAGCGGCGTAACCCGCAAAATGTCTTCGGGCCCGATCACCCCGATAATGGTGCGCTCGGTGCCCTGGGAGACGTGCGGCGTCAAACCCAGGGACTTAACCTTCTCTATGATATGATTTATCTGATCCTTGCTTGCATCGGGTCTGAGCACGATAATCATACAGCCTCCTACGATAAGACCTTTTCTAATGCTCTGGCGAACATCTCGTTCTCGCGCTTCGTACCGACGGTGACCCGCAGGAACGTGCGTAACCCGTACTGTTGCATGTCGCGGACGATCACGCCGTGTGAGAGCAGTTTTTTAAACACCGTCACTCCGTCACGCCCTGCGTCAAAGAGCACGAAATTCGCCTGACTCGGCACATAGGCAATCCCCATCCGCTCGAAAAGCGAATAGAAAAAACTGCGGCCGGCGAGCACAACGGAGCGCGTTTTCCTGAGAAACTCCCTGTCCTTGAGCGCGGCGCACGCCCCTGCCTGCGCAACCAGGTTCACGTTGAACGGCTGACGGCAGCGTTCCATGTAGCCGATGAGCTGCTCGCGCGCGAGCGCGTATCCCACGCGCACGCCGGCAAGACCGTAGACCTTTGAGAAAGTCTTGAGCAGTATCACGTTGCGTCCTGCGATATACCGCAGGCTCGCCGGGTAATCCTTGACGTCAATAAACGCATCGTAGGCCTCATCCAGGACAACCGCGACACGCGCAGGAATCCGTCCGAGACAACGCTCCAGTTCTTTACGGGCAACGTAGGTGCCGGTCGGATTGTTGGGATTAGCGATGAAAACGAGTTTCGTGCGTGAGTCGATTTTCTTTGCCAGGGCGTTGAGATCATACGTGAAATTCCTGAGCGGTGCGGTACGCACCTCGGCGCCGTACACGGAGGCGATGATCGCGTACTCCAGAAACGTGGTCTCGGAGGTAACGACGTTATCCCCCGGCTCAAAAAACGTCTTGAAAAGTATATCGATTATCTCGTCTGAACCGTTTCCCAGGAGCACCTGTCCGCAAGCAACGGAATGATACTGAGCGAGAGCCTTCCTGAGATAATATCCTTGAGAATCCGGATACCGGTTGACCCCTGACAGACAGGCGCGCATCGCGGCAAGCGCACGCGGCGACGGCCCTAATGGATTTTCGTTTGAGGCGAGTTTAATAACATGCTTGAGGCCGAGCTCGCGCCTGGTCTCCTCAATCGGCTTTCCCGCCGCATACGGCGTCACTTTCAATATGTTTTTTTTAACTAACGCCATGGTTTCTCTTCCACCCCCCGTCTTCCGTCTCCCCTCTTCCATCCGTTCCTACACCGGATACGATCCCAACACTTTAAGAAATCTGCACTTTTTCTCGAGCTCCTGCAATGCCCGACGCACTGCCGGCTGCTGTTGGTGGCCGATCAGGTCGACGAAGAAATAATAATCCCACGCCTTTTTCTTGGAAGGCCGGGACTCGATTTTGGTAAGGTTGATCCTGTTCTTCTTGAACGGCACGAGCATGTCGTGCAATGCGCCTACGTGATCCTTAATCGAGAACAGCAAAGACGTCTTATCCTTGCCGGTCGGCCCCGGTGACGTCTCCCCGATCACAAGAAATCGGGTGATATTATGGGGCGAATCCTCGATATCTCTGGCAACAACTTTCAGCTTGTATACCTGCGCGGCAAGAAGTGACGCAATGCACGCAGACCCAGGCTCAGACGCCGCCTTTTCTGCCGCGCGCGTCGTGCTTAACACATCGATCAGCTCTGCCTGCGGCACGTTCTGGCGAAGCCATTGCCTGCACTGACCGAAGACCTGCGGATTGGAATAGACGCGCTTGATGGTACCGCTTGAGCCGCGCGCGAGCAGATTATGGCTCACGTCAAGCATGACCTGGGCGCAGATCTTCAGGTCAGAATCAACCAGCATGTCCATCGTGTAGGTAATCGCTCCTTCGACGGAATTCTCGATGGGCACGACCCCGTAATCAACCGCGCCGCGTTCAACCTCCCCAAACACGTCGGGTATGGTATTACAGGGACAATAGCGCACCTGTGACCCAAACTTTTTGATAGCCGCAAGGTGCGAGAACGTCGCTTGAGGGCCGAGGTAGGCGATGGACAAATCCTTCTCAAGGCTCATGCTCGCGGACATGATCTCGCGGTAAATCGCATCCAGAGCCCCTGCCGGCAGCGGACCGCGCGACATCCCTTTCACTTTCCTGAGCACGTCCTGTTCGCGGTCCGGCGCGTAAATAGGGATCCCTTTCTGCTTCTTCTCTCTCGCCACGTCGAGCGTGATACCGGCGCGCTCGTTCAATAGCTTCGTAATCTGTCTGTCAATCGCGTCGATTTTACTGCGCAGGTTCTTGAGCATTGCTGGGCTCCTCGGCTGGTAGTTGCGTCTGGTCAGCGCACGGCTGGCCGCTCTGAATCTCCTGTTCGGTCGGCGTCAGCGGCTCAACCTCGGCTTTCTCGAATTCCATGGGCGGCAGCTTGAGATCTTCAAGTTTCGGCAGATCCGTCAAGGCGTTCAAACCGAAATGCTCCAGGAAAAGCCTTGTCGTCCCGAACACGAACGGCCTGCCCGGGACTTTCTTGCGGCCGCAAATCTTGACCAGCGCTTTATCGGTGAGGCTTTTCATGATCCCGTCGACGTTGACGTTACGCAGCGACTGGATTTCCGCCTTGGTAAGCGGCTGACGGTACGCGATGATGGCAAGCGTCTCGAGCGCCGGCTTCGAAAGCCGCTCCCCCTGGCGCTCCTTGAACAATTTTTTGAGAAACGAGCTGTAGGAAGGGTTTGCGATCATCTGATACCCGCCGGCAATCTCCACCACGGCGAAACCACGCTCTGCCTGGGCGTATTCCACGCGCAGGCTCTCGATCGCAGCACGCACCTCGTTGAGCGTCGCGGTATCGAGCGCGCGCCGGAGCTGCTCGGCGGTCACCGGTTTGTCCGCCGCGAAAAGAAGCGCTTCAACCACATTCTTCAGTGTATTGGGCGCGTCCATAAGATTCTCCTTATCTGGCCCTCTGCCGGTACACGACATTGAGAAGCTCTTCGATCGTCTCTATGTCCGGCGACTGGTCAAGCGCCTTCTTGATCATCGCCTGCGCCTCGGGTTTCTTGTACTGGAGCTGCATGAGCACGTCGAGCGCTTCCCGGGCGATATCGGGAACGTGCACGGCAGGCTGCGAGGCGGCACCCACAGCGGCATCCTGGATTAACCCGAATTTACCGACTTTATTCTGGAGCTTCGCGACGATTTCGCGCGCGCGTTGCTCGCCGATGCCGGGAAGCGACTTCAGGAAACTGATATTGCCTTCGTCGATCGCGCGCGCTATCGCGGATATGGGTTTATTGAGCGCCTTGAGCGCGGCGCGCGGCCCGATGCCGGACACCGTGATAAAAACCTGGAAGAAATCCTTCTCGACTTCGTTCAGGAAACCGATAAGCACGGGAAAACCCCTGGACGGCTCAAGTTGATGGTAATGGTAGGTGCGCAGGGTGATGCTTCCGTCGGCGCGCACGAATTCCTCGATGCGCTGCATCACGGCCGTGGGGATCAGCACTTCGTAACAGATCCCTCCGGTATCCATGCACAGGCGGTTGGGGCCGCGCTCGACGATTTTTCCCGTAATAATCGAAATCATGGGCGTGCGAGGTAAAAGTGGGTCAGCGCAAGCGCCAACGCGTCAGTGACGTCGGCGTATTTCGGAGCAGG
>CAZDUF010000039.1:4767-10963 GCA_964508555.1 uncultured Planctomycetales bacterium
CGTTGAAGGTATCGGCCACCATACGCTGCACCTGTTGCTTCGAAGCGCGTCCGTTGCCGACCATTGCCTTCTTGACCTTTGTCGCCGCGTACTCGGCGAATAGCAGACCTTTCTCTCCGCAGGCAAGACAGATCACCCCGCGCGCCTGGCCGAGGTGAAACGCCGTGAGCGGGTGGCCGTGGTGGGAATACACCTTTTCGAGCACCATCACCTGGCAGCGCGTGTCGTCGATAAGCCGCGATATCGCGCGGTAGATCTTCGTCAGACGCTCAGGGACGCCGGTGCCCGGGGACGTGCGTATCACGCCTGCCTCGATGAGCGAGACGTTGCCCGCTGCCGCATCCACCACGCCGTAACCGGTCACGGTCAGCGCTGGGTCGATGCCGAGTATAATCATCTGCTACTTACGCGCTCTCCATAATCTCATCGGGTATATCGAAATTCGCGTACACCTGCTGCACGTCGTCGTGTTCCTCGAGGGCCTCGATGAGACTGAGCAGGCTCTTGGCGTCTCCGCCGGTCACCTTGATGGTGGTCGACGGAAGCATGGTCACCTCGGCGTCCTGGGCCTGTATGCCCTTGTCCGCCAGCGCCTGCCTGACCTTTTCGAACTCCTGAATCTGCGTTATGACCTCGTAATTCTTGTCATCGGTCTTGACGTCTTCCGCGCCTGCCTCCAACACCAGATTCATCAGGTCCTCTTCGCTCGCCTGCCCTTTATCGATCAGAAAATACCCCTTCTTCGCGAACATGAAGCTTACCGCGCCGGCGCCTGCCATATTACCGCCCTTTTTCGAGAGGATGCTCCTGATCTCCGCTGTCGTGCGGTTCTTGTTGTCGGTGAGAGCCTCAATGATGATGCCGACGCCTGCCTGGCCGTAGGCCTCATACATGACGCTCTCGTACACCACGCCGGGCAGCTCGCCCGTGCCGCGCTTAATGGCCATCTTGACGTTATCCGACGGCATGTTCAACTCTTTCGCCCGAGCCATAACCGTTCGCAGGCGGGAATTCGTGTCAGGATTGCCGCCGCCCTCGCGCGCGGCAACCGTCAATTCCTTGATAATCTTGGTAAAAGCCGCGCCGCGCTTAGCGTCCGCAACCGATTTTTTCGCTTTATTTGTCTTCCATTTAGAATGACCTGACATAAGAACCCCCTGATAACGTTCGCTCTGTTTGTGAAAATAATCTATCCGACGTACCGCGCTGCAGCATACGGACGGTTGATGAAACCGACTGCGAAAAAGAAGTTGAGGTTATGCATGTATTGTGACGTGACGCCCAGAAATAAACAACGGGCAGAATAAGCCGGGTTCTGTTAGGCCGCCAATGATGTATTGGCGGCCATACGACTATTCCTCTGGATCCTGGGCTTGCGCCGCGGATTCAAGCAGCCTACCCGCCTGTCCTCTCCGCGAAGAGACGAGAGCGGATCACTCTCATGAGACAGACCTATTGGCTTTGCTCCACGCGGGGTTTGCCATGCGGGCCCCGTCACCGGGACCCCGGCTCCGATGTTCGCTTACGCTCGATCGGAGTCCCGACCGACATCTTCTGCCCGTCGGGATAGTCTCTTACACTACCTTTTCACCCTTACGCAGAAGCGTACGCACCCGGCATAATCGGAAATGCCGGTGCGCGTTGCCACGCAGCCGGCCTTCCTATAGGCCGGGGCGTTGCGCACTAAACAACATGCGCTTGCCTCCACGCGGTTTCTTTTCTGTGGCACTTTCCTGTGCCGCCGGACCCTGCCGTAAATTCAAAACCCGAATGTGGCCTGGTTCGGCGGCAACTCTGTATTACAGAGCGCGTTATCCTCTGGAGCCCGGACTTTCCTCCCTTGCGCGGCGGCACACACCGACCCATCCTTTAAGGCCGGGTGCCCCGCAGATGCGCCAGGGCAGTCGCTTCCCGCCCGTTGTAGATGATCTTTGACCGCGTCGCCGGCGAGCTTGTCAGCCTCCTTATTCTGCTCGCGCGGCACATTGACCACGCTCACCTTGGTGAAATCGGCGAGCAGGTTGTGCGCGCGCACGAACAACGACGCGATCGATTCGTTCCTGACCTTATATTTCCTGTCGAGCTGCCGGCACAAAAGCTGCGAATCGCTTTTGACGGTCAATGAATCCGCTTTCATGCGGCGGGCTTCTTCGAGAGCGGCAATGAGTGCCGAGTACTCTGCCACGTTGTTGGTAGCCATACCGATGAAACGTGAAATTTTCTTTACGGGTTTGCCGGCGCGGTACATGATGTAGCCGATGCCGGAAGGCCCCGGGTTACCCCTGGAAGCCCCGTCGATATAAACCTCCAGGTGCGTCATGGGATGTACAGGATCCTATTGCACACGTCGCAGGTGACCAGGGATTCCTTCAGGCGCACGAGGTTCTCGGTCTGCTTGGTGACACGCATCCCGCATCCCGTGCAATTTTCGTTCTCAATCGCGGTGATCGCCTGCCCCGCGCGGATCTTCAGCACTCTTTCATACTGCGCAAGCACCTTCGCGTCGATACCCGGCAGGATGACGTTTCTTCTTGCCTGCTCTGCGGCGATCTCGGCGGCGATTTCCTTCATGCGCGCGTCGACCTTGAGTTTCTGCTCGGCGAATCCCTTCTCTTCCCGGGCGAGTATGGCCTTTTCCTGGTCGACTTGCTGTTTGGCTTTATCCGCCGCGTCAAAGAGGGCGATGAGAGCGTCTTCAATGACCGATGAATCGGCCTTGGCGTCGTTAATCTGGCGCAGCATCGCCTGGTATTCCTGATTGGTTTTCAGGGCATAGAGCTGCGACTGCAGTTTCTTTGCGCTTTCATCCTTAGCGGCAAGTTCCAGCTCCTTCTCTTTACGCTGCTTCTGTACATCAAGGAGCCTCTTTTCCGCTGCGGCAACTCCCGCCTTCTTCTCCTCGAACGCAGCCTCGAGCTTCTTGATTTCCTCCGGAAGGAGAAGCGCCTCCTCGTTGAGCCGGTATATCCGTTTATCGATGTCCTGCAGGCCGATTAACCGCTCGAGCTGTAACTTCAGGTCGATTTTTTCCGGCAACGCGGGTACCTCCGTCATAAAGTGGGCGCAAGAGGACTTGAACCTCTGACTTCTACAATGTGAATGTAGCGCTCTAACCAACTGAGCTATGCGCCCGAAATCTACTGCTGCACTTTCGCTCGGGGTGGCGCTTGCCGCGCCACTCTTACTCGCTCACGTGCACATTGATTTTTCCTTGTCGGAGAAATCAATGTGGGCCCAGGAGGACTCGAACCTCCGACCAGTCGCCGCCATGATTCATGGCGGCTCCCCATAGGGGCTTCGCCCCTCTGGCGCTCCCGCCGAGAATCACGGCGGTCGCTGTCACCCCCAAACCGCGGGGACTATGTCCCCTCACCCCTTTTGGTCGGAGGCCTCGCTCCGCAACCACGACAGAAGAAATTCCATCTGGGCCCAGGAGGACTCGAACCTCCGACCAAGAGATTATGAGTCTCCTGCTCTGACCGACTGAGCTATGGGCCCTAATTTCTTTATAACCCCATCGTTGATAATCTTCTCAAGGAAATCTTTTCTCTTGAAAGATTTCAGCCGTCGCTCAAGCCGGCGAGCGGTAGTAAGAGACGTGAAACTTTGAGAAAAGACCAACTTCGGTTCTGAGAACCTCTTACTTGAATGATGCTTTTTGTGAATATGCTGAGACAATCTCCTAACTATATCAACCGTACTACCGACATAGTACCGACACTGCGAGAACACCGGAGTATATACACGTATGCCATAATGGCATGAGTCTCCCCCGACGCCCTGACATACGTCAGGGGTCGGGGCTCCGACCGAGCGCAAGCGAGCGTCGGAGCTGCTCTGACCGATCCCGACGAGAGCCTTTGGCTCTCTCGGGACCCCGACGTTCCCCGATATAACAATCGGGAAACGTCGGGGCTGAGCTATGGACCCGAATTTCTTTCTAATTCGTGGGGCCGCAACTATATATATTAAAAGAGAAAAACAGTATTATATATTACATCAGAAACGGACAATATACAAGCCTAATTAACAAAAACCGCGCACTCTGAAATGTGCGCGGTTTTTGAGCGGAAACGATTACGCGATTTTGATCGCAGTGACCGGACACTGCTCTGCGGCCTCCTGTGCGCAGGCTTCAGACTTTGCCGGTACCGGATCCGCATAGACAATTGCCTTGTCATCAGCACCCATCTTATACACATCCGGACATACCGAAGGACACAAACCGCATCCGATGCACGCCTCTTTATCAACGATTGCCTTCATTTCTCCCTCCTCTCACTGATTGCACGCATGCTCTACCCAACGCCGCACAGCTTTTTCTGACAGCCGGCGACATCTCCTGACCGTACCGTATCGAGGCGGGTTGAATGCCAACCAGCACACACTCGCATCCTGCCGTCTTTTGAAGATAATCCGCAAACACCGCCATCGGTAAACGGTGCGTCGAATACGACGCCCCGCGCGCGCGGTTCAGATCCACGATCCCCACCTCGCCCGGCTCCTTGCCAAAATCAGAGGCATCGATCATCACGGTCAGACCAGGCCCGAATTTCCTGATCTGCGCGGTCAGATTCTCCGGCGCGGTGTGGCCGAAGAATACCCTGGCGCGCCGGATGCGGTGCTTTTTAAGCCCGGCGGCGATCAGGGCAACCGCGTAAAGGCCTGCGGCATCGTCGGAGCGCATCTCGCTCCCGATGCCGAGGAACGCGACCCTGCGGGCGTTCTCAAGTCTTGTCAGGAGGAGAGGGCTGAGGTTGCGCATGGTAGGTAATTTTCAGCGACCCCGATTCAAGCCGGGCCAACTCAAATTCCGGCGTAATGGAGAGCGCCTTCTTGATACATGAATCAACGCATTGGCCGCAGTAGATGCATTTACCGAGGTTGATAGTGGCTTCGAACTGCTTCTCCCCGACCTTAGTAATGGCGATTGCCCCTGACGGGCAGTCCCTGACGCACATCTGGCATCCCACGCATGCCTGCGCATTGAATGCAAGCTTCCCTCTGAACCCCTCAGGCATGCCGGACTTGTCAGCCGGATAGTTCAGCGTCGCAGGTTTTTTGAACAGCGCGCCGAACAAAAGATGCGCAAACGATCCCGGTTTCATCGCGGCAGCACTCCCTTCAGTATGAGATTGATCACGACCTGCAGGAACGCCAGCGGCGCGAAATATTTCCAGCAGAGATTGATCATCTGGTCAATGCGGACGCGCGCAAAGAGCGAGCGCATGAACGCCAGAGCCCCGATGATCAGAAACACCTGCGCGAGATACATGAAAAACCGATGGACCGGCGGCAGATGGAGTCCGAACGGCATAAACACAGCGGCCAACAGCGACGCCGCTGAGACCATTTCCACGTTCATCGCGAGCCGCAGAAACGCCAGATACCTGCCGCTGAACTCGGTAAAACTTCCGGCGACGATCTCGGTCTCGGCCTCAGGGATATCGAACGGGACTTTCTCCAGTTTACCCAACAGCGCGACCAGGGCCACCCCGAATCCGAGGAGATTGAATGCCGCATATCCCAGATGACTGTTATAGAAAGCGACCATCTCGGTAATGGACCAGGTATCTGCCAACAGCGCCGGCGCCAGAACGCAGAGAAACAGAGGCACCTCATAGGCAAACAACTGCGTCAACGCCCTGACAGCCCCGATCATCGAATAGACCGAGCGCGAATACCACCCCCCGAGGAAAAAAGTCAGCGTCGGCAGGGTCAACAGGTACAGAACAACGATAATATCTCCCTGAAACGACAATAGCGCCCGGGAACTCCACAACGGAATGTACATGACAGCGGATGAGGCGGCGGCAAGCGCCACAACCGGCATCAGTTTGAAGATCTGCGTGTCCGCCTCGGCCGGCACGATATCCTCTTTACCGATGAGCTTGAAAAAATCGGCTATCGGCTGGAACCACGGCGGCCCGGCGCGATTCTGGAAACGCGCGTAGAGCTTGCGGTCGACGAATTCCGCGGCGAAACTCAGAGAGATAAGAAAGAAAAACCCCGGGAAAACCAGAATGTGAAATAACCCAACGCCGATCATCTGCCGAACCTTTCAGCCAGACGGGCGTTGAGCAGCGTAAAATCAATCCCCCGGTCCCGGTACCAGGCAATGCCCATCTGCCGCAGATCGCCCCATAGAACGGTATCGTCGCGTTTCGTTGCCTCATGACGCACGGCAACGAGCCGG
>CAZDUF010000040.1:0-10920 GCA_964508555.1 uncultured Planctomycetales bacterium
GGCGGCCAGCTCCCGGCGGCGAAGGTCGACGAGCGGATCGCGAAGCTGCGCTGCTCGACCCCGGGCGTCACCCTGATCTCGCCGCCGCCGCACCACGACATCTACTCGATCGAAGATTTAGCCCAGCTCATATTCGATTTGAAGAACGCCAACCCCCGCGCCCGTATCAGCGTCAAACTCGTGTCGGAAATCGGCGTGGGCACGGTTGCCGCAGGCGTCGCCAAAGGCCACGCGGACATGATCCTGATCTCCGGCGCCGACGGCGGCACCGGAGCGTCGCCGGTCTCCTCCATCATGCACGCCGGTCTCCCCTGGGAACTGGGGCTGTCTGAGACGCACCAGACCCTCGTGCTCAATGATCTGCGTTCGCGCGTCCGCCTGCAGACAGACGGCCAGATGCGCACCGGCCGGGACGTGGTCATCGCCGCGCTCCTGGGAGCGGAAGAATACGGATTTTCGACGTCTGTCCTGATCGTGCTCGGCTGCGTGATGCTCAGGCACTGCCATTTGAACACCTGTTCCGTGGGCGTTGCTACACAGGATGAGTTCCTGGAGAAGAAATTCCGCGGCCAACCGGAATACGTGGTCAATTACTTCCGTTTCGTCGCCGAAGAAGTGCGCCGGATCATGTGTTCGCTCGGCATGCGCACCATCGACGAGATGATCGGCAGAACCGATCTGCTTGAAGTCGACCCTCAGATGGTGCCGCCAAAGGCCAAAGGCCTGGATCTCTCCCGGATTCTTTTTAAACCTCAGGTTGATCCGTCAGTCGGCATCCGGTACTCGCGGCCTCAGGACCATGGAATCGAGAGCGTCCTTGACCGCACGCTGATTAAAAAAGCGGCGCCGGCGCTTGATAAAGGTTCCCGCGTGTCGATCGAGCTTCCTATTGCGAACCGCGACCGCACGGTCGGCGCCATGCTCAGTGGCGAGGTCTGCAGGCGCCGGGGAGAGAACGGGTTAGGCGAGGATACGATTCACTGCGTATTTCGCGGCACAGCCGGGCAGAGTTTCGGGGCATTCCTGGCGCGCGGCATAACGTTTGAGCTTGAGGGCATGGCCAACGATTATATCGGGAAAGGGATGTTCGGCGGCCGCATCATCGTGTATCCTGACCGCCGCAGCAGTTTTACAGCCGAAGAAAACATTATTATCGGCAACACCACGTTTTACGGCGCAATTACCGGAGAGGCTTTTATCAGAGGGGTTGCCGGTGAACGGTTCTGCATACGCAATTCCGGGGTCTATGCTGTCGTCGAAGGCGTGGGCGATCATGCCTGCGAATACATGACCGGCGGCAGGGTGGTGGTGCTTGGAGCCACGGGCCGTAATTTCGCGGCAGGCATGTCCGGAGGTATCGCGTACGTGTACGACAGGCAGGGAGATTTTAAATCCCGCTGCAACATGGAGATGGTTGCGCTTGAGAAACCGCAGGCAGATGACTTTGAGACGGTCAAGGGTCTGCTGGCCGACCATGTCCGGTACACGGCGAGTCCCTTGGCAAAAAAGATACACGACGATTTTGGCGCGCATGCCGGATATTTCGTGAAGGTCATGCCGCTTGAGTACAAGAGAATACTTGCATCTCAGGCGCCGAAGCCTATGAAGGGGAGCGCCGAGACCATGTCGGACGGATAAAATAAAACATGGCCGATCCCAAAGGATTCTTACAGATTGAGCGTAAAACGCAGGAGTGCCGCCCTGTGTGCGAGCGCGTGAAGGATTATAAGGAAGTCGCGCCGGTGCCGGCGCAGGGACATTCCGTCGAGCAGGCTCGGCGTTGCATGGATTGCGGCGTGCCGTTCTGCCACTGGGGGTGTCCGGTCTCTAACCGTATCCCGGAGTGGAACGATGCGGTTTTCCGGAAGAACTGGAAACGCGCATTCGAGCTGCTGGAGGAGACCAATATCTGGCCTGAGATAACAGGCAGAATCTGTCCCGCACCCTGCGAGTACGCGTGCGTGCTCGGTATTAACGACGATCCGGTAACGATCAGGGAGAACGAGCTTTCGATCATCGAGCAGGCTTTTCGGCGCGGCTACGTCAGGCCGCGTCCGCCGAAGAAACGCACGGGCACGAACGTCGCCGTCGTGGGTTCGGGCCCGGCAGGATTAAGCTGCGCTGCGGCATTGAACAGGGCCGGCCACCGCGTCACGGTGTTCGAGCGGGATGACAGTATCGGGGGTATCATGCGCTACGGTATCCCGGATTTCAAGCTGGATAAATCTGTGCTTGACCGCCGCATTGCGCTGTTCAAAGAAGAAGGAGTTATGTTCAAGACAGGCGTCTGCGCAGGGGAAACATATACGGCGGCTAAGCTGAAAAAGAATTTTGACGCGGTGTGTCTGGCCGGCGGTTCGCGCGTGCCCAGGGATCTTGCCGTCGAGGGCAGAGATCTCGACGGCATCCATTTTGCCATGGACTATCTGATCGAGGCAAACCGCCGGGCGCAGTCGGGGAAGAAGATACAGCCGAAGCCGAGTATTGACGCCGCAGGCAGGCGCGTTGTGGTTATCGGCGGCGGAGACACGGGGTCTGACTGCGTCGGTACCGCGCACCGGCAGGGCGCCTCTTGCGTGGTACAGATAGAGATTATGCCCCGTCCGGCAGAGTGCCGTACTCCCGGCTATCCTTGGCCGACGTATCCGCTGCTTTTGAAAACGTCGACGAGCCATGAAGAGGGAGGCACGAGAGACTGGTCGGTGAAAACAGTCAAGTTCGAAGGCCCTTGCGGCCGGGTTTCGAAGCTGCGCTGCGTGCGCGTCGAGGTCGGACGCGACGAGAAGCAGTGCATGGTGATGAGGGATATTCCCGGCTCCGCGTTCGAAATCGAAGCCGATATGGTGATTCTCGCCCTCGGTTTCATGCATCCCGAGAAGAAAGGGCTCCTGGAAGACCTTGGCGTTATGCTCGATCAGCGAGGCAACGTCGCCACAGGGCCTGATTTTATGACCTCCCGGAAAGGCATTTTTGCCGCGGGAGACATGCGCCGGGGCCAGTCGCTCATCGTCTGGGCAATCGCCGAAGGCCGCCGCTCGGCGCACTACATCGACACATTCCTCACCGGTTCTTCCTCCATTCCGCTTGTCTAAATCTCCTTGTAGGCCAATCTTTAATATTCGGTGCTGCGCATATATCCACCGGCCATCTCTTATGGCCGGTGCGTGCGCTGAAAATTTCGCGAGTTTCTCACACTTCCTCGCCTGGAGAAGTGGACGGATGCCTGCGTATGTTTTCCTTTTCGCGGACGCTTGCCCCGCCCCTGCGAGGCGGGGCTGCGCTCGACTCGGCTGCGTCGCTCTGCCCTGTATCAAGAAGCGGGGCAACCATGCCCGCTCCTTGCCTCGACGCCGCGAAAAGGAAACATGCTCCGGCATTTCAACAACCACGAGGGCGAGGATAATAAATCTCTCCACAAAAACCCCACTGTTTAACGCGGGGATGGAATTGCGGAATGAAATTTTGTTGTAGGGATTCTACCGCCAGTATTATCGGGAGGGATTGGGCAAACATGTCGGCCGGGGGGTGGCTCGCAGGACAGGCCGCGCAGAGGCGCGTACCGGCCGTTCAAGTACGGCCGGGTAACCTGTCGGCCCGCGTAACGGATGCGAAAAAAAGAAGTAAGCACAGCCGCGCCACGCCTCAAGAGTGTAGACAAAAGTCAGGGAAAAGGGGAAGATGGCCCTTTACGCCATGCGGATGTGTGCGGTATGATACTCCTAGATGAAGGGAGGCGATGGATATGGCACGCAGACGTTCCAGACATGCAACCAGAAGACGCAGCGCGCGGTCGCGGGGGATATGCAGAGACTGCGGGCAGGGTATGGTGGAGTGTATCTGCTGAGTTCTTCGAGTTGAGGACATAACGAGCATTGATATAATGAAGGGAGCCGTCAAGATGGCTGTGGCGGCTCCTCTTTGCTTATGGATGATATCATCGTTGATAAAATCATACTCTCGCGCCGCCGAAGTATAGCGTTACGCGTGACGTGGGACGCGCAGGTTATTATCAGAGTGCCCTACGGTTTTGACCGCGCGCGCATCGATGAGATACTTCGCGAGAAACGAGAATGGATCTTGCGTAAACTCGCGTTCGTGCGTACAATAGAAAAAATGGCCCTCTCCCGGAGGCTTGCCGCCGGCACGGGTATCCCGTATCTGGGCAGGATGTATCCAGTGCGGGCTGCCAATGACGGGCCGGATGTGCGGTTCGAAGACGGTTTTTTTATCCGTGCGTCGCGCCTCGCCGAGACGGAGGCGTTGCTGCGGCAATGGTACCGCGCCGAGGCGGCGCGGCTTGTCGGCGAAAGGTTGCGCAGGTTTCTCCCGCATGCACGCCGTCAGGCGCGGGTTGCTATCGGTAATGCCATCTGCAGAATGGGATCATGCGACTCAGGCGGCAGGTTGATTTTCAGCTGGAGACTCGCCGCTGCTCCCGCGGCGGTTATCGATTACGTCGTCGTCCATGAAGTCGCCCATCTTGAGCATTTGAACCATTCGGCAAAATTCTGGGCGGCGGTAGAACGGATTTATCCGGAGTACCGGGAAGGCAGGCTGTGGCTGCGTAAGAACAGCTACCAATTGATGCTGTAAAACCCCATGAAAAGGATTGTTGTCGCCGGTGCCGCGCTTTTCATCATAGTCGTTTTTGTCCAGCAGCACGCGCCTGTCTGGCGCGCGTATGTTAAGATTCCTTTGATGCGCCCTGCTGCTGCGCCGGCACAGCCTGAGCTGCCGGAGGCTGACAGAACCGGCGAGACGATGGTGTTTGACGTCATGTTCGGCAAAATCAAAATAGGCACGTCCGTGTATCGCAGGATGCAGGATAGGGATTTGGACGGCAGGCGGCTCCAGGTCAGGACTTTTGAAACGGATTGCGCGCGGCTGAAGGATCGTGAAGAAATTTATAGTGATCCTGCGACGTTTCTTCCGGTGCGGGTGAACCGGCAGATCTCGAGCATGATGTTGAAGGAGCAGATCGTCGAGGAATACGATCAGGAACAATTCGTCCTGACCATTACCAAAGACAAGCCCGGCACGCGGCCTGAAGTGATCCGCAGGGATAATCCTTTGCAGCACCCGATTCTCCTGCCGCATTATATACGCGATCTCCCTGAATTGAAGGTCGGCCAGGTGTTTCAGGTGGATTTGCCGGGGAGGTCTTTTTCGGTAGCATTGAAGGGCATCGAGGACGTGACCGTGCCCATGGGAAGTTTCCGCTCCTATCGCTTCGAAAGCACGCCCCGGCAGATTGTCATCTGGATATCGGCGGACGAATTGCGCCTGCCGTTGAAAATCCAGGGTATCGGGATAATGAATTATATCCTCCAACTGCGCGAACACGGCATGCAGAAAGATCTTTCCTAAAACTCCTCCTTTGCGGCGTATGAAAAAGACGATTCTTTCGGCGTGTGCCGTGTGCTGCGCAGCAGCAGTGTTTCTCGCGGTTCTTGTTTTGAAGGATGCGATAGCGCTCAGACTGTTGATGCGCTACCTGATGACGCTCTCCCCAGGCGAAGTCACCGCGGCAAAGGCAGAGGCCGATGTGATGCGCGCGTCCATGCGTTTTGCAGATATTCGTTTCAAAAACCCTCCCGGCTGGGAATGTGAGAGCGATTCCGGCATGCTCGAAATTTCCCGTCTCGACGCCGATTACTCCTGGAAATCTCTTTTTCTGGGGCAGAACGTTCTCCCGCGGCTCGTCCTCAGTGTTGATGAACTGCGTTTGGTCAGAAACCAGGACGGAGCGTTGAATATCCGGTCACTGGCAATGTTCGGCGCAGAGAGCGCAGAGGAGCCGCGCGTGCGCATCGGGCAGCTTGATCTGGAGCTGCGCAGGATCGTGTATACGGATTGCACCAGGACCCCTGCGCGCGTCGTGTCGTTCAACGTTGGTATCCGCGAGCGTTTCGAGAACATTACCGACGTCCGGGAGTTTTCCCGGGAGCTCTTGGCGCGCGTGCTGGCGGATGCCGGTTTGCGGAGTATGGTGCACGCCGCGCTCGGAGAACCAGTGACAGGAAAAGAACATGCTGCGGTTTGCTTTCCTCAGGGGTGCGTGAACGCGGAAGTTGCGCGTACGGAGGAAGCCCGCCGTATCGGGCTCATGGGGAGAGAGGCGCTTGCCGAGGGAGATGGGATGCTGTTTGTGTTTCCCGAGGAGGGGGAGTACCGTTTTTGGATGAAGAATATGTTTTTCCCGATTGATCTTATCTGGATTGCCGCAGATGGAAGAGTGCGCGCAGTGACGCAGAATGCCGCGCCCTGCACAGGGGCGCAGTGCCCCAGTTTTTCCGCGGACGCCGAAACACGATTTGTGCTTGAAGTACCCGCCGGGTATATCAGCAGGCACGGCATTACGGTTGCGGATACTGCCCGGATGGAAGATGTTCACTAAGGGGGGATGTTTTTTATGGGGAGATTAATGTGAAAAATATAACAAAAACATTGACATGCACTATTTTTATGGTACTATTCTCTTAGATATTGTGAAATAAATAACATTATGGCTACTACGAACAAACAGTGCATCATCCGTCTGTCCCGGTATAAGAGCGCGCTGTACCGCTTGCGGTCGCTTGGTTTCGTCAAGGTTTTTTCGGATAACCTCGCCGATGCCATCGGCGTGACCTCGTCGATCGTGCGCAAGGATTTTTCCCTGTTCGGCATCTCCGGCAACAAGCGGGGCGGGTATGAGATCGACAATCTGCTCGATAAGCTCAACAGCATTCTAGGCAAGGATACCGTGCAGAAGGTAGTGGTGGTCGGGTCCGGTAACATCGGCCAGGCGCTGATGAAGTACAAAGGATTCGAACAGGGAGGGATCAGGATTGTTGCAGGGTTCGATACGGATCCCGCGAAACAGTCTCCTTCAGGAGGCGTGCCGGTGTATCCGCTGGAGACGCTCAAGGATTTCATTAAGGAGAAAGGGATAAAGATCGGTATCATCGCCGTCCCTGACGCTGCTGCGCAGCAGGTCGCTGATCTGCTTGTCCAGGCGGGCATCAAGGGGATTCTGAACTTCGCGCCGATCCGGTTGCGCGCTCCCGAAGACCGCGTGGTCAATAACGTTAATCTTGAACTGGAGCTGGAGAATCTCATTTATTTCGTGAACGTACTCGACAGGACCAAGAGCAAATGAGACGGGAGAGTCTGAAGCAGAAAATGCTCGTTTCCTTCTGCGCCGTTATCGCGGTGTTCGGGACGCTGGTAACGGGACTGGCTCTGTACATGGTCAACAAGCAGATTATCAACCGGGCCCAGCGGGAAGTCGAGCTCAAGCTTAAAGTCGCCCGGTACGTCTATTTAGACGAGATTAACCGCATGCGGACCGCGTTTCATCTGGCGTCAGCGGACGAGGGAGGCAGGCAGGCGTTACAGGCAGAGCTGGGGCTTGATTATCTCTTTCTGGTGACGGGCGCGACGCAGGCAGCGCAGGCGAGCGAGATCGTGCAGGCCGCGTTTCGCGGTAATCCCACCGGCGGGACGAGGATCATACCTGCCCGGGAACTTGAGGCGTTTGACCCGGCACTCAGGAAACGCGCGCGCATACGGATTGTGGATACGCCCCTGGCGCGCTCATCGCACCGGGCGTATATCGAGGACGCCATGGCAATGGAATACGCCATACCTGCGGGCCCCGGCCGCGTGCTCTACGGCGGCAAGATTATCGACGGAGATTTTGCGCTCATTGACAAGATACACCGGCTGGTGTTTGAGGACAAGGCGTTCGCCGGCAAACCGATCGGCACCGTGACCATCTTTCAGGACGACGTCCGCATCGCCACCAACGTCGTCGACAAGGACGGAAACAGGGCTATCGGCACGCGGGTCTCGGCGCGGGTGTACGAAAACGTCGTGGAAAGAGGGAGCCGTTTCCTCGACCGGGCGTTCGTGGTCACGGACTGGTACCTGACCGGGTATGAGCCGATCCGGGATATCCGCGGCAACATTATCGGTATCCTGTACGTCGGCCTTCTCGAGAAACCGTTTACGCTCCTCATGCGCAACACGTTTCTCGCGTTCCTGCTGATTATGGCCGGGGCGACGCTGCTTGCGGTCTTATTGTCGCTTGAGCTCGGTAAAGCGGTCTGGAATCCGGTGAGCAGGATACTCGAGGGAACGGAACTCGTGGCGTCCGGAGATTTGCGCTCGCGCGTCGACGCGGCGACGGATATCGTCGAGCTCAAGAAACTCGAAGAGTCGTTTAACGCGATGGTCGGCAGCCTCGATGAGCGCGACAGGCGCATCATGAGCGCCCAGCACAAGCTGTCGGAACTGAATAAGACGTATCTGGATCTGGTTGGTTTCGTGGCTCACGAGCTCAAAGGCCTCTTATCGTCGGTGATATTGAACGCTTATTCTGTGCGTGACGGATTCCTCGGCATGATCAATTTCAAGCAGCGTAAAGCCATGGATCAGGTCACGCGTAACCTCGATTATTTGGCTTCGACGGTGCGGAATTTCCTGAGCCTGAGCAGAATCGAAAAGGGCGAGCTCGAGCTGAAAACCCGCGATGTGCCGCTCAAAGATGATATCCTCGATGTTGCCGTAGAGGAGTTCACCAAGCAGGCGCAGGAGAAGGAAATGGAGATTGTTACCAACGTCAGGCCGGGATTGACCGTTGCTGTTGACCCGGACCTCTTCCTGATCGCGGTGAATAACCTCGTGACCAACGCCGTGAAGTACGGCAGCCATGGCGGCAGGATTATCCTGTCAACCGAGGAGACTGATGCCGCGGTGACCCTGCAGGTATACAACGACGGAATCCCTCTGACAGCCGGGCAGGTGGGAGAGCTATTTAAGCGTTTTTCCCGGATTCGCAGCCCCGAGACAAGAAAGGTGCAGGGGACGGGACTCGGATTGTTCATTACCAAAGAGATCGTCGAGAAGCACGGCTTTAGGATCTGGATAGAACCGCAAGTCCGGGGCAATGCCTTTTTCATTGAGATGCCCCGCGGCCGCAGCATAAAGGAGAAATAGGTATATGGGACCGTCAGTCACACCGCTTGACATGATCAGAAAGAAAAGGACAGAAGCCATCGGCCGGATCCTCGGGAAAGGATACTTGTCAGCCAAAAGAGTGTATGTCGGCATGGCAACCTGTGAGATAGCCGCTGGTTCCAGGGAGATCATGGATATGTTCAAGGCAGCCGTGTCCAACGGCCTGACTGATGTCTACCTGAGCCAGAAAGGGTGCTCAGGCAGGTGTAACCTCGAGCCGACGGTCGAGGTCGTTGAAGAAGGCCGCGTTCCTACGAAATACGTGCAGGTCACGAAAGAACGGGCAAAAGAAATCATCGAACGGCATCTCAGGAAGGGCGAGATCATAGAAGAATGGACGGTGCGTTAAATGAAGAATGAGTACGTGATTACGCTGTGCGACGGGCCGACCTGTATGCACAAGCGGTCGAAACAGCTCGAGGCGGTCATCAATGCAGAGCTTGCTTCACGTAAACTCGAGCGCAGAGTCAGGGTGATGGTATCCGGGTGCCTGGGCATGTGCGCCAGGGGACCGGTCATGGTGGTCAATCCCAAGTATACGGTGTACGGCCGCGTGACGGAGAAAGATATCCCCGAGATCATCGAGGAGCATATTCAGAAAGGCAGGCCCCTGGCCCGCCTGGCCATCGAAGAGGATCATCTCTATAACCGTTTCTTCAGGGTGTTCGGTGACGTGTCGTTTTTCGGCAGGCAGATGCGCATCGCCCTCAGAAATTGCGGGATTATCGACCCCGAGAGTATCGACGATTATCTTTCGGTGAGGGGCTATGAGGCCATCGCGAAGGTATTAACGCAGATGACGCCTGAGCAGGTTATCTCCGAGGTGAAGAAAAGCGGCTTGCGCGGCCGGGGAGGCGCGGGGTTTCCGACGGGTATGAAGTGGGAGCTAACCGCCCAGCAGGGCGTACCGGCCGATCCTGCACGGCGGGGTGCCGCCCACCAGACTTCCGATCAGAAATATGTGATCTGCAACGCCGATGAAGGGGATCCCGGCGCGTTCATGGACAGGAGCACCATCGAAGGCGACCCGCATACGGTTATCGAAGGCATGTTAATCGCCGGGTATGCTATCGGCGCACGGAATGGTATCATTTATATCCGCGCGGAATATCCGCTGGCCATCCGGCGGCTCGAAAAGGCAATAGCCGACGCGCGCAAAGAGGGGTTTCTCGGCGAGCGCATCATGGGGAGCGCGTTCTCGTTCGATATCGAACTGCGTCTGGGCGCCGGCGCGTTTGTCTGCGGCGAAGAGACCGCGCTCATCCATTCGGTCGAGGGTTCGCGCGGCATGCCGCGCCCGCGTCCGCCGTATCCGTCGGTCGAGGGGTTATTCGGCAAGCCCACGCTGATCAACAACGTGGAGACGTGGGCGAATGTTCCGGTGATTATTCTGGACGGAGCGGCATGGTTCTCGTCGATCGGTACGGCAAAAAGCAAAGGGACGAAAGTCTTCGCGCTCGCGGGCAAGATCAAGAATACCGGTCTGGTCGAGGTGCCGATGGGCACGACCTTGCGGCAGATGATCTACGATATCGGCGGCGGTATTCCCGGGGAGAAGAAATTCAAAGCGGTGCAGACCGGCGGACCATCGGGAGGCTGTCTCTCCGAGCAGTACCTGGACACGCCCATCGATTATGAATCACTGGCGCAGGCGGGTTCGATCATGGGGTCGGGCGGCATGATCATCATCGACGAAGATTCCTGCATGGTCGATATCGCCAAGTTTTTTCTCGAATTTACCCAGAACGAGTCCTGCGGAAAATGCACCCCCTGCAGGGAGGGCACCAAGAGAATGCTCGAAATTCTCACCAGGATTACGGCCGGCAGGGGAGAGCCGGGTGATGTGGAAAAACTCCAGCGTCTGGGTTCGATGATCAGGAAGGCGTCACTCTGCGGCCTGGGACAGTCCGCTCCCAA
>CAZDUF010000041.1:0-10843 GCA_964508555.1 uncultured Planctomycetales bacterium
CATTGCCACGAATCTCCGCGAGATGATCCGCATAGCCTCTCCGTGCGTCGCCCTGGTGATCGGAGAAGGCGGGTCAGGAGGCGCGCTCGGCGTTGGCGTTGCCGATAAAGTCTGCGTTCTCGAGAATGCGTATTACTCGGTGATCTCGCCGGAAGGCTGCGCTGCCATACTCTGGAAAGACGGCGCAAAAGCGCGCGACGCAGCCGCGACCCTGAAGTTGACCGCACAAGACCTGTTAGGAATGGGCATTATCGACGAGATTATTCCCGAACCGCTCGGCGGCGCCCACCGCGATCCTCAGGCAACCGCGCAGGCAGTCAAGGCGAGCATCCAGCGGCATCTGTCGGACCTGGAAAAATTATCTCCCGCCGATCTTCTGCGTAACCGGTACGCTAAATTCCGGAGTATCGGTTGCGTAGCCGGCGGGCAGTAAGGCGCGCACATGATATCTGACGAGCTCATTCTCCTCGGTCTGCTCGCCGAAAAACCCCGCCATGGCTACGAAATCAAGAAAAATATCAGGAATATCCTTTCGTTGTTCGCCGGTGTCGAAGTTACCTCGATCTATTACCCGCTGACCGTTCTCGAAAAGAACGGCTATATTTCAAAACGCTGCATCAGGCTCGGGAAGCGGCCGCGGAAGTTTGTCTACGAACTCACCTCCCGCGGCAGGCAGCGGTTTCGCGAGCTGCTCTCGCAGAGCCTTCTTGATTTCACCAGACCGCGCTTCAGCCTGGACGTGAGCCTGTATTTCCTGCATCATTTAAGCCTTCCTGTGGCTCACCGCCGTTTGCGCGCGCGCATGGGAATTCTGGAGCGGCTCGAGCGGTCGCTTGTCCGCATGAGGCAGGGGTTGTCATCCGACGCGAATCCCGTGCTCGGCACTATTCTCGAACACAATACGCGCATGGTCGAAGCGGAGCGGCGTTTCCTGGAGCAACTTCTGGCGACGCTCGGGATCGATTCTTCCGCCAGGGAGACACGATGACAGAGTCATTTCTGTTTAGCGCGATTACCTTCCTGTCCGCATTCCTTATGTTTCAGATCGAGCTGATCATCTCCAGGATATTCCTGCCCGTGTTCGGAGGCAGTTATCTGGTGTGGGGCTCGGCGCTGGTGTTTTTCCAGTGCACGCTCCTGGCCGGCTATTGGTTCGCGCAGCGCGTGCTCGCCAGTCTCGGTATCGGCCGCTGGCGGCCGTATCATATGCTCCTGTTGGCACTGCCGCTGGCGGTTTTTCCGGGCAGAGACCTGTCCGGTATTGCCCCGCGCGCAGGCATTCCGCTTGTCTTTGACGTGTTCCTGCAGATGGCCGTAATCATCGGGCCGGTGTTTTTCGCGCTGTCGACGTCGGCAGTGATTTTTCAAAGCTGGCTCGCTGCGTCGAAACTGCCGGCGCGCCAGCATCCCTGGGTGCTGTACGCCTTCTCGAATTTCGGGTCTTTCCTTGCGCTGGTGTCATATCCGTTTTTGGTCGAGCCGTTCCTGGGCCTGTCCACGCAGATATTCGTCTGGAGGATGGGATATCTTGTGTTTGTGGCGCTCTGTTGCGCGGTATTCGCGGCAGTAAAAACCGAAGGCGCATTAGCCGCGCCCCCGGTTAAGACAACGGCTGGTGCGACTGGTGACCGGCTGTCCTGGTTTCTTTTTTCCGCAGCCGGGGTCATGAGTTTCATGTCGGTCACCAATATCATTACCTACGAAATCACGCCGGCGCCGCTTTTATGGATCATTCCCCTCTGCATATACCTGCTTTCCTTCGTGCTTAATTTCAAGAGAGTCCCCTGGTGCCCGTCCTGGATATACGAAAAATTCCATCTCATCGCGGGATGGGCGATCCTGGCATTCTTTCTGACGCTGCAGCGCACGCTGCCGATTATGGTATTGCTGCTCGTGCATACCGTCCTTCTTTTCTGTCTGTGTATGTTCTGCCAGCGGGAACTCCTGCTCCGCAAGCCGCGCGATGCGTCTGCCCTGCCGACGTTTTATCTGGTGCTTTCTCTCGGGGGTTTTGTCGGCGGCGTTGTCGTGACCTGGGTCATTCCTCTGGTGACGAGCTCGACGCTCGAATATCCGCTCGCGCTCCTTCTGATTCTGGTCGCTCTGGGCAGAGATGATATGCAGGAACCCATGGGTGTGCGTAACGTCAGATTCATCGTCTATGCGAACATGGCGCTCATCATCTGGCCGATCGTCAGCCATCGGTACAACGTGTTCACGCTCATCCTGCTGGTCTGGATATTTTATGCGATATGCGCTCAGCTCAGGCGCAGCCCCAAGAGCCTGCTGATGCTCTGCGCGATGATTGTCGTGATTCTTCCGTTTATCGAGCCGTTGTGGACAAAAAGCTCGGTGGTGTTTGCAAGGCGTAACTACTACGGAATCTACTACGTCTATGACAACCGGGGGGTACGGTTTCTCAATAACGGCACGACCATGCACGGAGGCCAGTATCTCGATGATACCAAGGCCCTTGAGCCGGTCACCTACTATCATCGGGAGGGTCCGGTTGGAAGGCTGTTGACCTCGCCGGCCTTCGATTTCAAACGCGTGGGGATCGTGGGTTTGGGGGTCGGAGGTATTGCCGCGTACGGCAGGCAGGGTCAATCGATCGATTATTACGAGATCGATCCCGAGGTGCAATCGATCGCGTCGAAGTTTTTCAGCTATGTGCATAAGACCCCGGCTGACGTGCATGTTATTATCGGAGACGCGCGGCTGAACCTTGCCAGGGCTTCCGGCAAGGAGTACGATTTGATCATCATCGACGCCTTTAGCGGCGATTCCATTCCCCTGCATCTGATCACCGCCGAGGCGATCCAGACCTACCGCTCGAGGCTCGCTGTCAACGGTATTATCCTCGTGCACATCAGTAACCGCTATCTGGACCTGGTGCCGGTCTTATACAGCAATGCCTCCTACCTCGGGGGGTACGCCATTCTTAACAAAAGCGACGTTTCGTCGACGTTCCCTCCCATCTGCGCATCGCACTGGGTGACGTTGACCTGGGAGCCGTCCGCGCTCAAAGTTCTGGTCGAAGATCTCGGCTGGAAGAGAGAGTACCGCCAGCCGGTCAAGCGGATCAGGCCGTGGACGGACGACTTCGTGAATATCCTCGCGGTACTGCGCGTCAAGGCGCTGGTCAATACCATCCGTTTCTTCCAACCGTTTAGCTGGTAAGAGCCGTACGAGTCTTCTTGACAGGGCGGCGAGTCCGGTATATACTTAATGTAGTTAATAATCAATTAACTTAATAGTTTATTACCTAAGCTATCAGCCCATGGCGCGACACTCGCTTCCCGAATTTGCCGACCGATTGAACGAAATCATGCCGCTCATCCTGAAGGGGTTTTTCAGGAGGCAGCCTTCGTCGCTCGTGGGAGCGGTCAGCCCTGCGCAGTTTCTGGTCATGAAGTATCTGGGCGATGAGGGAGAGTCGACCATGACCGCACTGGCGCGCTATCTCGATGTGACCACCGCCGCGGTAACCGGTCTCATCGACCGCATGGTGCGCGAGCGCCATCCTGAGCGGCTTCCTGATCCCGACGACCGCAGGATCACCAGGGTCCGTTTGAGCGCCCAGGGCCGGGGTCTCTTGAGGAAATTCACGGAGCAGAAACGTTCGACCATCATCAAGATTTTCTCGCAGATAAGCGAACACGACCGGGAAGAATACCTGCGTATCGTCACCCGGATGCGCGATATCATCCTTGCGGAGGAATCCGGTGCATAAAGGGGCGGTGGTACTGGCGATTGTCTTTGGCATCCCTCTGGCCGTGAACGCGGAACCTCTGGCGGTGACGGTCCAGACGCGCACGCAAGAGGAGGTGCGGCTTTCTCTCGCAGACACGGTTGCCCTTGCTGTGCGCGATAATAAGGATGTGCTTTTACAGGGAGCGCAGGTCGAGAAAGCGGCTGCCCTCCTGGCGCAGGCACGGTCAGCGCGCAATCCGCAGCTGGCTGTTCAGGGTAGATGGGAGACGACGCGCGAACTCTACGCCAAGAGCATTCCGTCCGTATCCGGACAGGCATCGTTAACACAGACATTGTATCAGGGAGGCGCAATCGTCGCCGCTATCCGGCAGGCCGAATCAGATATCGTTGTGGAAGAGGCGGTGCTTGAGGGCAGAAAGCTTGATACGGTGCTGGCGGCGCAGAAAGGGTTCTTGACGCTGCTTCTGGCGCGCAAGCTCTCCGAGCTGAATAAGGATATTCTGGAAAACAGCGTTCAGCATGAAGCTATTATCCGGGCAAAGTACTCCAAAGGTGAGGCAGCTCAGTCGGACGTGCTCAACGCGCGGGCTCAGCGCGCCGCAACCGAAGACGCATACCTGGAGAGCCTCACGCAGGTTGATGCGTCGCGCGCCGCGTTGAATAGGCTGCTCTCGCTTGACCCGTCGGTACGCGTGGTTCCTGACGGAACGTTCGAGTATGATCCCCGTGCGCTGGCGTATGACGAAGCATTTGCTAAGGCGATAACCGCCCGGCCGGAAGTGCGCGAGAACGAAGCGCGCGTCAAATCGCAGCAGCAGGCAGTCGCACGTGCGCGCAGCGGCTCACAACCTGCGGTATCCGCGTCATGGGATTATTACAGCCGTTCGCGTAACTCTCTGGGTTTTAGTCCGACCAAAGGCTGGAATGATTTTAACGTGCTGGGGTTGACGGTTTCCTGGCCGGTATTCGACGGCTGGCAGACCCGCGCGCGCGTCGAGCAAGAAACGGTCGCGCTCAGGCAGTCAGAGCTGGCCCGCGAAAAGGTCCGCCAGGATATCGCGCTTGAGGTCAGGCAGGCGCACCTGGCCGTGATCGCAGCGGCAGGCAGTATCAGGGCAAGCGAAGCAGATATCGTCCGTTACAGGGAGAATCTTGCTGTCGCTCAGGAAAAGTTCAGGCTTGGACAGGTCAGTCGGGTCGCGCTGGATGATGCACAGCTCAAATATGTGATTTCCGTTTTTAATCGTGAACAGGCAATTTTTGAATATCTTATCGCAAAGAGTACGCTCGAAAGAGCCGCAGGAGGGACTTCATGACCGATTACGACAAGCGCCGGAACCCGATGATAGCGTGGTGTGTTATCGTCGCAGCGGGTTTGACAGGTTTCTCCGGCATAGCCGGATGCTCTCCCGCGGATAAGCCGGCAGAGCGCGCCGAACAAAGTATCCCGGTGCGCACAGAGGCCATTGCGCTCAGGGATATCAAGGAGACGATTGATTACGTCGGAGACATCCGCGCGCTTGACGAAGTCCTGGTGTATCCGAAGGTGAGCGGCAAGATTATCGCGAAGCTGAAAGAAGACGGCGCGGTTGTCGCCAAGGGAGAGGCAATCGCCATGATCGACCGGGATGAAGCAGGGGAACACTATGAGCAGGCTCCGGTGGAGAGTCCTCTTGCCGGCACGGTCGGCAGGGTGCAGGTGGATATCGGCACGCTGGTAACGCCGCAGAGCGCGGTTGCACTCATCGTAAATATGTCGAGCGTCAAGATACACTTGAATATTCCGGAGAAATACCTCGCTGACATCAGGCTTGGTCAGACCGCGGACATTTCAGTGGACGCGTATCCGAATGATGTGTTTGCCGGAGAAATTACCAAGGTCAGCCCGGTGGTTGATCCGGCGCTGCGCGCGGCGCCCGTGGAAATAACGGTGCCGAACCCTGACGCAAAACTGCGGTCCGGGATGTTCGCCCGCGTGCGCATCGTGATGCGCGAGTTTCAGGGAGTCCCGGTGATCAGAAAAGAGGCTCTTTTGGGTACCGCACCCGATTATTATGTGTATGTAATCGATGGGACGCATGTCCGCAAGCGCACGGTCAAGACCGGACTGCGCCAGGGAGGATCCATTGTGGTGCATGCAGGATTACGTCCGGGAGATAAAGTCGTGGTGCTCGGTCAGCAGCAGCTGTATGACGGCGCTGCCGTTCTCGATCAAAAAGAGGGTCATTCTCCATGAGCCTGCCGTCGTTCGGCGTCCGCAAGCCGGTCACGAACCTCATGTTGTTCTGCGGGATCATCCTGCTCGCGCTCTATAGCCTGACCAGGCTGGGAGTCGATTCATTTCCGCAGATCGAACCGCCGATCATCAGCGTGATTGCCAGTTATCCCGGCGCAAACCCCGAAGACGTCGAGATCAAGGTGACCGAGGAGCTCGAGAATCAGCTGTCCACCACGCCCGGTATCGAGGAGATTACCGCGGTTTCTTCCGAAGGATTGTCGCTGGTGCGGCTGAAATTCGCCTGGGGGACTAATCTTGACGCCGCGACCAACGACATCCGCGACCGTATCGAGCTTGCCAAGAGGTTCTTGCCGGATATCCCCGATGAAATGGAGAACCCGTTCATCTTCAAATTCAACACCGCGAACATCCCGATCGTCTTTCTGGGCATTACGGCCGAGGAATCCTATCGCGGGCTCTACGATTTTATCGACGAGCGCCTTGGCGATGCGCTGCGGCAGCTCCCCGGAGTCGGCGCCGTGCAGTTTCAGGGAGGGGGATTAGAGCGTCAGATCAATATCTGGATCGACCGTCAGCGCCTTGAGGGTTACGGCTTTTCCGTGCTCGACGTACAGAATGCGCTCAGGAGGGAAAACATAACCCAGCCGGTCGGCAGCCTCAAATCCGGGATGACCGATTATCTCATGCGGTTGCCAGGCGAATTCGCCTCACCCGACGAGATTAACTCCGTGATTCTCGGAGAGCGTCAGGGCAGGCTCGTGTACCTGAAAGACGTGGCGCGCGTGGAGGACGGATTCAAGGAAGTCTCGACCATCGTCCGTGTCGACCGCAAACCGGCATTGATCATGATGGTGCAGAAACAAAGCGGGACCAATACCGTTGAAGTCGCCCGGCGGGTGATACAAAAGATCGACGAGATCAGGAGGACGTTTCCCCGCGACGTCAAGGTCACCACGATTTTCGACACATCCCAGGATATCATTGATTCTCTCAATTCTCTCAAGCAGTCGGTCTGGTTTGCCCTGGTGTTGGTAATCCTGGTAACCTGGTTTTTCCTGCGCCAGTTCGCCTCAAGCGCCGTGGTTGCGCTGACCATCCCGTTCTCGCTGCTGGTAAGTTTTATCTACCTTTTTTTGAGCGGCAAGACTATTAACGTGATCAGCCTTTCGTCGCTCGCGATCGCCAGCGGCATGGTTGTGGATAACGCTATCGTAGTTGTGGATAACGTGTTCCGGCATCTTGAACGGCGCGAACGTCCGCAGGAAGCGGCGATTTTCGGGACCACGGAAGTTTATCTGTCTATTGCCGCGTCAACGTTGACGACGGTCGTCGTTTTTGCTCCTCTTATGTTCGTCCGCGGCGTGGTCGGTATCATGTTCGGCGAGCTCGCCGCGATCGTCATCGTGACGCTCATGGCGTCCTTGTTCACGGCGGCGACGTTCAGCCCCATGCTCTGCTCAGTGTGGCTGCGCTACGACGAGAGAAAGAAACGCAGCCGTTTTTATCTGACCGCCGAAAGATTCTTTGTGTGGCTTGAAAACGGATATGCGCGCATGTTGACCTGGAGCCTGCGGCATCGCAAGCGCGTGATCGGCGTGTCGCTGGCGGTTTTAGCCGGATCGCTCTCCCTCGGTTGGCGTTTTCTGGGCACCGAGTTTCTGCCCGAGGAGGATACCGGAGATCTACGGCTGAATATCCATCTTGCCGTGGGAACGAGGGTCGAGGAAACAGACAAGGTTGCCAGGTTCGTCGAAGACATTTTCTCGAAAAGCGTTCCTGAGGCGCGGTATTCTTACGTGCGCAGCGGCCAGATTCCCGGCATGGGAAGAGCGTTCGGCAACGTTTCAGGGACCAACATTATCCAGGCAGGGATGAAGTTGACGCCGAAAACGGCTCGCAGGCGCAGCGTTCGTCAGGTCGGACAGGATTTGCGACGGCAGATCCTGTCTATCCCCGGGGTTCTCAGGACAGACATTACGACGGGCAATCCGATCGGCAGGCTTATTACGGGGGGAGGAGGAAAGGCGATACAACTTGAAATCATCGGCCATTCCTTTGAAGACACGAATGCGCTTGCTGCGAAGCTCAAGGAGGAAACCGAGAAAATCCCCGGCGCTGTCGACGTCAGCATTTCCCGCGAAGCCCGGCGGCCGGAGTTAAAGATCGAGGTCGACAGGGTCAAGGCAGCGGATTTGGGGTTTGACATGTCCGCGATTGCGGATACGGTCAAGACCTATATCCAGGGAGCGAGTGCTTCCAAGTACCGCGAGCGGGGACAGACCTATGACATCTACGTGCGGCTTGAGGAAAAAGACCGGATGTCCGTGTCCGATATCGAGAATCTGCCGCTCATCAAGGCAGGGAAAAGTATACCCCTGTCGAGCGTAGCTTCGGTGAGCGAGACGCTGGTGCCCGAAGAAATCGAGCGCAAGAACCGCGAGCGGGTGGTGCGCGTTGAGGCGAATACCTTCGGCAGATCAAGCGGAGATGTGGTCAAGGATATGCAGAAGGTTGTTAATGAGATCGTCATTCCTCCCGATATCATGGTGCAGTTCGGCGGAGAAGCCGAGGAGCAAAGAAAGGCATTCGGCGATCTTGTCCTTCTCCTGGTGTTAGGCATTGCCCTGGTCTATATGGTGATGGCAGCACAGTTTGAATCACTCCTGGATCCGTTCATCATCATGTTCTCGGTGCCTTTTACGTTTGTCGGCGTGATCATCGGCCTTATCGTGACCCGGATCCCTTTAAGCGTCATCTCTTTTCTGGGACTGGTCATGCTCACCGGCATCGTCGTCAACAACGCCATCGTGTTGGTCAGTTATATCAACATCCTCAGACAGCGGGGCAATGCAATGCTCGCGGCAGTGACCGAGGCAGGAAGAAACCGTCTCCGGGCGGTTATGATGACGACGATTACGACACTGGTTGGTTTGTTGCCGCTGGCGTTGTCGCGCGGCGAAGGTTCGGAAAGCTGGAGGCCGATCGGCGTGACCATGCTCAGCGGTTTGCTTGTTTCGACGCTGATAACCCTGCTCTTCGTGCCCACACTCTACACGATATTCGAATCGAAGCTCAAGAAGAAACACAAGGCGGAGGCAGCCGCATGAAGATGGTGTTGATCGTGTATAACGAGGTTATGGATACCGAGGTCATGGCTGTCCTTGCGGGATGCGCTGTCAAAAACTACACCAAGGCGTCCAATATCCACGGAAAAGGCACAAGCTCCGGCACGCACCTGGGAAACGACGTCTGGCCGGGGGCGAATATGATGCTCTACGTCGCATGCCCTGATGAGGATGCGGCACGTATCCTGTCCTGCGTCAGGGCGTTGCGCCAGTCATACGCGCATGAAGGCATCAAAGCGTTCATGCTGCCGGTAGAGGAAATGACGTAACACACCACGGGAGGTGTCATGAAGAAGAGCATCCTGATTGCTTCGTTGGACCACCGCAGCCGCTGTGCGCAGGAGTTCCAGAAAGTACTCACGCGGTTCGGCTGCCACATCAAAACTCGCCTCGGTATCCATGACGGCGTGCTCACCCAGTGTTCGGACCGCGGACTGATTATTCTCGAGCTGGTGGGCTCATCGGTACAGATCAGCGATTTTTCCCGCACCCTCAAAGCGATTCCCGGAGTGAAGGTAAAGACCGTCAGCATCTAAGAAACGCGCCCTTTTCCCTTTGTGCATCCGTCGAAGTATGCTCGTCGTTCCCTGATAGAGCCATGTCCGAAAGTACACAAAAAGGAGAAAGAGGACAGTAGGAGGTGGAAATACGCCATTTACATCAGGCCGGTGTTTTTCTATGATGATGCCTGTTAACCGGAGAGGGGTGTATTCGGCAGCCTATGAAAAAGAGAAGAATTCTGATTGTTGACGACGACCGGGTAGTCAGCGAAGTGTTCGCGACTGCTTTTGAGCGTCAATATGATATAGTGCCTGCGCTGGATGGCCGCCAGGCACTTTCCATTTTAGGGAAGCCCCATACCATCGATCTTGTGTTTCTGGATGTCAATATGCCGGGTTTATCCGGCCTGGAGCTTCTGCGGCAGATCAAGCACAGGGACGCTTCTATCAAGGTGATTCTCTTGACCGGCTACGGATACAAGGAAGTGATGCTTGAGGCATTGCGCGCGGATGCCGACGATTTCATCGAGAAACCGTTTGACCTGGCGTATGTGGAGGAAGTTATTAAGAAATTCCTCCCCCCGTTCCCTTCCGGAAGTACCCAGGCGCCCCCGGATAAGATCACTGCCGCGCGCGAGTTCATCGAACGTAACTTTGAGAAGGAGCTTACTCTGCACGACGTTGCCGGGCAGGTGTTCCTGAGTCCGAAATATTTCAGCCGCATATTCCAGGAAAAGACCGGAACGACGTTTAACGCCTTCCGCGTGGGCTTACGCATACAAAAGGCAAAGCAGCTCTTGAAGAAACGGGATCTGACGGTCAGCCAGGTCGCATCAATGGTCGGGTATGAGACGCCGGATGCCTTTATGAAGGTGTTCAAGAAGGTGACCGGAACCCGGCCGTCGGAATACCGCGGCACAATCGCCAGGGAGTCAGCAAAATCATGAAAATCCACCTGAGGTTTCTTCTGTTTCTGATCTGTCTGCTTGTTCTGTTTGTCGTGTTGTTCCTGCTGAAGGAACAGGATGACAAACAGAGGATGAACAGTTATATACAGGAGGAAATCTACCAGCGGAGGGTGTTATGCGAGAATCTGCTCATTATCAACGCCCGGTCTCTCGAGATTCTGGTGAAAGACTATACCATTTGGGATGAAATGGTCGCGTTTATCGATACCCGAGATCCTGCCTGGGCACGCACGTATCTGACCGACGCCACCATGGATCTGCATAAGATACAGGCCTTCTGGGTCTGTGATATGAGCG
>CAZDUF010000042.1:0-380 GCA_964508555.1 uncultured Planctomycetales bacterium
TTCGGTGTTGATTCGGCGGCAGGAGTGCGGGCAGATATGCATTCCATGCAGGCCTATAAACAAGGGATAGTCTCAGGTTTGCGTACCGGTATGCGCGGCCTGTTGAACGGCGTGGAGTGGATTCCCGCAGAGGCTTCTTTTCTTGCACCGGATTCGCTCGCCACAGGAAATGACGTTGTTAAGGCCCGACATATTATTATTGCAACAGGGGCTCTGCCTCAGGAACTCCCTTTCCTGAAATTCGACCGCCGTACGATTCTTTCCAGCGATGAACTGCTCGAAATTGAGAAAATTCCCGAATCGCTTCTTATTATCGGGGGCGGAGTGATTGGCTGTGAGTTTGCCTCGTTGTTCGCAAGTCTGGGTACTTCAGTCACCGT
>CAZDUF010000042.1:390-10457 GCA_964508555.1 uncultured Planctomycetales bacterium
AGCGAGAAAACTCGAGAATGCCTTCCGTAAGCGCGGCATCACCGTGCGTACGTCTGCCGATGCGCAGCAGTTTCAATCCAGGGATTTCTCGACGACGCTTGTCGCGGTCGGCAGAAGGCCGGATATCGTGTCTTTGTCCCTAGAAAAGGCGGGAGTCCGTGTCGACAACGGGATGATCGCCGTGGACGCCTGTTGCAGGACGTCCGTACCGAACATCTATGCGGCCGGAGATTGCCGCGGCGGGCTGATGCTTGCGCATTTTGCGGCGTATCAGGGAGTTCTTTGCGTGCGCGCTATTCAGAATGGGCCCAAAGAGCTTCCCCCTGATGCGGTCCCTTCCTGCGTATTCACCCAGCCGGAGATTGCCGCTGTCGGGCTCTCTGAACAGCAGGCTCAGGAACGCGGGATCAAAACGCGCATCCACAACTTCGATTTTCTCGGTTCAGGCATGGCCAGGATCATGGATGAGACCGATGGTTTCTTGAAAATCGTGACGGATGAGCAATCGGGTGTGGTTATCGGAGCCGTACTTGTGGGACCGTGCGCGACCGAACTCGTCAGCACTATGGGAATAGCCGTGTCCAACAAGCTTACCGCACGGCAGCTCAAAGACACGATTTATGCCCATCCAACCGTGAGTGAGTCGATCGCAGACGCATTGCATGATCTCACGTGATCGCATACAGGTTCTCGACGCAGGCCTCCTGAGTTACGACCAGGCGCATCTGCTGCAGCAGCAATTGTGGCAGGATGTCAAACAGGGAAGGTATCCAGCGGGCATTATTTTCTGCAGTCATGCGCCGGTCATTACCTTTGGCCGCACCAGGGGCCGTGAGAATCTTCTTGTCAGGGAAGACGCATTGATTGCGCGAGGAATAGAGGTGCGCTCGGCCGAACGGGGAGGCGACGTAACCTACCATGGGCCGGGGCAGTTAACCGCGTATCCGGTGTGCGATCTTTCGTTGTTCAAAAAGGACGTGCACTGGTATTTGCGTTCGCTGGAAGAGGTTGTGCTGGACGTCCTCGCCCGCTTCGGGATCGCGGCAGGCCGCCTCGACGGACTGACGGGTGTCTGGGCGGGTAATGCCAAAATTGCCTCCATCGGTATCGGCATCAGGCACTGGGTTACCTGGCACGGAGTCAGCATCGTCGTACACAAGGAGGACCTCGACAATTTTTCTTTGATCAGGCCGTGCGGCATGGATATTCGCGTGACGTCGATGGAGACACTGCTGCAAAGGCCGGTTTCCATGCAGGCGGTTAAAAGTACATTTGTTGAAAGTTTTGGGAAAGTCTTTGTGCCTGTTTTCGAGTAGTGAAAGCGGAAAAGGAGAGCTCTATGGTCACAGTTACTGTTCCTGCCTTGGGCGAGAATATCGATAAGGCAACCGTTACGTATTGGTTCGTGAAACAGGGTGACAGGGTCGATATGCAGGCTGATCTGGTTGAGATTTCCACCGATAAGGCGGTTATAAACGTGCCTGCACCTGCTGCAGGAGTGGTCAAGCAGATCATGGCGCAGGAAGGTATTACCGTGCGACAAGGCGATGCGTTGTGCATCATTGAGTAAACAGCATCGGGCTTCGGTTGACAAAATCGGTTTTCTGTTGTATATATATGACTATACTGGATATGCGAAAAAATCCATACCATCGCGGAGGGTCAGGATTCCCGCAATAAAGGAGAAGTCGACGTTTATCCCGGTTATCGGGTCAAAACAAGATGATGTTGGGCGCTTATTCAGTTGTCGCAAAGCCGTGACAAGGCGGTATCATATTGGGGTACCGCTTTTTTTATACATTTCTCCGGGGAGAATTATTATATGAAGGAGTTTACATTATTAGTTAACGGTGCCGATGTGGACACCGGTCTGTACGAATATTTTCCGTATGCGGACAAGGTGATCGCCGATTTCGGGGTATGCCGCCGTGTCATCAGGGCGCTTAAAGAAGGGGGGAATCCTCCCGAAGCGGATACCCATATCTTTGGCAGGTATTGCCTGGGGGAGGAGACCACCAATACGGATGCGATTCTCGCTGCCCACCGGGCGTTCGGGGTCTTCGGAAAATTTTCGATCCAGCGTCGTAAGAAGATCATGAACGATATCCATGCACTTCTGGTCAAGCGTAAGGAAGAATTCATCAATATGCTGATTGTCGAAGGGCACCCCCGGAAGCTTGCGGAATGGGAGTTTCTGGGTATGGAGATCGGGAGCAGCCCTGAGACCATCGATTATTACTGCACGTATTTTCAGAAGGAAATCGGCCGTGCGGCGAATGAGATCCTCTATCTTGTCCGCAGGCCGGACGGCGTCGTATGCCTGAATCCTCCGGCAAACGCGCCTGCCAGCAATTCCTATAACGGGATCCTGGTTTTTCTTGCGGGTAACACCCTGATCGTCAGGGCTCCGTCGCTCATGCCGCTGTCGACGCTGTTTCTTTGGAAAGAAGTCGTGCACAAGGCATTGGCTGCAAACGGAGCTCCTGCCGGAACACTCAACGTTATTATGGGCAATTCCCATAAGGTTATGAATGAGTGGCTTTCCTCCGAGTTTGTCAACGATATCGTTCATTTCGGTAACAGCAAACAGGGATTCGAGCTGGGAAAGCAGATGTACGCGGCTGGAAAAAAACCGATCCTTGAGCTTTCCGGTAATGATGTATTTGTTGTCTGGAGGGATGCCGATCTTGAAACGGCATGTGAATCGCTGCTGGAGGGCTTTCTCGGATCGACACAAATATGCATGGTGCCCAAGATTGCGGTTGTCCATAAGGATATCTACGCCGATTTCTCAAAGGCTATGGTCCAGCGCGTCAAGCAGTTGCGCGTCAGCCTTCCGTCAGATCCCGAAACCGTTCTGAGCCCGGTGGCAAAGATCCGGGAGTTTTACGAGTTTCGCGATGATGCTTTGGCAAAAGGAGCGTCGCTTTTGTGCGGCGGGGAGCGCGTGAATTACCGCGACGAGGAGGATCCCCAGGGTTCCTACATCCGTCCGGCGCTTCTGAAAGTTCCGGATCTGAAAGAAGCGCTGGGAATGAAAATGTTGCGCGAGGAAATATTCTTCCCCCTGATGCCGCTTGTCCGCGTCAACGGTTCAGATGACGCTGTTGCCGCCCAGATTATCTCGCTGATCAATAATCATGCCTATGGACTGCGGGTATCCCTGTGGGTCCGCTCTCCGAAATATCTGCGGCGTTTCGCCAAAGAAATCGATAATTGCGGTTTACTGCGCATTAACTCGCGGCACGTCGGTTTCTCCTTCTACTTAAGTACTCACGGAGGAACCAGGAGGAGCGGCGGCCCGTTCGGAGAGATGAATTATTTCTGGCAGAAGACGTCTCATCTGCAGGGGGTAACGAGAACCGTTTAACCTGATCGTCCTATGCAATTTCAGCACATCCTCCCTTTTATCGCCGGCGCCATTATCCTCTGCTGCGGTGTGCTTATTCTTGCGCGCGGCACGCGTTCCCATCTCAATTTCCTTTTCTTTTTCGAGTGTTTGACGCTGTTCTTCTGGCTTTTCTTTTACAGCATGATGTATGCATCAACGGATAAGTCGCTCGCCTTGACTCGCGCCCGATTCGGGTTTATGGGCATCGCGTTTATCCCGGTGTTTATCTATCATTTTTATCTTAAGTTTCTCGAGATACAGCAGAAGAACCTGATACGCTCGGTGTATCTGATTGGCGGTTTATTCCTCTGCCTCGCTCATACACCCCTCATTTATGCGAGCATCGATCAATACTGGTGGGGATGGTATCCGGTCGCGGGATCGTTCTATCCGGCGTTTGTGTTGTTCTTTGTGGTGATCTTCTCCCATTCCTTGTTTTTGCTGTATCGCTCTATGAATGAGATGAAGCCTCACTCGAGCGTCAAGTACAACCAGATTAAGTACCTGCTGGTGGCATTTTTTGTCGCCTGTTTCGGTATCGTTGATTATATCGCAAAATTCCGCATTGCTTTGTATCCGTTCGGCTATGTTGCCGCGCTGGGATGGATTCTTGCGGTGTCATTTACGATTGTCCGCTATCGTCTTCTGGATGTTCGCGTTGTGGTGACCCGCATCTCGATATTTGTGATCGTGTACATACTGGTTTTGGGGCTTCCCTTTGCCCTGTCGATACGGCTCAAGCCGTGGTTTATCACGGTACTCGGTTCTCAGTGGTGGATGGGACCGCTCATCTTGATGGCATGTCTGGCCACACTGGGGCCGTTCATCTATATTTATCTTGAGCGCGGAGCAGAAGAGCGTCTCCTGAAAGAACAGCGCCGCTATCAGCGCACCCTGAAGCAGGCATCTATCGGCATGACCAGAATACGCGATCTCCGCAAACTATTGGAGCTTATTACCCATATTGTGACCAAGACCGTGCGTATTTCCTTTGCGGCGGTGTATCTCTTTAACGAGGAAGAAAACCAATTTCGCCTGCAGGTAGCGCGGGACAGGGGGAGAAAATTCCTCGCGTCCATTCCTATTGGCAATCCCCTGATCCAGTGGCTTCTCAACAACAGGCAGATTCTGATTTATGAGGAAATGAAGCGGCAGCGTGAGAATACTTCCGATCCATTCATCCGCCAGATCGAGGAGAATATGCGCCTGCTCGGCGCTGCTGTTATCATCCCGAGTTTCCTCGAAGACAGGTTTATCGGTTTCATCGCGCTCGGCGAGAAACTCTCCGGCCAGATTTACACTCCCGAGGATCTCAACGTCTTTCAGATCCTGGCCACGCAGGCTGCCTTGGCCATCGAGAATGCCCAGTTCTATGAAGAGGCAAAGCGCATGCAGGAGCAGGTCGCCCAGGCCGAGAAGATGGCGACTATCGGGACCATGGCAGACGGTTTGTCTCATCAGATCAATAACCGTTTCTACGCGCTTTCTCTTATCGCGTCCGATTCCATCGACACGATCAAGATGACGGATACCACGCAGTGCACTCCCGAGGTCAAGGAGATGCTTGCGAACGTCGGCAGGGCACTGGAGCGTATTCAGGCGAACGTCATGCAGGGAGGTGAGGTCGTTAAGGGTATCCTGAAATACACGCGTAAAGGGCAGGAGGGATTTGAGCCGTTGACGCTTGACCAGATCATTACCGGCACACTCGAGATGGTGCAGTACAAGATCAAGCTGAGCGAGGTTGACATCGTCAGGAAATATCCCGCGGACGCGCCTCTGATCAAAGGGAACCAGGTTCAGCTCCAGGAGGCCTTCTTTAACCTTATTGACAACGCCTATGACGCCATTATGGAGCGAAAGCAGACGCTCAAAGAAGAAGGGTACAAGGGGCGTATCGAGATCTCCATCCATCCGTCGGACAGCGGGATGATGAAAATCGTGATTGAGGACAACGGGATGGGCGTCAAGGACAGCCATAACCAGAAGCTTTTCACGCCTTTTTTCACGACCAAGATTTCTTCCCGCAAAGGGACCGGGCTCGGGTTATACGTGATTAAAAGGATTATCACTGAGATGCACGGAGGGGTTATTACGTTCGAATCTCAGCACGGCAAAGGCACCAAATTCATGCTTACGCTTCCTACTGCGTGAGGTTGTTTCCTTTTCGTGCGCGAGGATTGACAACCGGCGTGAAACCCTGTATTTTAATGAACAGGGGGGAGTCTTAACTATGGCACATCGTCTCCTGGTCGTTGATGACGAATCGGACGTGCGCGAATTCGCGTCTAACTTCTTCCGGCGCAGGAAACTCGAGGTTACAACCGCGGCAAGCGGTGAGGAGGCGCTTGACCTGGTGGAGAAACAGCGGCCCGATTTAGTGTTACTCGACATCAAGATGGAAGGCATAGACGGCGTGGAGACCTTGCGCCGCATCAAGCAGCTCGACGAGGGAATCAAGGTGATCATGGTGACGGGCAGAAAGCCCGGCGACGATGACACCTACGATACCTGTCTCTCGCTGGGCGCCCAGGATTATATCCATAAGCCTCTTCAGCTCGATGAGCTTGAGCGGATCGTGATGAAGACACTGATGCCTGCTTCGGGATGAGCATTAATTACAAAAAAGAACTGGAACTTGCTTCAAAGAGCATGATTCTTGTGCACGAGCCCGAGGCCCTGATCAGGATCATCGTGCGCATGATCGTGCAGAAGGTCAATATCACCCACGCCTGTATCCTGCTCGAGTCTCCCGCCCGCGACTCCTATATCATCGCAGTCTCCCGGGGCATACCCGGTCTGAAAATTCCGCGCGGGTTCGCGCGCATGGACGCAGGGAATCCCCTGATCACGTTCTTCAGGCAGCATCTGCAGCATAAGGTCATGCGCCAGGGAGCGCTGGTGCTTTATCGGGGCAGGCGGGTCCTCGCGCGGGCAGACACGGATACGGACAAGCAGGCGATACTTGCCGGCGCCCTGAAACAGATGGAGATGTTTTCCGTCGTGGCCTGCATACCGTGTTATTACCGCCGTGATCTCCTGGGTCTGGTTATGCTGGGCCGGAAGAACGATAAGCGGCTGTTTAACGTCCAGGAACTCGATTTTCTTATCGCGCTGGCATCGGATGTGGCCATGGCGATCAGGAACGCGACGCTTTTTCAGGATCTCCAGAACGAACTGGAGAAGAAAAAGAGGCTGTTCCTGAACACGACCCTGGCGCTCACCGCGGCGATCGAAGCCAAGGACCACTATACCCACGGCCACACCACGCGGGTTACCGATATCAGCCTCGTGCTCGCGCGTGAAATGGCCCGCAAAGGATTCCTGCCTGCTGCCGGAGATTTCTTCGAACACCTCCACATAGCAAGCCTTTTGCATGACATCGGGAAGATTGGTATTCCGGAATCTATACTGAACAAACAGGGGCCGCTGAACAGCGATGAGCGCCGGCGTATGCAGGAACATCCGGTGGTCGGCGTGTCCATACTCGAATCTATCCCCGAGCTGAGAGAATGCGTGCCCGGGATACGCCACCATCACGAGCGTTTTGACGGTTCAGGCTATCCCGACGGGCTGCGTCATGACCAGATTCCGCTTATGGCCTCGATCATATCCGTGGCGGACGCCTATGACGCGATGACCACGGATCGTCCGTACCGCAAAGGTCTGTCCCGCAGCGAAACCATAGATGAAATTATTTCAGAGAGCGGCAAGCAGTTTCATCCGGTTGTCTCCAGCATGTTGGTCAAACTCTGCAGGGATCACGCTATCTAGCCATGGCCTCAAAACGCGTTCTGCTCATGTATATATCCGAGGTTTCCGGGCATCATCGCGCCACGCTCGCTCTTGAGACGGCCTTGAAATCAATCGACCCCGGCACGCAGGTGATGAACCTGAACGCCTTCAATTATACCAATCCGATCTCGGAGAAGATTATCAACCAGCTGTACATGAGCGTCATCAAGACCGCTCCCGGCATCTGGGATTATCTCTACGATAACCCCGCGGTTGTCAGGAATATCGCCCGGATCAAGGAGAGCGTGCACAAGTTCAACTCCGTCAAGCTGAAACGCCTCTTTGATACGTTCCGTCCGGATGTCGTCGCCTGTTCGCAGGCTTTTCCCGCGGGTATGGTCGCCGATTACAAGAAGATGTTTGGGGCGAGCTTCAAGCTGGTCGGGATCCTCACCGATTATATCCCCCATGCGTATTGGATCTACGATACCGTGGATTACTACATTACTCCCGCGCAGGATATTTCGCTGAGGCTCATGGAACGCGGCGTCCCGGCGGAAAAGATCAAACCTCTAGGGATACCTTTTGATCCGGTGTTTAACTCAAAACTCAACAAGTCCGAGATCCGCTCACGGCTTGGATTGAATCCCAGTCTGCCGGTCGTGCTGATGATGGGGGGAGGGCATGGCATCGGACCGATGAAGACGATCGTGAAATCCCTGCGCAGGATGCGCCACCAGGTGCAGACGATCATTATCGCGGGAAAAAACAGGGGATTGTACAATTCCCTGAAGCGGAAAGCCACGAAGAGCGCGCAGCGCGTACTGCTGTTCCCGTACGTCAATAACGTGCACGAGCTTATGCACGTCTCCGATATGATTATCACCAAGCCCGGGGGTGTCACCACCGCCGAAGTCCTTGCCCAGGGGCTTCCCATGATCATCATGAAACCGATACCCGGTCAGGAGATGCATAATGCGGCGTACCTGACGCAGAAGGGAGCGGCGTTGCGCATCGATACGCCAGCGCTCATGCACGAGGTTATCGACGGATTGCTGGATCATCCCGAGAAACTTGCCGAATTGGCCGCGGGTGCGCGTAAGCTGGCAAAGCCGACTGCGAGCATGGATATCGCCCGTTTCATGCTCGGCGGTCAATAATTATGCTGAATTACTTCCTGTACCGCCTCGGCCAGTGCATCGCCCGTACCTTGCCGCTGCAGATTGCCTATCGTTTTGCCACGTTTATTTCCGATCTGCGTCTGCTCTGGGCACGAGAAGATAAGCGCCTGGTGTGCGGTAACCTCTCCGTTATTTTCCCCGAAAAAAACCGGAAAGAGATTTCGGCTCTTATGCGCAGGATGTCACGCAATTTTGCCAAGTACCTGGTGGATTTTTTCCGTTTTCAGGAAATTTCTACCCGTTACATAGCGCGCACGATCGCCATAGAAGGAAAGGAACATTTCGACGAAGCGCTGGCGCGCGGCAAGGGCGTGATCGTTCTGACAGCGCATCTGGGAAACTGGGAACTGGGCGGCGTGGTGCTGGCACTCCTCGGTTATCCGTTCTGGGCAGTGGCTCTGCCTCATAAGGATCGCAAGGTGAACGATTTTTTCAACCATCAGCGGGAGAGTAAAGGTGTTAAAGTTATCCCGTTCGGCAGGGCCGCGCGCATGTGCCTGAATCTTCTGCAGCAAAACAAGATGGTGGCGCTTGTCGGCGACAGGGATTTCTCGGGCAGCGGCATGCCGGTTGATTTTTTCGGCAGGACCGCGCTTTTCCCCGAGGGGCCGGCGGCCTTTGCGCTCAAGACCCAAGCCTCGATCGTGCCCGGGTTTATGGTGCGCCTGCCCGACGATTCTTTTCTGCTCAGAATCGAGAAGCCGATACTCACAGAGTCAACAGGGGACAAGGAACGCGATATGCGTTCGGTGACCAGCCAGTTCGCGCGGTTGTTTGAATCCTACATCCGTCGCTATCCGGATCAATGGTATATGTTCAGGAGATTCTGGATATCATGAAATTATGCGTGCTCATTCCCGCGTATAACGAAGCAGGCCATATCGGGACTCTGGTGGGCAGTATCCGGCAGCGCAATCTGGATGTCGTGGTGGTTGACGACGGTTCAGGCGACGGGACCGCCCGGGCAGCTCAGGAGGCAGGAGCAGACGTTTTGCGGCATGACCGCAATCTCGGGAAAGGCGCCGCGCTGGCAACGGGTTTTTCCCATTGCCTGGCACATGGATATGATGCCGTGATGACTGTTGACGGAGACGGCCAGCATCATCCGGAGGATATCCAGCAGTTCATTTCCCGAGCCGAACGCGACGGTGACATTATCGTCGGAGACCGCTTGCACAGTCCGCATGCGATGCCCTTGGTCCGTCTCCTGACCAACCGTTGCATGTCCTGGATCATTTCAGGCGTGGCCGGACAGCGGATCCCTGACACTCAGTGCGGTTTCCGCCTGATTAAGCGCAGGGTGCTGGAAACGATCGCATTATCGACGTCCAAATACGAAATCGAGTCCGAGATTCTGATTAAGGCTGCGCGCAGCGGCTTTACCATCGTTTCCGTGCCGGTGAAAAGCATTTACCGCGACGAGAAAAGCCATATCAATCCGTTCGTTGACACCATCCGTTTTATCCGCTATCTGGCGGGGGAGTTTTTCAGTGGACACAGGAAATCCCCCGTCTGATTCCGTTCTGCGGCGTCGCATGGTTCGTGAGCAGATTCAGTCGCGGGGGATTTCCGATTCCCGCGTCATTGAGGCATTTTTGAATGTTGAGCGGCATCTGTTTGTTCCCGAGAAGGAGAGGATGCGGGCCTATGAGGATTTTCCCCTGCCGATAGGAGAGGGACAGACTATATCGCAGCCTTATATGGCGGCGCTTATGACGCAGCAGTTGGAGTCGCTGGCAGGTCACCGAATACTTGAAATC
>CAZDUF010000043.1:0-10329 GCA_964508555.1 uncultured Planctomycetales bacterium
CTCATCTGAGAGAGCGCCGGATAAAAATCCTTCAAGGCCTTGCGCAGGGCGTTGTCCAGGGCGTTGACCGGACCGTCGCCTTCCGCGGCCGTATGCTCATGCTGACCGTGCACCTTGACCTTGATGATGGCCTCTGAGGTGATTTTCTTATCGGAACGCTTCTCGATCACCACGCGAAAACCTTCCAGCTCGAAGAAACGCTTGTATTTCTTGAGCGCGCGCTTGAGCACCAGCTCAAACGACGCCTCGGCGGCCTCGAAATGATATCCCTCGTGCTCGAGCTTCTGGATCAGTTTGAGAATTTTCTGCGTCGCAGGATCATCCCTGGTAAGGTCAACATCCATGGCGCGCGCGCGCGTAAGTATCCCTGTCTTCCCTCCGAGTTCGGACACCAGCATCCTGCGCCTGTTTCCCACCAGTTCCGGATCCAGATGCTCGTAGGAAACCGGATTCTTCATCACGGCATTGATGTGCATGCCTCCTTTATGCGCGAAGGCGCTTTCGCCGGCGTACGGCTGGTCGTTGCGGTGGCGCATGTTCGACACCTCGCTGACAAAATGCGAAACCGCGGTCAGCTGCTTCATCTTTTCCGGCTCAAGGCAGGAAAACCCGAGTTTCAACTGCAGGTTTGCTGCCACCGGGATAAGATCAGCGTTTCCGCAGCGCTCGCCGATACCGTTGATCGTGCCCTGCACCATGGAGGCGCCTGCTTCGACTGCGGCAAGAGAATTCGCGACCGCGACCGCAGCGTCATTATGGCAATGGATACCGACCGGCGTGCCTTGCACGTGAGCAAGAACCTCAGCCACGACAGCCGCAACCTGCGAAGGAAGCGTGCCGCCGTTGGTGTCGCACAGGACAAGCCATTGCGCGCCTGCTCCCTGCGCAGCGCGCAGGGTTTTCAGCGCGTACTCGCGGTTCGAGCGCCATGCATCGAAAAAATGCTCTGCATCGTAGAGCACCTCCATACCTTTGGACGCAAGATAGCGCACGGTGTCACGGATCATGGCGAGATTCTCATCGGGCGGCACTTTGAGCACGTCTCTGACATGCAGGTCCCAGGTCTTGCCGACGATCGCCACGGCATCCACGCCTGCGCGCAGGAGCGCGGCGATATTGTCGTCATCCTCGACCCTGCTCGCTGCCCGGCGCGTCATGCTGAAGGCGCAGAGTCTTGCCGAAGCAAGCGGTTTATGCGCCAGGGTCTTAAAAAATTCCATGTCTTTCGGATTCGATCCCGGCCACCCGCCTTCAATGTAACGGATGCCGAGAGCGTCGAGCGCGCGAGCGATGCGAATCTTGTCCGTCACGGAATAGGATACGCCTTCTCCCTGGGATCCGTCTCGCAGCGTCGTGTCGTACAGGATTATTTCTCTCATAACTGCCTCACCCCTATTTTGACAGCCCGAACGCCTCATGCAGAGACCGCACTGCCAGCTCCGCGAACTTGCTTTTGATGATACAGGAAATGCTGATATCGGACGTCGTGATCATCTCGATATTGATCGAATTCTTTGCCAGTATCTCAAACATTTTTGCCGCCACGCCGCGGTGCGACTTCATACCCACGCCCACGATAGAGACGCGAGCGATGTCGTTATCCTCCAGCACCTCGCCGGCGCCGATGTCGCGCGCGCATTTCCTGGTGATTCTGACGGCCTTCGCGCAGGCGGTTTTCGGCACGGTAAACGAGATATCGGTCAGGCGCGTGTGACTGACATTCTGGACGATCGTATCGACGCTTACCCCGTCATCGGCGAGCAGTTTAAAGATACGCGCGGCAACGCCGGGCTTATCCGGTACGCCGCACACGGTAATTTTCGATTCTCCCTTATTCAACGTCACGCCGGAAACCACCACGTCTTCCATACGACTGACCTCCTTGATGATCATCGTGCCCGGTTGGGTGTTAAAACTTGACCTCACGTGGATGGGCACGTCGAATTTCTTCGCCACCTCGATCGAACGCGCCTGCATCACCTGGGCGCCCAGCGACGCCATCTCGAGCATTTCGTCATAGGTAAGCGCCGCGAGCTTACGCGCCTTGGGCTCAATGCGGGGATCGGTTGTATACACTCCTTCGACGTCAGTGTAGATCTCACACTCATCGGCCTTGAGTTCTTTCGCCAGTGCAACCGCGGTCAGGTCAGACCCGCCCCTGCCAAGCGTCGTAATATCGCCTTCGGGTGTTTCGCCCTGGAACCCGGCGACAATCACAACCCTTCCCCTACCCAGTTCTCGCTTGATCGCGGCGGTATTGATCTTCACGATGCGCGCCTTGGTATGGCTGGTATCGGTGAGGATCCCTCCCTGCGCGCCGGTAAACGAAATCGCTTCGAGGCCGAGTTTGTGGATGGCCATAGCCAGGAGCGCGATGGATATCTGTTCGCCCGTTGACAACAACATGTCCATTTCCCGCTCCGGCGGATCGGGATTGATTGTATCCGCAAGCTGGATGAGCTCGTCGGTCGTATCGCCGAGCGCTGACACAACCACAACCACGTCGTTGCCTTTTTTGCGGTATTCGGCGACACGCCTGGCGACGCGCTGGATCCGTTCCACGTCGGCAACCGATGAACCGCCGAATTTCTGCACGATCAGTTTCTTTTTCCTCGCCATCCGTACCGTCTCCTCTGTCAGCAATTCCTGCCCATAAACATGTCCATGAGCGCGTGTCCCTCCTGGACAAATACATGCGATGCCGCGGCTTCCTTTTCGCTGAACCCCGCAGCGCCGGACGCGGCAATTCCCTCGCCGCACATGGCAAAAAGCACAGGCTCTGCAGTGTGCGTGCGCAGCGTTACGGGTGTCGCATGATCCGGCAGCACCAGAACTCGCCAGTCTTTCCTGGAAGCAAACTCCTTGAGCACCGTACCGACCACCAGGTGATCAAAACGCTCGATTGCCGTAATCTTTTCCCTGAGGTCGCCGTTATGCCCTGCCTCATCGGGAGCTTCCACATGCACATAGACGAAATCATGCGAACGCAGGCATTCGACTGCCGCGCGAGCCTTGCCGAGATAGTCGGTATCGTAATAACCGGTCGCGCCCGGCACGACGATAACTTCCAGGCCGGCAACCCTGCCCAGTCCCTTGATCAGGTCAACCGCTGAAATCACTCCGCCGCTGACGCCGAAACGCTCCGAGAACTTCGGCATGGCGGGATTCTGTCCCTGGCCCCAGAGCCAGATCATGGTCGCGGGATTCTCTTTCAAGTCAACGCGCACAAGGTTAATCTCATGCGACTCCAGCAGCGTGCGCGACTGCTGCATCAGCGCGACAATATACTCCGCGTTCCTGCCGCGCGGCATATGCGGGTTAATATCTTTCCCCAGGATATCATGCGGCGCCTGACAGCGCAGTTCATGGAGCCCCTTCTCAACCCCGCCTTTGACGACCATCAGATGCCGGTAGCCGACCCCGGGATAAAACGAGATCTGCTCATTGCCGATGCGCTCATTGATGTAGGAAATGAGTTTATGCGACTCATCGGAGGAAATATGCCCGGCGCTGTAATCCTCCATGACGTCCCTGACCACCGTGACCAGGTTGCAGCGAAACGCCACGTCACCCGGGTCCAGACGCACGCCGAGATTAACGGCTTCCAAAGGCCCTCTGCCGGTGTAATACTTCCGGCAGTCGTACCCCATGATCGAAAGATTGGCAACGTCGGAGGCAGGGGTCATTCCCTGGGGAATGGTCTTGACCCGTCCGATCAGGCCGGTCCGGGCCACAGTATCCATGTTCGGCGTCTTCGCGGCCTCAAGCGGCGTGCGCCCGTCAAGCGCATGAACAGGCACATCAGCCATACCGTCACCGACAAGCACGATGTATTTCATACCCTGCCTTACTGAAATCTGACCTCAGGCGTGTTTTTCCTGACGTCTTCAATCCTGAAGTATTCGTTGCGCGGCTCGTATCCGAATAACCTGCCGATCAGATTCCCCGGAAAACCTTTGACCATTACGTTGTAGTCGCGAACTGCCTCGTTGTACCGCATCCGCTCGGTGGATACCCTGTTTTCTGTCCCGGCAAGTTCATCCATAAGCCGCAAAAAAGTCTGATCCGCCTTCAATGCGGGATAATTTTCGGCAATGGCAACGAGTTTCATGACCGCCGAATCCAGAGCTGACGCCGCGCGGACCTTGTCATCCATACTCGTCGCCATTGCCCACTGCGAGCGCGCCTTGGTTACATTCTCGAAAATCTCCTGCTCGTGCGCGGCATACCCCTTGACGGAATTCACCAAGTTCGGAATAAGATCGTAGCGACGCTGCAACTGATTCTCGACCTGCGCCCATTTTGCGGGGATACTCTCCGACTTCGCGACAATCGCATTGTACAACCCGCTCCCCACGGCGAAAACCCCGACGGCCGTGATGACGAGCACAACAAGCGCGACCAGTAGTGCCTTCATGTTCTCCTCCTGTATCGATTCTTAAAATCTACCGCCGGCGCCGCCTCCGCCTCCGCGGCCTCCGCCGAAACCGCCGAACCCGCCGCCAGAGCGGAATCCTCCGCCGAATCCGCCTCCGCCGCCGCGCGATCCGCCGCCGAATCCGCCCCCGCCGCTCTTTGTGCTCTTGCGCGCGTACTCGCTCTAGATAATCAAGAGTATAATCGCCAGGATCAATATGAATACGACGCTGGCAGCAGGAACATCGCTATTGCCTGCACGCGCCTGCGGAAACAGGTCTCCGGCGCCGGCATCGCGGGCAAGAACCCCGGCGATGCGCACGACTCCCTCGTACAATCCCTTGCCGAAATTCCCCTTCTGAAACTCCGGCACCATTGACTCGCGGCCGATCTGGCCTGCCAGTCCATCAGGAAGCGCAGCCTCAGCGCCATATCCGCTTTCGATGCGCCAGGTGCGGTCATCGACCGCAACAAGCACCAGAACACCGTTATCTTTACCTTCCTTACCCGGCTGCCAGAGATCGAACAACTCGCGGGCGTACGTTACTTCGTCGCGAGGATGCGTCGTGCCGAGCGTCACCACGGCAATCTCGGCACCGGTTTTCTCCTCGAGCGTCTTGATCACCGACGATATCGACGCCTCCTCTTCCGGCGTGATCACGCCGGCAAAATCATTGACCCATCCTGCGGGCTGCGGCAGGTCGATTGCGGCATAGCAGATGCCGTGAGACGCGCATACCGCCAGCGACGTGCACATAACGAAAAGCGCGCGTCTCAACACGGAACGCATAGAGATATTAGGCATATGACGCGATAAACGCTGCCAAAGCTCTGGCTGTCGCCGGTTTTCCGATCAACGGCTTGTTGATCGCGCCGCTCTGCTCAACAAGATACGCGCGGTATGAGCCAGCCTTGAGCGTATTCGCGAGCACCGCTTTCGCGCCTGAACGCCGCATAAGGCCCTGAGCCTCACGCAGCAGCGTGCTGCGGTCTGCATCAGGCTCGAATTTAAAACCGATAAGCAGGACAGCGGGATCCCATTTCCTGATACTGTCGATCAGCTTCGGTGCCGGAACTAGTTTCAAATACCGCGTCTTTGCCGACACTATCTTCCCGTGCCAAATCCTGCCGGGAAGATAATCACACACTGCCGCGGCGTGCACCACGCAGTCATACCTGCCGCTGGACACCTCTGTCTCAAGAATCCGGCAGAGCTCTCTGAAAAAAGTGAACCGCATGATTGTGACGTTTGCAAGGCGGCCACGTGCACACACACCGGGCCCCAGCACCAGAGTCACTGCGGCGCCGCGACGGGCAAGCTCGCGGGCAAGCATTATTCCTGTTTCTCCAGACGCGATATTCCCGATAAAACGCACGCTGTCAATGGGCGCCCAGGTCGGTCCTGCAGTGATCAGTACGCGTCTTGCGCGGAGTTTCATGCGTAGCCGATCTCCCGCAGGATGACGTCAAGGCGCGCCGGAATCCGGGCGGGCTCTTTGATCGTCCGTACCGCGCAATCGGGGTCTTTGAGGCCGTGCCCGGTCACGGTGCACACAATGTGCAGAGGTTTTTTGAGATCCCTGAAGAAACCCCCGGAGGATAACTTCAGAAGTCCGGCCACAGGCGCGGCAGAAGCAGGCTCGACGAACACGCCTTCCTGCGCGGCAAGGAGACGATACGCTTCAAGAATCTGCTTGTCCGAGACCTCACCGATAAGCCCGCCCGACTCATCGCGCGCAGCCGTAGCCTGCTGCCAGCTCGCTGGATTACCGATGCGGATCGCCGTTGCGATCGTCTCAGGCTTTGCAACCGGCTGCCCCCTGACAATCGGCGCCGCGCCCTCAGCCTGAAACCCGAGCATCCGGGGAACATTCGATATTTTCCCTCTATCGCGGTATTCTTTATACCCTTTCCAGTAGGCAGTGATATTCCCGGCATTACCCACCGGCAGGCAGTGAAAATCCGGAGCCCGGCCGAGCGAATCGCAGATTTCGAAGCTCGCGGTCTTCTGCCCCTCGATGCGGTAGGGATTGATCGAATTCACCATAGTTATCTGATGCGACCGGGTAATCGTACGCACCGCTTCCAGAGCCTCGTCGAAATTGCCGTCGATCGCGAGCACCTGGGCGCCGTGCATAAGCGCCTGACTCAGTTTCCCGAGCGCTATGTTTCCCGCGGGAAGGATTACCACGCACTTGATACCGGCGCGCGCGGCATACGCAGCCGCGGAAGCCGAGGTGTTACCGGTAGAAGCGCAGATAACCGCCTTGGATCCTTCTTCGAGAGCCTTGGAAAGCGCCAGGGTCATGCCGCGATCCTTAAAAGAACCCGTCGGATTCATCCCCTCGCACTTCAGAAAGACCTCGATGCCGTCACCAAGCAGTGCGCTGACACGCAAAGCGGGCACGAGCGGCGTATTCCCCTCGTAAAGGGTAATGACCGGCGTCTTGTCAGAGACCGGCAGGAATGACCGGTATTTCTCAATTAACCCTTTATAATTCATATGTACCTAACGTTGTAAAGCTGTTTGCCTGTTAACCGGTAAACCCGCTAACCGGCAAACCCGCTAACCAACCCTACAACTCCTCAATCCTCACCGCCAGCAGATCCTTCACGACGTCAAGTTTCTCCATTGCCTTCAGCGCTGCCCGCATATTCTTTTCCCTTGACTCATGCAACGTCATGACAACCGGCACTTCATGCCTGGATCGGCGTTCCTTCTGGCTGACCGACGCGATGCTGATGTCGCATGTAGCCAGAATCCCGGCGATCTTCGCGAGCACGCCTGGTTTATCGAGCGCCTGGAAACGCAGATAATACCTGCTGACAAAGTCATCCGAGGCCCTGAGTTTTTTGACTGCCGGATCCTCAATGATGTTGATGGTCGGGCGGAACATCCCTGCCTTGATATCCTGGGTCAAATCCACGAGATCAGACACCACACCCGAGGCTGCGGCGAGTTGTCCTGCGCCTGGCCCGTAAAAAAGAAGGTCTCCCGCGAGGTCGCTGGATACGTAGATCGCGTTATTCACCCCGTCGACCGATGCCAGAAGATGCGCGCGCGGGATCATCGTGGGATGCACGCGCACCTCCAGCTCCTCTTTTTCGCGTTTGGCGATTGCCAGGAGCTTGAAACGGTAACCCAGCTCTGCGGCGTAGGAGATATCCGACTGCGTGATGCGGGACACTCCCTCGACATAGATCCGCTCAAGCGGTATGAACTTGCCGAAACACAGATACGTGAGCACCGCCAGTTTATGCGCCGAATCCATGCCTTCGATATCGAGCGTGGGGTCGCTCTCCGCAAAACCGCGCGCCTGCGCTTCTTTGAGCGCGGCGGAAAAACTCATGTTCTGCGAAGCCATGCGCGAGAGTATATAATTTGACGTACCGTTCACGATGCCGTAGACGCTGGTAAACCTGTTCGCCACCAGACCCTCGCGCAGGCTCTTGATGATCGGGATGCCTGCTCCCACCGACGACTCAAAATATATACTCCTGCCCTTGTCCTGGGCCAGGGCAAAAAGACGCGGCGCGTCGTGCGCAAGCAGGGCTTTGTTCGCGGTCACCACATGCTTTCCGTTCTTCAGGCTCATGGAAATAAAATCACCGGCCGGCTGCATGCCGCCGATCAACTCGACAACGATGTCGACCTGCGGATCAGCGATCACCTTGTGGGCCTCGGTCGTCAAGATACTCTTGTCGACGGCGACCCCGCGCGGCGAGGTGATATCCTTATCGCAGATCCACTTCAAACCGATCTCGGCGCCGATCCGCTGGGCGAGATAGGATTTCTTTTCCTTCAGTATTTTGGCGACACCGGCTCCGACCGTGCCGAAACCGATAAGGCCGACATTGACTTTTCTCATGGGAAACCTATGACGTTATACCCGATCCTTCTTCGAGTAGTAATCCACCGTATCGGTAATGATATGCTTGTGTTTCTCGTCGATGGCGAGGAACAAAAGGCGCGTATCATAGATGAGGTTCCGGGTGATCTCGCGCGACTCGACGACCTTACCGACCAGCGTGATGGGATGCGGGTCGAACGGCAGACGGATCTCCAGCGCCAGATGCGTGCCCGGTTCAAATGAACGGTTCGTGGTGATCAGCATCCCGCCCAGACTCAGATTCTTGGTCTGGGAGATATCAATCTTTTCGTGTTCTGCCAGGATACGGTACGACACGATGAATCTGCCGTTGATCCTGGAATATTGTCGTCTCTCGGGGCCCTGGTAATTCGACATCCTTTCCTCCTTTGTTCCCCGCCGTACGGTATATGCGCTGCGGCGGGACTGCACTACATTTATCGGGGAGGGCGGACTTGAACCGCCGACCTCTTGAACCCCATTCAAGCGCTCTAGCCAAACTGAGCCACTCCCCGAAATTTATCCGCTCTCCTCTTTGCCCTTGCGCGTCATCAAATCCTCGAGCGCGTGCAAAGGAGGTTTGTTTTTATACAACACCCTGTAGACTTCGGTAATGATAGGCATATCCACGCCGTGCTTGAGAGCGAGCGCGTGCCCCGATAGGGCAGTCGGCACGCCTTCGGCAACCGTGCGCAAGCGCGATGCGAGCTGTCTCGGATCCTTCCCCCTGCCTACCTGCTCGCCGAAATACCTGTTCCTGCTATGAGCGCTGATGCATGTCGTCGCCAGGTCTCCAAGCCCGCTGATGCCGCTGAATGTGCTCTGGTGCGCGCCAAGCGCCGCGCCCAGCCGCGACATCTCCGCAAGTCCGCGCGCCAGAAGCGCTGCCTTCGTATTAGCGCCGAAACCCAATCCGTCGGATATCCCGCAGGCGATCGCGATCACATTCTTGAGACTTCCTCCCAGTTCTACGCCGGCTACATCGGCGTTCGTGTAGATACGAAACGACGGCGTCATGAAAAGCTCCTGCATCCGCGTCCGCTGCGCGAGACTGCGGCCGGCAATCACCGCTACCGTCGGAATCCCGCGGATAACTTCGTGCGCGATCGTCGGTCCGGAGAGCACAACGGGCTGCGCGCCCCCAATCTCCTCTGCGATCACCTCAGACATGCGCCGTAACGTGCGCACTTCGATGCCTTTTGTCGCGCTGACGTATTCCAGGCGCCGGGCGCCGGTAACACGCCTGCCGAAAGCCCGCATCACCCCCCGCAGGTACTGCGACGGAACAGCAACAACGACAATCTGCGCGCCGGAAGCAGCCTCACGCAGGTCAGAGACGATGCGGAGTTCATCCGGCAGTGGCACACCGGGCAGATAGAGCTCGTTACGCCGCGTCCTGGACATGCGCGCGGCATGTTTCTCAAAGGCGCTCCAGAGCGAAACAGGTAACCCTTTGCGGCACAACAACACCGCCAAGGTCGTCCCCCATCCGCCGTCGCCCAGCACGCAAATTGCAGGTTTCTTCATACGCTATCCGAAGTCCCACCGGAAGATGTCCGGCCGTCAGTGTCCGTCTGCTCCAGAACAAAATGTATTTTCGGGTATATATTCGAACTATTCTTCTCCTCGCGCGTAACGAACTGCACCCCGATATCGAACGAGTTTTCAGGACCCCCTTCGATACGCACGACCTTCCCGAACACGCCGTTCTGATAAATGAACGCGCGACGCTCCATCTGCTCGCAGCAGCTTAACGTCAACCTGTCGAACGAGAGCCAGACGATGTCATCCTTGGTAAGCGGCTCCTTAACCCTGCACAAGAGACCGGCTTCGCTCAGGTTCATGGTATAGCCCTCGAAGAGCCTGTTAACGGTCTCGGCTTTGCAAATCTTGTACGCCAGCGGCGTCACACAATCGATACGCCCGAATTCCCTGCGTTCCTCACCCGTGTACGTCATAATAATCTACCCCGTCTCTATGTTTTGTTTTACGTCCCACGTCCCACGTCCCACGTCCCACGTCCCACGTCCCACGTCCCACGTCC
>CAZDUF010000044.1:0-10278 GCA_964508555.1 uncultured Planctomycetales bacterium
TCCCACGTCCCACGTCCCACGTCCCACGTCCCACGTCCCACGTCCCACGTCCCACGGAACTCCCTATTAATACCTGACTCCGTCAACCTTCGTCCTCTCCCTGAATCGTCTCATGAGTTCGAGCGTCATCTTCCCGGGTTTACCGTTGCCGATCACCCTGCCGTCGACTTCCACAACCGGTATAATCTCGGCAGCCGTACCGGTCAGGAAACACTCATCGGAGATAAACACCTCATGCCGCGTGATCACGTGTTCGTGCGTCGGCATTTTAAACCTGCGCGCGATATCGAGCACCGTGTCCCGCGTGATGCCGCGCAGCGACCCCATGCACTGGGGCGGCGTGTAGAGCCTGCGATTCTTGACGATGAAGATGTTGTCGCCCGTGCACTCGGCGACGTACCCGAGCGAATCGAGCATGATCGCCTCGTTGAAACCCGCGTGCACTGCCTCGATCTTGGCGAGTATATTGTTCAGGTAATTCAGGGATTTAATCTGCGGATTCACCGCCTCGGGCAGATTGCGCACCGTAGGCACGGTGATGATCTTCATGCCGTTGCGGTAGAGCTCCTCGGGATACAGCACAATCTTGTCGGTGATGATGATCACCGTTCCGGGGCCGGGGCACTTGCGCGGGTCCAGACCCAAATCCCCCTCGCCGCGCGTCACGATCAGACGGATATACCCGTTGTCGATCTTATTCGCGCGCAGAGTCTCAATCACCGCCCTGGTCAGCCGCTCCCTGCTCAGGGGCACGGTCAGCATGATGCTTTTTGCGGACTCGTAGAGCCGCTCGATATGCTCTTCGAGCTTGAACACGAGCCGGTTGTACGAACGGATTCCCTCGAACACCCCGTCGCCGTACAAGAGACCGTGGTCGAACACCGAAATCTTCGCCGCACTCTTGTCGTACAGTTTTCCGTTGATGTAAACTTTCATGGTTTTCTCCGTGATTTATGCCTGCTCCAGTACGCCGTCTTTCAAGTGCAGCACGCGGTCCGTGTCCCGCGCAAGCTCCGCATTATGGGTCACCAGAATAACCGTCATGCGCGTCTGGCGCTGGACCCTCTTGATCAGCCCCATGACGTCGGCGCCTGTCCGCGAATCGAGGTTTCCCGTCGGCTCGTCGCAAAAAAGCACGCGCGGCTCGTTCATCAGGCTCCTGACGATCGCCACCCGCTGCTTTTCACCGCCGGAGAGCTGGTTGGGAAAATGATCCGAGCGCCGGGTGAGCCCTGTTTCATCGAGCAAACGCTTCGCCAGCGCGCGGACGTCGCGTTTCTTCAGTCGCCGGTCAGCGGTGATGAGCGCGGGCATCATCACGTTCTCCTCGACCGTGAATTCCGGCAACAGATGATAGAACTGGAACACGAACCCGAACTGGGTGTTCCGTATGCCTGCGAGCGAGCGTTCGGGAAGCTTGTACAAGTCTTTACCGTTCAACTGCACGTTCCCCTGCGTCGGCTCATCGAGCCCGCTCAAGATGTGCAGCAGCGTCGACTTCCCCGCGCCGGACGGCCCGATCACCGCGCACAGACAGCCTTCATCGATCGCCACATCAACGCCCTTGAGAACGGCTGTCTGGGCTTTACCATTCTCGTAGGTTTTATGGATATTGGATGCTTTCAGCATACGGTGTTCGCGTGTTTGCGGGTTGGCGTGTTTGCGGGTTAACCGGTCCACACGCAATTTTCTTATTCATAGCGCAGAGCTTCGACCGGTTTCAACTGCGCCGCCTTATGCGCCGGATACACGGTCGCCGCCACGACGATCGCCATCGCCGCCGCGACGATAAACGCGATATCCGGCCAGACCTGAATCGACACCGGCAACCGGTCGATGTAATAAATATCCTGCGGCAGCTTGATGAACTGATACTTCTTCAGCAGTCCGCACAACACCAGCCCCCCGCAGCATCCGAGCGCGACGCCGAAAGTCCCGATAAAAATCCCTTCGAGCATGAAGATGCCGCGGATCCCCGCCGGCGGCATGCCGAGCGCCTTGAGCACGCCGATATCCTTGGTCTTGTTGACGACCGTCACGATCAGCGTGCTCACGATGTTAAACGATGCCACGAGAATGATAAGCGTCAGGATGATGAACATGGTCAGTTTCTCGAGCTCCAGGGCGGCGAAGAAATTCTGGTTCACTTCCATCCAGGTGCGCAGGCTGTAGCGGTAACCCAGGAGTTCGGCCAAATCGCTGCGCACGCCTCCGGCAGCGGAGAGATCCTTGATTTTGATACCAATCGAACTCAAGTTTCCCTGCAAGCCGAACAACGACTGTGCTGTCGCGAGATTCGAGTACACCAGGTTCATGTCGTAATCGTACATCCCCGACGCGAAGATCCCCGAAACGACCAGCGTATACTCCTTGCCGAGCGGCGAATACACGGAGAGCGCCGACCCGACCGCCAGATCCAGAAACGCGGAGAGCTCCTTGCCGACGATTATCTCATCGGGACCGAGGCCGTCGAGAGTCCCTTCCTTCATATACGACGCGATCTTGGTAACGCGCGACTCCCGCGCAGGATCGATTCCTTTTAACCCCACGGCAAAATACCTGCCGGCGTGCTTCATCAGCACCTGCCCCTGCACGTACGGGCTTAAACCCGCGACCCCGGGATGCAGACCGATCTGCCTGAGCAACGGTTCGTATTCTTCCGGAACCATGGGTTCGTCCGCGGTCAGGGTAATGTGCGCGTAGTTGCCGAGTATCTTGTCGCGCAGGTCCTCGTCGAACCCTGACATGACGCCGATCACCACTATCAACGCGGTCACGCCGATCGCGACGCCGAGCACCGAGATGACGCTGATCAGCGATATGAATTTTTCCTTGCGCCTGGTAAACAGGTACCGCAGGCCGATGAAAAGTTCCGTCTTCATGAGGAAAGATCCCCGCCGGATTCCGCTGCCTCATCCTGCGGCCGTAACAGCGGGAACAGGATCACGTCTCTGATCGACGGCTGGTCCAGAAACAGCATGGTCAGGCGGTCGATACCCACCCCCAGCCCTCCCGCAGGCGGCATGCCGTGTTCGAGCGCCGTCAGGAAATCATCGTCGACGCATTTTGTGTCGCCCGGCTCGGCGTCGCGGATCTCTTTCTCCAGGCGCGCGCGCTGCTCCAGCGGGTCATTGAGCTCCGAATAGGCATTGGCGATCTCCATTCCCGCGACGTAGAGCTCAAACCTCTCGGCAACGCGCGGATTCTCTGCCGACCCCTTGGCAAGCGGACAGAAGGAAGAAAAATAATCCGTCACAAAGGTCGGACACGGCTGCATATCCTTCTCGAGCATATCCTCGATGATCGAGTTGATTTGGGACCGGGAAAGCTTCGCCGTATCTTTTGCCAGGCCGTGCCGGCGCAGTTTCGCGAGCATCTCCCCGGGATTGTCTTCGGGAACGATGCCGAAGCGCTCGCCGACCATCTGCCGGAACGACCTGCGCTGCCAGGACGGCGTAAAATCGATCTCTGTCCCCTGGTAGGAAATCTTTGGAGTCCCCAACACCTCCTGCGCCACCGCACAGAACATGTCCTCGGTCAGACGCATCATGCCTTCGTAATCGGAATACGCCTCGTACACCTCAAGCATGGTGAACTCCGGATTATGGCGGGTCGACACCCCTTCGTTACGGAAACAGCGGTTCAGCTCATACACCTTCTCGATACCTCCGACAAGCAGCCTCTTCAAGTGCAGCTCGGGCGCGATGCGCAGGTATAAATCCATGTCGTACTCGTTGTGGTGCGTGGTAAACGGCCGTCCTGCGGCTCCCCCGGGAATCGCGTGCATCATCGGCGTTTCGACCTCGCAGAAACCGCGCGCGTCTAAGAAAGAGCGCACTGCCTTGACGATGCGCGAACGCATCAGGAAAACCCGGGTAACCTCGTCGTTCGCGATCATGTCCACGTATCGCCTGCGGTAACGGGTCTCGACGTCTTTGAGACCGTGCCATTTCTCCGGCAGCGGCAGGAGCGCCTTGGTCAGGATCGCAAAACCCTCGACTTTCACCGTCGGTTCGCCGGTGCGCGTCTTAAACAGTTCGCCTTCGACGCTGATGATATCGGCGACGTCAAGCCGGTCAAAAAGCTCCCAGTTGTCGGCTCCGATAAGATCAGCCTTGATATAGGCCTGAACCTTGCCGGTCTGATCCTTGAGATCGAGAAACAGCACCTTTCCGTGCAGGCGCTTACCCGTGATCCTGCCGTTGAAGACTACCTTTTTCCCTTCCTGGAACTGCTCAAGTTCCCGGCCGATCAGAGACCGTGTACCCCGGAAGCTGTCGTATACACGTATCCCTTTGGAACGGAAAAAGTTAAGTTTATCGATTCGCTGTTGTCTGAGTTCGTTTATATCCATAGATGAGGTATTATAGAGTAGAAAAGACTACTCGTCAACCGTCGCAGGACGAAGGTCGAAAAATACACTTCCCTTTCCTTTCGGCCTACGACCTTTGCGCCTGGCCGCCTGGCCGAGCGCACACACGCGGCACTTAAGGATATGCCGGTGCGGGCTTCTGCCCAGCCGGCCAATCCTACTTGTTCCCGCCAGGGGATATGGGGCCGGGTGGCGACCTTTGACTATTTATACTCGGAGAGCCTCTTAATCCTCTTGAGCATATTCGGATGCGTGCTCATCAGCTCAAAGGCCTTTTCGGCAACCGTGAGGCGCACGGTCGCAGTGCGCAGCCGCTCAAGCTCAAGGGAATCGATACTGCCGCTCTTATCCATATCGACCTGGGCCAGCTCCTTGAGTTCCGACATGGCGCGCGACGGATCATTGAGAAAGAAAGCCTTCAATCCCTCGACCTCGCCGAACGCCTGCCGCGGCGTGCGCGCGGACCCGTACACCAGCTTATACAGGCTCGACGCCAAGTGCGCAGGTTTACATCCGAGATCGACGGATCCTCTATCCGCGAAATACTCGCGGATGCGCGAGGCATACATGACCAGGAGATTCGTCACCAGATAAAACACGAACGCAGCCAGGCCGATGAGCGCGGTCGAACCTCCCCGGTCGTCCCTGCGCCGCGAGCCTCCGTAGAACATAAAATGCCATGCGATACGGTACATGATCATGGGGATGACGGATAAGAGCGTCATGGTCAGGACATCCCTGTTTCTGATGTGGCTCAATTCGTGGCCGAGCACGGCCTTGAGTTCGTCATCATCAAGAAGGCGCATAATCCCCTCGGTAACGCACACCCTTCCGTCGCGGATGCTGCGGCCAAAGGCGAAGGCGTTCGGCAGCGGTATGGGAGAGATTCCCACGCGCGGCATCGGCATCCGGGCGCGCTGCGCCAGCGACTCCACCATCTGGTAGAGACGCGGCTGCTCCTCTCGTTTGACATACCTGACATGCATGCTCCATTCCACAATCTTCGGCCCGATCATATATTGAACGAGCATCATACCAAGCGCAAGCAGCAGATAAAAAGAAAAATCTGCCACTCCCATCGCGGTCCCGACCATAACAATGGCCGCGTAGACGACGGCGAACAAGACGGCGAGCAAAAAACACATTCTCATCTGCAGGATAAACATCGCGTACTCCTTACTGTGTCGTCACGTTTGCCTTGACGACAAATCTGCGCAGGTTTTCTTCCGAATCATCGGTGTGGACATAAATATACTGCTTGACCGGACCAGCGTACCCTTTGGTTTTGAACTGAACCGTAATCGTGGTGGATTCACCAGGCTCAAGGATCTTCTTCTTGACATCGGAGACCGTGCAACCGCAGGACGTATTCACGGACAAAACCTTCAGCGGCCGCTTTGAAGAGGCATTTGAGAGTATAAACTCATACTGCAGCACAGCTCCCTGCTTCACCGTTCCGAAATCCCAAACCGTCGCTTCAGGCATGGCAGGCAGCTTCGCAGGTTCTGTCGACGTAGCATTCGCCCTCTCCGACGCACGAGCTTCTTGCTGGCGCGCTTTTTCTTCTTTGAGCGCCGCAATCGCCGCTGTCTCCGGATTCGGCGGCCGCACCGGCTCACCCGCCTCCTGCTCATGCGCGGTCACCGTATCGCCGAAAATGACCCGCTTGTATTCATAGGGAATAGGCCATTCTTTTTTTTCGTCCGTCGTACCGCCTGTTCTCTGCTGAGCGAACGCGGTTCCCGAACCCATGCAGAGCGCCGTCACTGCAAACGCAATCACCTGTTTTCTCATCATTCCCTCCTTGAATCCTCAACCGATGCGTATCAAAAGCATCAATCCCATCGAGAAAAACACGAGCGCAAGCAATAGTTTGACAGCAATAATACGCCTGCGGAAAAACGCGGCAAACTGTCCCGAACCGGTCCCTGCAAGCGCCAGGACAAACACCGCGCACAGCGGCATGATGAACATAACGTTGTACATGATCAGATAGTGCAGCGCGCGCGCCTTCAATTCCGTCGATTTCATCACAAAAACGATCGTCGGCAGATAGACCTGCCCGGTGCACACCGCCTCAAGCACCGACACCAGAAACCCCGTGACCAGCGCGCTGCCGAAGAGAATCGCCGCGCACGGTTTGCGTTCCTGCTCCTGCCGCCCGGCATCCGTGCGCCGGTAAAAGAACCCGATCACATCGTGAATCCTGCGTTTGATTGCGGCAGGCAGCTGCAACGACAGCGCATCCGTGGATCCCGTCTTCCTGAAGCGCGTTATATCCGCGATGCAGATAACCGCGAGGACAATGCTCAAAGACCCCACAATAAAATTGACACTCTGAGCGACAAACCAGAAACCTTTCAACCGGTAGAGAAAATTAAACAACCCCAGACCAATAGCCAGATAGGTCGCACATACCGCGACGATGAAACCGAGCCCGATCGCGACCAACTCCCTGCGCCGGTACCCCTGGAGCGCCAGGAAGGAAACGAAAAACACGATCACGGTAAACGCGCACGGGTTGATGCCGTCGATCAGTCCTGCGGCGGCAACCGCTGCCGGCGTGAAGGCCTTGAATCGCTCGACGAGTCCGGCGGGAGCTGCCGCATCGGCGTTCGATGGAGCGGCAGGAATCTCAGATACCGTCCCTGCCGACATAGCAAGCGCGGCTTCGAACATCAGCCGCAGCCCGTTTTCAAGCTCAGGTTTACCTTCGAGAAACGCCCCTTCGAAAAACACCAGCGGCACTTTGAAGGTATGCGGCATGCTGAATTTCGCGCGCAGATCAACCAGGAGTCTGTAATCCTCCATAACGCTCAAATCGCGGTATTCAAACGCAATGCGGCCGGCAAAATCCTTTTCGATCTGCGGGAGGAGATTTTCTTTCACCTCAATGCAGCTATGGCAGGACGGCGACAGAAAGAAAACCGCCTTTTTCAAACGGCCGGCTGCGTGCGCGTCAAACTGCAGCATTAATCCAACTAAAAGAAGGGGGATTGCCAGAACAATCCCCATGATCGTACGTTTGTTCATAGTAGTATATATATTCTATCGCAGTCGACAGGATTTGCAAGAAAGTTAAGAAAAAACTCGGGGCTGCAAGTTTCCCGGGATTACCCAGTCACCGGGTCACCCGTACCGACTCCCTTGTGTCTCGGTGCCTCGGTGACCTTGTAACCTTACGCATCCCACAACCCGTCCCACCAGACATTCTTCGCAACGCGGAGTTTATTACTTATGCCGCATGAGCGGTATATGCAAAACAGATAATGCAGTAACCAGGGAAACGCGCCCTGCGCCCTCATTCCCAGCACATAACCGCACGCCGCGCCGTGAGCCATCGGCACCAGATACCCCAGATCATTAAAGCGGTAGGGCTTCAAACCTTCTCCGCGCATCGTGGCATAGATGTTCGCCGCAGCACGCTCTCCCTGCGAAAGGGCAAACTGCACCGCCATGCGCAGCGGGTTCTGCGCGGGCACGTACGCGGCGGCATCACCGCAGGCAAAACAGCTTTCGTTCACGCGCATGAACCGGTCAACCACGATACGGCCCTGCGGAGTCTTCTGCACGGGCAGTTTCCCGATAAACGGCGCGGTTTTGACGCCCACCGTCCAGAAAAGCACCGGGTCCTCGAAGACCTCACCCGTCGACAACGACACGTCCTTCTCCGTGACCCCTGCCACGGTAGCGCCGGTGACCACGCCCACGCCGGTCTTGACCAGCTGCTCACGCACGTATTCTTTCATCCATTCCGGCATGGGGCCGAGGATATCGTTCTGTTTCTCAACGATCACCACGCGCGCGTCGCGCTCTCCGGCGCGCAGCAGAAAACTGCGCAGGTTGGTCGCCGTCTCGATGCCCGTATACCCTCCGCCGGCGACGACATACGAGCGGGCGATCTTTTCCCGCATGCGCACCCTGATCTTCAGCACATCGTCGACGCTATTGACCGGGAACACCAGGTGCTTGATACGCTCGGCGTCATAATAATTGGTCTGAGCTCCCGACGCGATTACCAGGAAATCATAGAGGAGCTGCTCTCCCGGCACGCTCACCGTCCGAGCCGTGAAATCAACCCCCTCGACCTCGGCATTCAAAAACTTCGCCCCGCACGACGCAGCCAATGCGGGAAGCGGACAGGCGAGCCCATGGGGATTTACCCGAAATCCGACCGCATCCGGCAAAAGAGGCAGAAACTCAAAGTGGCACCTTTTATCGATAAGCGTGACTTCGATATCGCGCTTATACCAGGAAAGCCAGCGCAGACAGTTTAATCCCGCAAACCCGCCGCCGATGATGATAACTTTCTTTTTCATAGCGGTATTGTACCATACAGCTTCTGACATAAAAATAGAATAGTACTGGTGGTTAGGGCTGGGGCCCCAACCACCGTTTTTCTTGCTCCCGCCGGAGTTTACTGCTAATATAATGGCATGCTCGCCTCAATCCAACGCCGCCTCGAATCAGAACTGCGCGCATTCCTCGCCGACATGGACGCTCAATACGGCCTCACGCGCACGAGCCCGCTCCTCTACCGCACCATCCGCGAGTTCGCCCAACGTCCCGGAAAACGCGCGCGCCCCCTGCTCTTCGTTATCGGATACCTCGGATACGCAGCCAAAGCGCCGGCAGGTCTCTACCGCAGCGCCGCGAGCCTGGAACTGCTCCACGACTTCATGCTCGTCCACGACGACATCATCGATAAATCGGACACCCGCCGGGGCAGACCATCGATGCACCGCGTCTTCGATGCGTATTTGAAGAACTACAAAGATATCAAGTTTAACGGACAGGACCTTGCGATCATAGCCGGCGACGTCATGTACGCGCTCGCGCTCCACGCATTTCTCAGCGTCAGGGAAAATCCCCTGAACAAGGAACGTGCCTTCAAGAAACTCATCACCGCCGCCCTTTTAACCGGGAGCGGGGAATTCATCGAATTGATGTATGGGTTAAAACCCATCGAAAAACTCACCAAAGAAGAAATCTACCTAATCTACGATCTCAAAACCGCACATTATACCTTTGCGACGCCTCTGGAAACAGGCGCCCTGCTGGCAGGGATCCCGACGCGGCAATTACAGGCGCTTTCGGCGCACGGTATGTATCTGGGAAGGGCGTTTCAGATTAAGGACGATATTATCGGAATGTTCAGCGAAGAGGAAGATATCGGCAAGTCGCCGCTGACCGACCTGCAGGAGTCGAAAAAGACAATCCTGATCTGGCACGCCTACCGGATGTCGTCCGGCGCCGGACGGGCCGAGATACGCAAAATCTTCGCGAAACGCCGCCTCTATCCCGCCGACCTTTTTGCCATGCGCCGTATCGTCACGGAATCGGGCGCTCTCAATGCCGCGCGCACAGATATCCGCTCGCTCATCCGTTCGGCTGAAGAACTTCGCGGCCGCATGCGGATGCGCTCTGCCTACGCAAACGCCCTCAGCGAGTACTCCCGCGCGCTGCTGAGCGTTTGATTTTCTCTACCGCGCCCGCCTGGATCCATCCCGCTTTTCCGTCAAAACGAACCGCTTTTACCCAGTCTCCCGACCGCGCCACGACTTCGACGCGCGCGCCCTCGCTGAGAGAGAAATGCGCTGTCGCCGTCTCGGACGGCTCAAAACGCGCCTCGGTCTGACGCGCGATAACGATCGCCTGAGACGAACGCACGCGAATACGCTCTGCCAGCGACGCCGCCATAAGCAATGCGCAGACGCCGGACGCAGCGAGCACCCACGTGATCCTGCGGCGGGAACCGGGCGCGCTCAACCATATCCCCGCCAGGATAAAGAACACCAGATAGACGCAACTTACAGCTAGGGTGTGATGCGTGATGCTCAGGAAACCGAACATCTGCCGCACCACGCGTCTGATGCGGGGCCCGTCCTGCTGCTCGCCGACCTCGC
>CAZDUF010000045.1:0-10091 GCA_964508555.1 uncultured Planctomycetales bacterium
TCCGAGCCTCATGCCGGGATCACAGCGCGCCGTTACCGTCGAAGTCATCTGGTAGAGCGTCGCGTAGCGGGCAACCTCAAAAAGGCGCGGCGCCCTGACGCGGGTGCAGATCCTGCCTAAATCATTGCGCATAAGATCCGCGATCATGATATTTTCAGCCCTGTTCTTATGATCGAATTTAAGCCGCGCGCCGGCGAGACAATCCTCCAGGAAACGCTGGCCCCGCGGCCATGTCCCTTTCATCGGCTTGGTCACGACAGAATCTCCCTGTTTTCTGAAGAACAGCTCCGGGGACAGAGACAGGATATCGAATTCGTCAGTATGAATGTATGCGGGATGCGGAACCGGCTGATTCTTCAGGAGCGTGCGATACAGGGAGTACCCTGACCCTGAAAATGTAAATTTATTTTTGATGCAATAGGTGATCTGATACACATCCCCCTGCTCGATGTACGCGCGGATACTTCGGATGCGGTTATCGTACTCCTCGCGCGACACATTCGGCTCCGCAGACCGCACGCAAAACGCCTCGGCACGCGAAGCCGGCCTTTGCGCGCGGCAACCGCGGTAACAGCCGAAGAAGAGGAGAGGGAAATCAGCGATGTGTGCCGCGAAGCATCGCTCGAACGAGTATCCCGCCTCGTACGACACAAAACCAGCGAGAAAGAATCCCCGCCGCCGGTACCATTCAAGACGGGCAAAAGCCTCCTCGAGTTCATCGGGTTTACGGCAGACGACAACCGCTTCGGGATCGGTAAAGAGACGGGGTTCCTTACGGAATTCTATGAGGATATCCACGGTGAGACATAAAACCAGTCGTGAGAGACACGAGATTCGGCAAGCGAGAATCGGTTCGTATCAAATTCCCGATCTCGATTTTCGATTCTCTGCACTTTTGCTTTCGGCAATAAATGCTGCCCCCCATGGATTCGAACCATGATTAACTGGTCCAGAGCCAGTCGTGCTACCATTGCACTAGAGGGCAATAAGTGCCTTATTGTATACCACAACTAAAATCTGTTCAAGCACAAATACCCAAAAAGGGCACGCCTCATCTGCGTGCCCGCTTGGTACGTTACGCGACCTTCCGTCTGAATTAGCGATCTGCCGTATTCACCAAATAATCGACGCGCCCCTCCATAATTTTTCCCATATAGTTGAGCTGCATGTTATTCACCTGGCCGGTGTTGGCGAGCGACCGCTGTCCGACGCCAGAGTGAACGCTGACGATATCGGCTGACTTAAACCGCGGCGCGCGGATCTGCTGGGCTCCGTGGTCCGTTATCTTCATCTCCCGCTGCCTGCTGGTGAATTTCGGCGTCGACATATCAGTCGTCACCTTCATCTCGTGCTGACGGGACTGAATCTGAGGAACGCTCATTTTCCTCTCGGCCAGCTTCGCCTTGAACCGTTCGGAAGGCTGCACCTTTTTCTCGCCGCTGGTCACCGCCTCGCGGATCTCCTGATTGGTGGTAAGCTGGTCAAGCTCGACGTCTTCTGCCCTGCATTCTCCTGCCGCGGCAATCAGCACGATACCTGCAACTATCAAGGTCTTATTCATGGCACCCTCCCGCATTTCCTATGCACAATGACTGTAATCTTTATAAAACCGCTTCACAACAAACATATGTTATCCAGTATATAGAATGTAGCACACAAACCGTCTTCGCGCAAGGATGGGTCGAGAACGGCGGGAAAAGGCTTTCTCACGAGATCCATCTCTTTAATCGGGATGCGGTTCGCTCAAGACCGAGATAATAAATAACCTCGAAAAGCCCGGGCCCGATGGTTTTGCCGGTCAGGGCGACCCGCAGCGGATGTATCAAAGCCCGCGCGTCCAGACCGAGTTCGGATACGCATGCCCGGAAACACGCCTCGATGGCTGCAACGTCGAATGTATCAAGCCCGGTGAGGCGCTCTATGAACAACGCGAATTCCCGGGAACGGTCGACGCTCAGGTGTTTGGCCTGCGCCGCGGGGTCAATGACAATATCGCGCGCGAAGAAAAAATCCGCCCAGTCGGGAAAATCAGCGAGTGTCGGGAGCCGTCCCTTAAAGAGCTCGACGATCGCGCTGATATAGGCCCGGTCGTATCCCTCGGCGGGGATCAAACCGGCCTGCTGAAGCCGCGGGATGACACTATCGACAAGCTCAGCTGTATCTGCCGCCTTGATATACTGACTGTTGATCCAGGTGAGTTTTTCGAGATTGAATGTCGCCGCGGTCTTGTTCACCTTCGCAAGATCAAAAAGCTTCTTCGCCTCCTCGATATCGACGATCTCCCTGTTATCTCCCGGAGACCAGCTCAACAGCAACAGATAATTAACCAAGGCCGGAGCCAGATACCCCATGTGCCGATAGTCGCTGATAGCCGTGGCGCCCGTCCTCTTGGAAAGCCTTCCCCCCCCCATGCCCATGATGAGGGGCAAGTGGGCGAACTGCGGCGGGTCAAAACCCAGCGCTTCATAGAGCAGAAGCTGTTTTGGCGTATTGGATATATGGTCGTCTCCTCTGATGACGTGGCTGATACGCATCAGCGCGTCATCGACGACGCAGGCAAAATTGTACGTCGGAGTCCCATCCGACTTGATAAGCACCTGATCCTTGATGACGGAGGTATCGAACACGATGTCCCCACGGATACAATCCTTGAGGACGACGGTGCGGGGATGTACTTTATAGATAACCGCTTCTCCTCTGCCCTCGGTCTTCTCGACATATGCCGCGCCGCTGGAAAGAAGTTTATCGGCATAGGAACGATACACATCCATGCGCTCGCTCTGATGATAGAGCTCATCCCAGTGAAATCCAAGCCACGAAAGACTGTTCGTGATCTCATCGAGATATTCTTTCTTTGACCGTTCGCGATCCGTATCCTCGATGCGCAAAACAAAAACGCCGCCCTGCGAACGCGCGTACAGCCAGTTAAACACCGCGGTGCGCGCGCCGCCGATGTGCAGATTGCCGGTAGGACTGGGTGCAAAACGGACTCTGACCATAGGGAAAATTTATGTGTGGACGCTAAGGGCTTTGCGCAAGCCGCATACCTGTTGCAAATGCCGCTAGATTCATTTCCACCAGCGGCCCGGGTACCGATACTCCGTGTTTTTTGATGACGTTCTCAACCGCCGCCGGAGACAAAAGAGAGCGCCGGGCGATATATGCTCCGAGCGCAATAATGTTTGCGACGCGCACGTTCCCGAGGCGGACAGCCTCATCGGTAAAGGGGAGCGCGAGCGTGTTTCGTGCATGACGGGAACCTGCCGCGGCGAGGGATGCATTGAGAATCCACAAACCTCCCGTGCGCACGCGCTGCCGAAAGCGTTGAAAACCCGCTTCATTGAGCGCAATACCGGCATCTGCCTGTTCGATATATGGATTGCCGATTGGTTCCTCATCGATAATGACCATGCAGTACGCCGCGCCGCCGCGGACTTCAGCGCCGTACGCCGGCAACCATGTCGTTTCAAAACCTGTATACACCGCTGCTTCGGCCATAATCTTGCCAAGCAGCATGACCCCCTGCCCACCGGCGCCTGCAATGATAATTTTCTCGCTCATTTAATCTTTCCCAGCGGGAATTCCTTGATCATCGACTCGGCAATCCAGCGCATCGACTCAACCGGCGTACGCCCCCAATACGTGGGGCACGGTGACAGGATTTCCACCAGCGAAAAGCCTTTTTCCTGAAGCTGGCATTCGAGCGCCGCGCGCACGGCGCGCGAGGCGTTCCTGATCTCCTGCGGCGTGTGCAATGACACTCGCTCGACGGAAACAACCCCGGGCAGACACGCGAGCATCTCTGAAATCTTGAGGGGATATCCGTCGACAGAGACCGTCCTGCCGGTGGGTGACGTTGCCGTCTTCTGGGCAGACAACGTCGTCGGCGCCATCTGGCCGCCGGTCATACCATACACCGCATTGTTGACAAAGAAAACGGTAAGCGGCTCTCCGCGGTTTGCGGCATGGATGGTTTCCGCAGTGCCGATAGCGGCCAAATCTCCGTCTCCCTGATAGGTAAACACGACCGCCTGCGGCCGCACACGCTTGATCCCGGTGGCAACGGCAAGGGCTCTGCCGTGGGCCGCTTCGCAGCAATCGAAACGCCAGTAATCATACGCGATGACCGCGCACCCGACGGGCGCGACGGCGATGACGCGTTCGCGGATGTTGAGCGCGTCAACGGCTTCGGCGACAATACGATGCACCAGGCCATGGCCGCAGCCGGGGCAATAATGCGTCCGCACATCTCTGAGCGCCGCTGTCTGATGCATCACGTGAGAAGCTCCCTGATACGGGCGCCGAGCGCCTGTTCGCTTAAAATCCCGCCGCCCGTCGCACCGATAAAATCGACCCGCCCGGGGTCGCGCACAGAAAGCCGCACGTCTTCCACCATCTGTCCCGCGGACATTTCTGCGACGAGGTACCGATAGGAACGCCGCGCCGCGCGCGCGAAGAATTCTACGGGAAACGGCCAGAGCAGTACCGGCCGCAGCAATCCTACCCGAACCTTTTGTTTCCTCAAGTTTCGCACGACGCCTTTCGCCATCCGCGCCACGGTTCCGTATGCCACGACAACCACGCGGGCGCCGTCAATCATATATTCTTCCCATCGCTGCTCGCGGCTCGCGATACGCGCATATTTTGCCTGGAGTCTCTTGTTATGTCTTTCAAGATCGCCGTCCTTGATAAAGAAGGATTTTACGACACGGGGTTCTCGTCCCGCGCAGCCGCTGAGCGACCACTGCGTATGCGGCGCAGCCGCGTGCGCAGTGGTTCTCGTCGGACCTAACCGCACCGGCTCCATCATCTGGCCGAGTATGCCGTCGCCGACAACGAGCACCGACGTCCGATACCTGTCGGCGAGGCCAAACGCCGCCGGCATGAGAGCATATGCCTCCTGCACCGACGCGGGAGCCAGTACCGGGGTACGATAGTCTCCGTGCCCGCCGCCGCGCGTCGATTGAAAATAATCCGACTGGGCAGGCGCGATATTCCCCAATCCCGGCCCTCCGCGCATGATATTCACGATCACTGCAGGCAATTCCGCGCCGGCAAGATACGAAATACCCTCCTGCTTCAGACTGATACCGGGACTCGATGACGACGTCATTGCACGCGCGCCGGCAGCAGCCGCGCCGAAGACCATGTTAACGGCCGCAATCTCTGATTCCGCCTGAATAAAAACACCGCCGCGCTCGCGCATGTGCGCGGCCATGTAGCCGATCAATTCATTCTGCGGGGTAATCGGATATCCGGCGTAAAACCGGCATCCTGCCCGCAGGGCGCCTTCAGCCAGAGCCTCATTGCCACTCATCAACGCGGGATATGTCACTTCTTTTTCTCCAGCAGAATACAATTTTCCGGACAAATGAGAACGCACTGCCCGCATCCCGCGCACACGGCACCGGCGCGCACCTTGACTGCCGCGACACCGCTGGCATTGAGTTTCGTGGATTGCGCCAGAATTCCCGGCCTGCATACCGCGACGCAGAGAAGACACCCCTTACACGCCGATGACCGGATCGTGACTTTTGACATCTGGTTACATCCTCATCTTCTGCCGCTGGCGTCCGACACAATCTTTGACCGACTCGACAATCCTGCGGGGAGACAATCCGTACATATCCAGGAGTTCGTCTCGTGTTCCGTGCGGGATAAACGCAGCCGGCAATCCCAGAGACACGACCTGCCGCCGGAGCGCATCCCGAACCGCGCACCCGAACCCCCCGTTGACAATACCCTCCTCGACGGTTATGACGTGGGGGGAATCTTTAACGACCTGTCGCAGATATTTTTCGTCAAGCGGGTTCACAAAACGGGCGTTCACCAGCGTCCCCGAGAGACCTTCTTTCTCCAGCATGTGCACGGCATCCAGAGCGGTTGTCACCATGCTTCCGAGCGCAATCAGTGTATACTCCGTTCCTTCACACAGAACCTCGGGCCGGCCGTATTCCAGAGAAGACTGCCCCCATTCCCGAACCGGTACTTTCGCCCGGGGATACCGTATGGCAGAAGGGGTCGAAAGCGTCAAAGCATAGTCGATCATACTGTGCAACTCCCTGCCGTCTTTCGGGGCCATGATGGTCATCGACGGCACCGTACGCAGGTACGCGATATCGAAGATTCCCTGGTGGGTCTTGCCGTCTTCTCCGACGATGCCGGCGCGGTCGACGCAGAAAATCACCGGCGCCTCCTGAAGAGCGACGTCTTCGATGATTTGATCGTAGGCGCGCTGCAGAAACGTGGAATAGACCGCCACCACCGGCCGCGCCCCCTGGCACGCAAGCCCTGCGGCGAAACACGCGGCATGGCCTTCGGCGATACCGACGTCATAATATCGCTTGGGAAACGCATCCCGAAATGCATCGAGTCCGGTGCCCTCCGGCATCGCGGCGGTAATGGCGACAATCTTTTCGTTTTCCCGGGCGCAGGAGACCAGTTTTTCGGCAAACACCTGCGTGTACGTTTGCGCTGCTGCGGCGTCCTTTTTGACGGGCTCTCCCGTCGCGATATCGAACGCACCGATGCCGTGGTAGGTGACCGGATCCTTTTCCGCGGGGAGATACCCTTTGCCCTTCTTCGTCACCACGTGCATCAACAAAGGCCCTTTGAGCGGCAGGATATTGCGCATCGTCCGTATCAAAAGGGACATATCGTGTCCGTCGAACGGACCAAAATATCTGAATCCAAGTTCCTCGAAGAAAATGCCCGGCACGAACAGTCCTTTGAGAGACTCCTCGAATTTCGCCGCCAGTTTGACCAGACGGTTGCCTTTGCGGATGCGGGTGCGGGCGAAGGATTCAAGTGAATCCTTAAAGTGGTTGTAGATGGGCAGGGATATCAGCTTATTAAGATACGTGCTCAAAGCGCCGGCGTTTGGCGCGATACTCATCTCGTTGGTGTTGAGCACCACGAGGAGGTCTTTCTTCGGATGCCCCGGCATATGGCCCGCGTTATTGAGGCCTTCGAAACACAGGCCGCCGCTCAGAGACCCGTCGCCGATCACGCAGACAACCTTGTAATTCTGCCCTGTAAAGTCGCGCGCACAGGCAACCCCGAGCGCCAATGAGACGGCGTTCGAACTGTGCCCCGTCGAAAAACAGTCGTAGTGTGACTCCTGCCGGCAGGGAAAACCGGAAATGCCCTTATACTGGCGCAGCGAACAGAAATCCTTGCTCCTGCCGGTCAATATCTTGTGGGCGTATGCCTGATGCCCGACGTCGAAGATGACTTTGTCGACGCAGACGTCGAGACAATAGTGCAGCGCGATGATCAACTCTACCGCGCCGAGGCTCGATGCCAGGTGCCCGCCGGAACGCGAGACCGCCGTCAGAATAGTTTCGCGGATCTCTGCCGCAAGACGCGGCAGATCCTCAACTGGGATTTTCTTCAGGTCCTGCGGTTTACGAATCTTCTCCAGCAGCATCAGGCCCCGTCTCCGCTCTCATCGTCGAACTTTTCGAGGGTAAACTGCCCCTCCTTTTTCATGAGCAGTTCGACCTTGCGCTGCGCGTCATTGAGCTGGGCGGAACATGCCTGCGCGATCCGCACCCCCTCCTCGTATTTCTTGAGGGATTCACCCAGCGTCAGCTTGCCGCTTGACAACTCCTCGACGATTTTCTGCAGCTTTTTCATCTCTTCTTCGAACGACTGGTCTTTTTCTTTCATCCCCCACGCTCCTGATTGGGCACACGCCACTTACTGGCTGACATCCTCGACAACACTGACACAAAAACCTTTCTCAACGACCGTCTTGATTCGGTCTCCTTTCCTCAGCGCCCGGACATCCCTGATGACCTGCTCACCGGGATACGTCACACTCAGGCTATACCCGCGCGACAACACGGCCAACGGACTCAATGCCTCGAGCCGTCCGTGCAGCGAACGAATCCTCTCCGCAAGCGCTCCGAAGGACTGGGTGACCGCATTCGACAGGACGACGCGCATCTCGTCGAGATGCTGCGCCTTCTCCTGTAGCCGGTCAAGCGGACTCTTCAGCATGTGCCGCAATGACATCACCTGGGACAGAAGACCCGATAGCTTCTGGCGGACAGCGTGATCGAGATCCTGCTGGAGCAGGGTCAGCTCGGCAAGCAGGTGATGCTTTCTGTCTACGATCAGTTTCGCCGCCGCGGACGGCGTCTCCACGAACACATCCGCGCACACATCAGACAGCGTCGTATTGATCTGGTGTCCGACGGCAGACACGGTCGGCAACCGCGAAGCAGCCACCGCCCGGGCGACGATCTCTTCGTTAAATGCCCAAAGGTCTTCCGTGCTTCCTCCGCCCCGGGACACGATGACCACATCGACCGCCCCGTACTGGTTAAAATCCTCCACGCCTTCGGCGATTTCCCGTGCGGCGGACTCGCCCTGTACGCGCACCGCGCGGATAACGACATCCACGCACGGCGCCCCTTTCATAAGAATCTGCAGAATATCGCGCACCGCAGCCCCCTGCGCCGAGGTCACGATGCCGACGCGGCGCGGAAAATACGGCAGAGGTTTTTTGCGCGAAGCATCGAACAAGCCTTCCGCGAGAAGTTTTTTCTTGAGCTGCTCGAAGGCAAGCTGCCGGGCGCCGATACCCTGGGGTTCGACACGCTCCACAATCAATTGATACTGACCGCGGGGGCTGTAGACATCGACGCTGCCCAGACACAGCACCTTCATACCGTTCTCGAGCTTAAACGGAACCGCCTTGTTGACGCGACTGAACATCGCTGCGGACAGAATAGCGTGTTCGTCTTTGAGCGAGAAATAAAAGTGCCCGGACGACGCGGCAATGAATCCCGTCACCTCTCCCTCAACCCAGACATCACCGAAGGTATTCTTCAACAGGTGCTTCATGTCCCGGGTTATTTCCGATACCGTATAAATATGCCTGCCCCCGGGGACAGGGACAGCGTCGCTGGAAATACTTTCCTGAGAAACTCTATCAGGCCGCTTATGGTGATTGTCTGATATCATTCTCGTTTCCTGCGGGCACCGCTGCCTCGATACCCTGGCCTTCCTGCTGCGCCGGCGGCTCTGCTTCCTTCGGCAGCTGTTCATCAGACACGGCAATGCGCGCCTGGCCATTTTCATGGATAACCTGCGCGTCGTCACGGCCAGGATCTTCCTGCGGCTGCGGCGGTTCGCCAGCATCAGATGCGGGGACCGCCGGCGCCTCTCCGGCAGCGGGAATCTCAACCGGTTTGATGACCTCTGCCGGCTGAACGGTTACGCTCTCGGCGGGCCTTACCGGCACGGGAACAAGCGGCGTCAACATGATCAAATGCACCGAATAGGGATTAAGCGTCACGGTCTCTTCGTAATCCTGAGCTGCGGTAATGTTTTTTTCCTCAACAGGCGCGTACGGACAATTAAAGCTGCACGCCGAATCGACAACGAACCGCTGATAATCGTAGGTCCCGCGCAGATTCCTGACGGTCAGGCGTACGGTTTGGGGCGCATACTGCATCCGCTTCGCTTTCTCGTGGAGCTCCTGAGCCTTCTTGATCACCGTCTTCATCTTCTTCGTCGCGCGGATGGAGGAAATATCCTGCTGGCCAAGGAGCACTTTTTCCAGTTGCCCGGATTCGATAGCGCGCACCAGCAGCTTGCGCTCCGCGCCGCTGACGGTTGCGATGTGCCTGGACACATAGTTAAGCGCGATATCTGGATCGATATAATTGTAGAGGAGCACAATGATGCGCTCGCCGGTGCGCGTGGGAATAACTCCAGTGAAATCGTCCGCGTACACGTTGTTCTTCGCCGCGTACATTTCTTTCCCGAGAGAACCGACCATACGCATGACGTTATACGACGCCTTGGAGCCGCCGGCATAGGTCCGGCTGTCCGGGTCAGCGTAAAAGACGCCGACATTGCGCACCACGCCTTCCTTGTTATTCTGGAAGTCCTCCAGACAGAAAAACAGCTGGCGGTCGATTCCCGCAGCATACATATGCATGATCCTGCTCGGGATGTAGCTCGCGCCGATAAACGAATTCTCTTTGCGTTCGGGGAGAACGTTGGCGTTGCGGTCGTAGTTCCACTCGTCCACGATGAGCGGCGTGGTCCGGTTAAAATTAAAATAGGTGAGCCAT
>CAZDUF010000046.1:0-10081 GCA_964508555.1 uncultured Planctomycetales bacterium
GTGCTGGTGGTGGCGTCCGTTTCCTGCATCTATAATCTCGGTAGCCCCGAAGAGTACCACGGGATGCTTGTGTTTATCGAGCGGGGCAAAAGCCTGTCGCGGGAAGACGTGATCGCGCGGCTGATCGCGGTGCAGTATGAGCGCAATGACTATGAATTCACCCGCGGCCGCGTGCGCGTCAGGGGAGATTCGCTCGAGGTCTTTCCTGCCTATATGGAGAGGGCGTACCGCGTAGAATTTTTTGGGGACACGGTCGAGCGTATCAGCGAAATCGATCCGATGTCTGGCGAGGCGCGCGTCGAACTTGAGCGCGTGGCAGTGTATCCTGCCAAGCACTATATCGTGTCGCAGGACACAATCGACGTCTCATTACGCGCTATTCTCGAAGAACTCAGCGTCCGCCTCGATCAGCTCCGGCGAGAGAATAAGCTCCTCGAAGCGCAGCGCCTCGAGCAGCGCACGAAATATGACGTTGAGATGCTGCATGAGGTCGGCTATTGCCACGGTATCGAGAATTATTCGCGCCATCTCTCGGCCCGGCCCGAAGGGTCGCGGCCTTACTGCCTGCTCGATTATTTCCCGCAGGGGTTTTTGACGATCATTGACGAATCGCACGTGACCCTGCCGCAGCTGCGCGGGATGTACGAAGGCGACCGCGCGCGTAAGCAGGTACTGGTTGAATACGGATTCCGCTTGCCGTCATGCCTGGACAACAGGCCTTTGAAATACGAGGAGTTTGACGCCCTGACTGGTCAGACCGTGTACGTGTCCGCAACGCCGTCAGACTACGAGATTAAGCGTAGCGGCGGCCAGATCATCGAACAGATCATCCGGCCTACCGGGCTCGTTGACCCCAAGATAGAGCTGCGGCCGACTGAGGGGCAGGTCAACGACCTGATTGCGGAAATCAGGACGGCTGCCAGCCGTAAGGAGCGCGTGCTGGTGACCACGCTTACCAAGCGCATGGCAGAAGATCTGAGCGGGTATTTACAAAACGAGGGCATACGGGTAGAATATATACACTCTGAGGTTGAGACGATCGATCGCACCAAACTTCTGCGCCAGCTCCGGTTGCGCACGTTTGATTGTCTGGTCGGCATCAACCTGCTCAGGGAAGGGCTGGATCTTCCCGAAGTCGCGGTTGTCGCGATACTCGACGCTGATAAAGAAGGTTTCCTGCGTTCGGCAACCAGCCTGATCCAGGTTTCAGGCCGCGCTGCGCGCAATCTGAACGGCAGGGTGATTATGTACGCCGACACCGTGACCGGATCCATGCGGCGCGCCATCGATGAGAGTAACCGCCGCAGGAAGATTCAGCTTGCGTATAATGCCGAACACGGAATCACTCCGCGGTCTGTCGAAAAGGCGATTCAGGAAGGTATCGAAGACCTTGAAGAGACCGAGCAGTACGTCGAGCAGCTGACGGGTCAGTCCCGGGAAGCGTATGAATTATCGGCGTATGTGTCTGATCTTGAGCGTGAGATGGAGCTGGCAGCGCGCAATCTGCAGTTCGAGAAGGCAGCCGTTATTCGGGATAAATTGCGTGAGATTCGTGAGGGGATGGGACGGGGGAAGTAGTGAAAGTGCGAGTTCCGTGGGACCTGGGACGTCCGCTCGTCCGCTATTGAATCAATGGCGGACTCGCTTGGACGTCGGACGTAAAGCGTAAGGCGTGGAGTGGTGATGCTGCTGGCTGTGGATATAGGAAATACGAATACGACCATGGGGGTTTTTGATGGAAAACGCCTGGTCAGGCGACTGGACATTACGACCAGCGCGATTTCCTCATGCCGAGAGACGTTGAAACCTCTGTGCAGTCGTTACGGAATCAGGCAGGCGATCATCTGCAGTGTGGTTCCCCGCGCTACGCCGCGTTTAACGCAGGCGTTACGCCTGCTCAAGGTCAAACCTGTGCTCGTGCAGGAGGATGTCAAGATCCCGGTCAGAAACAGGTACCGGTATCCCCGCGAAGTCGGCCAGGATCGCCTGGTCAACGCGTATGCAGGTATACGATTGTACGCGGCTCCCCTGGTTATCGTCGATTTCGGCACCGCCATCACGTTCGACGTGATATCAGGATCGGAAGAGTACCGGGGAGGAATGATCTGTCCGGGTCTTCAGACATCTCTTGACGCTCTGCATGAGCGCACGGCTCTGCTTCCGCGGGTGCGCGCGGGCCGGCCGCAGGAGTTCATCGGCAGGGATACCCGCGCGAGCATGCTGTCCGGCGTCGTGTACGGCGCCGCGTGTCTCACCGACGGATTCATCCGGTCGCTCAGGCGCAGTCTCGGTCCGGCGCAGGCTGTCGCAACCGGAGGCACGGCACGCCTGGTCGCGCCCCTGTGCCGGTCGCTGAAGGTGGTCGATCCGGATTTGACATTAAAAGGTCTCATGTTCCTTGCGGGAGGTGGCTCATGACCGAAGATCGCAGAAGATTCGCGCGCTTATCGTGCGCCGTCGAAGTTGAATATATGGTCGTCAAGAACCGCCAGACCGTTCCCTTGAACACGGATACCCGTAACGTCAGTCTCGGCGGGATGTCGTTCATGTCGTTTGACCGGCTGATTCCCGGAGACGTGCTCAAAATGAAACTTATACTTCCCGGAGTCGAGCAGGCCCTGGCGATCAGGGCGCGCGTTATCTGGTGCGCTCCGACACGAATGGGAGGCACGGAGCAGCCTGAGATATTCGATACGGGCATCGAGTTCACTGATTTGAGCCCAGAAGCAAAGGATATCCTGAATCGTTTTATCACGAATGCGTCGGTAGCCGCGTAAAAAGAGCCATGTTGATATTGGATAACAAAAAATTTCCCTGGGGTTGGCTGCTGGGCTTAGCGTTGTTTCTTGTGCTGATGACCGCGATATGGGCGTTGAAGCCCTCGCGTGTCATGGACATAAAGCGTAACCCGCGCTCACTCTCGAAACCCGTGCTTGCAGAGCGCAGCGCGGATGCCGCATTAAAATCCGTGGATTGGGAACCGGATGCAGACGCGGCTGAGAAAGGAGGCAAGTTCGTCGATAGCGTTATTTTTGTGGGAGACGTCGACGAGGAGGAGTGCCTGTTCGAGAACGATGTGATTTCGCTGGCGATCGCGGGAAAACAGCGCCAGGCGGCGGCGATCGTGCATTTCCGCGAGCCCGTGGACATGACTGCCAACACCCTTGTCTTTAAGTCTGCGGTGTCGCGTCCGCTTCAGTTCTGCATGAGTTTCACCGATGCGGAACGCAGGACCATGGGAGCGGATGAAGCGGTGACCGTGCATGTTGAGGGAGATAACCGCACGGTTGCGGTTTCAGGAAGGGACATCAAGTCTTTTTCCATCGATAAGGCGCGCGTCGTTTCCTGCAAGATTTCCTTTGCTCCGGTTACGGGCGAGACCCTGCCGCGCAACGCCTATATCACGATCCGCGATGTCAGGAAAGAGAGCGATAAAGAGTTCGTCTTAGATTTTTCTTGACAAAATCAGGCCGGTTTCTTATAATCATCAAATCTGAGGGGAGTATTGTGGGGTGAGAACCGCCGCGCGGACGGCGGAAATTTTTTCATCGTTTGTTAGCACTCTCTTAACCCGAGTGCTAGAAAAAGGAGGTGGAGTACATGAATATCAAACCATTGGGTGACCGCGTCGTGATCAAGCCTCTGGAAGCTGAAAAGAAAACCAAAGGCGGGATACTCCTGCCGGATACGGCAAAGGAAAAGCCGCAGGAGGGAGAGGTCATTGCCGTCGGTAAGGGAAAGGTCCTGGAGACAGGCCAAGTGCAGGCGCCTGAAGTGAAAGTCGGCGACAGGGTGTTGTACGGGAAATATTCCGGTAACGAAATTACCACCAAGGAAGGCGATGAGCTTCTCATTATGCGCGAGGAGGATATCCTCGCGATCGTCAAATAACCTGCTGGTTTTAACACAAGGGGGCATGACACATGGCAAAGCAACTGTCGTACAGCGATGAAGCGCGGCGCAAGATTCTCGCAGGCGTTGAGAAACTCGCGGCCGCAGTCAAGGTGACGCTCGGTCCCAAAGGACGCAACGTCGTCATCGACAAGAAATTCGGTTCGCCGACCATTACCAAGGACGGCGTCACCGTGGCAAAGGAAATCGATCTGGAAGATCCTTTCGAGAACATGGGCGCGCAGATGGTCAAGGAAGTCGCGGAAAAGACTTCTGATATCGCCGGAGACGGCACGACCACTGCTACGCTCCTGGCTGAAGCGGTGTACCGCGAGGGCCTGAAAAACGTGACTGCCGGCGCAAACCCCATGGGGTTGAAGCGCGGCATCGAAAAGGCCGTTGGCAAGGTCGTTGAGGAGCTGAATAAGCTCTCGAAGCCGATCAAGGATAAGAAGGAGATCGCGCAGGTTGCTGCGATTGCCGCGAATTCCGACACGACCATCGGCGACCTCATTGCCGAGGCTATGGAGAAGGTCGGTAAAGACGGCGTTATCACCGTGGAAGAGGCGAAGTCGACGGCAACCACCCTGGAGGTGGTCGAAGGCATGCAGTTTGACCAGGGATATCTCTCTCCGTATTTCGTCACCGACGCTGACAGGATGGAAGCGGTGCTCGAGGATCCGTACATCCTGATTTACGAGAAAAAAATCTCGTCGATCAAGGATATCCTGCCGCTCTTGGAGAAAATCGCGCGCACGTCAAAGCCGCTTTTGATTGTGGCGGAAGAAGTCGAGGGAGAGGCGCTGGCGACGCTGGTCGTGAACAAGATTCGCGGCACCTTTGTTGCCTGCGCGGTCAAAGCTCCGGGCTACGGGGACAGGCGTAAAGCGATGCTCGAGGATATCGCGGTATTGACCGGCGGCAAGGCGATCACCGAGGATCTGGGTCTGAAACTTGAGAACCTGGATATTGAGGATCTCGGCCGCGCCAAGAGGGTCAAGGTCGATAAAGAGAATACCACGATCGTGGAAGGAGCGGGCAAAAGCCAGGCGATTACCGCCCGCATCAACCAGATCAAGAAACAGATCGCAGATACCGATTCCGATTATGACCGCGAGAAGCTGCAGGAGCGTCTGGCAAAGCTTGCCGGCGGCGTGGCGGTTATCAACGTGGGCGCTGCGACCGAAACCGAAATGAAGGAAAAAAAGGCGCGCGTCGAGGATGCGCTGCACGCAACCCGCGCTGCGTCCCAGGAAGGTATTGTTCCCGGCGGCGGAGTAGCGCTCTTGCGCGCGATTCCCGCGCTCGAGAAGATGAGCCTCCTCGGTGATGAGAAGGTCGGCGTGGATATTGTGCGCCGCGCCATCGAAGAGCCGATCCGCATGATCGCGCATAACGCGGGCATGGAAGGGTCGGTCGTGGTGCAGAAGATCAAGTCGGAGAAGATAAATGTCGGTTACGATGCCAATCAGGATAAGTATGTCGATATGATCGAAGCCGGCGTTATTGATCCTACGAAGGTGACCCGTTCGGCGCTGCAGAATGCATGTTCCATCGCGAGCCTGCTTCTGACCACCGAGTGTTTGATCGTGGATAAGCCGGAGAAGGAAGAGAAGATGCCTGCGATGCCGGGAGGAGGTATGGGAGGTATGGGCGGGGGGATGTATTAATTCCCATCCGTAAAACCGACGGGTTGCAGGCAGCAGGTTGTAGGCAAAAAAATAGGGACAGTCCCCGTTTATTATTTATTAGATATGAGGGACTGTCCCTATTTATCTATTTATAAAAAACTTGACAGAAGGAATGCTATATAGTGCTATATAGTATAAATATACCATAAATTTTAGGGATTCTGGACTGGAGGGTCTGGGATCATACGATCGAAGCCGGATTGACAAAAGGGTCAATCCGGCTTTATTTTTTGTACGACCGCGCTATGATTCATCACAAAGGAGATTAAGATGAGGGGATCAGCGAGACGAATCTTTTCTATCGTTTTAAGCTTCGGTTTATTATTCCAGCAAGCAGGTTTAGCGCAGGTAGCGCAGCTGAATATCGGGGATTATGTTTCGGGAATTTCCGCGCGCAACGCCCTGAGGGATACGTTCAGGCCTCCTCAGTTACGCTATTTTCTGTATGACGGTTCGTCTGACCTTGTGCGGGTGCTTGTCGATAAGGGGGATCTTGGAGGTATGGGGGCGACGGAAGTTGAGCATCTAACCGCCATGCTTATGAACTATTTTCTCGTGGGTGTAGTTTTGCCTGATGAATGTTTCTGGGTGAATTTGCAGCCGGGCGACCGGGACCGCATCATCGATCCTGATTTGGAGGAGACGGATGTGGGCAGAATATTGCTGGAGGCTGACCTGCAGCTTAAGAAGGACATGGCTCATTTTATGTCTCCGCAATGCCCCGAGGGAAGGGTATATTGGGACAAAATGTACAAAAAAGCATCCGAGCTCTTTGGGTCTGACAACGTCGAAATTAATACGGTGACCCGTCCATGGATCGTCCCGGGCGAGATTATAATCAGGGAGGCAGGAGACAGCGCGTATGTTTACAAAGCGGGGCTCAAAGTCATGCTTGAGCAGGATCATGTCGCGGGCGCAGTGTATCCCTTCGAGGACGAGCGTTATGAGAGTCTGAATGCGTACTCGGCCGATTTGGTTCGGGAAACAATTCTTCCACAACTTACCAGGGTGGTCAATAGTTCTGAGTACTATGCTGCGGTTCGTCAAGTATTCTATTCGTTGGTGCTTGCGAGGTGGTTTAAGAATAAGTTTCACGGCACCCAGACAGGATACGCTGCTCTTATCAATAGCCGGGATCTGGCCGGGTTGAAGTCGAGTAAAGCCTGGTCAAAGGACCCGTATTTCAAGGAGTATGAAGCGTCTTTCAGCTCGGGAGTATACGTGGTCAATGACAGGATTGATACTCCCACGGGTCAGACGTTAAGAAGGTGTTTGAGCGGGGGATTTGATTTTACGTCAGGGATGAGCGGGAATAACGACCAGTTCGGTTTGTTTAAGGTAGAGAATCCCGCGCCTCCCATGACCGTGAATGCCGTATTGCTTGAGGGAACTTCGTCGGGTATTTTGTCAGTTGCGCCCGCGCCATCTGTACCCTCCCTCAGGTGGAGAGAACGGCGCAGCGCGGTTAATGAGATGACGACCAAGAACACAGGGACCGGATCAGGGTCGTCAGCGCTTTCTCAAGATGAGCTTGGGTCTCTGTTCCAGGCTCAGAAGAAGGGAGAGTGGCGCACCGTGCAAAAGATGCAGGCTGCTTTGCGGAGCACACTTCTTGACACGTACCGGATCAAATGGGAGGAATTTAAGCGGAAGAATTCAGATATCAAACCTTTTTTCACCGAAAATAACCCTGACCGCGAATCCCACACTATTACGCGTGAAGAAGCGGATAAGTATAATTTGAAAGGTCATTTAGCGGAATTCATCAAGAAGTCGGACGCGTCAACCGCAGGTATCCGCGCCTTTATCGATTTATTGCACAGCGAGAATCCCACGAAAATGTATAATGATATGTTTCTGTCCCTTCTCATTGAGACTGAGGCGGAATTCTTAAGGGAGGTGCACGCGGAATTGACCCAGAAACTGCCGAAAACGCAAGAAGGGGTTCTTAAGTTCGCAGCCCGTTTACGTCAGGAAATGGAACCGGAAGTAATCCGGGTGGTTGAAGATGTGTATGACATGCCTCTCGAGAGTGTTATTCCGTTCTTGCGGGATAACGTGGTAAAGCTTGTCGGAGGGGAGGTGCGGGTTCACACGGGAAAGAACGTCGAGACAGAGGCCCGTATTCTCGCTGAGAAAGGTATTAAAGTTATCACCCTGGAGCAGTTCTCCGACAGCGTTCCTATTTATATGTTTTCTTTCCTCACCTATATTTTAGGCACGAGCGGCGCCACGCACTATACGTCCAGCCACAGCGCAAATTATCTCTATGGCAGGAAGTCCCTTTCACCTGACGGCGCGCAGCTTCTGCCTGATGTGTACGAGAAATATCGGCGAATACTCAAGCGTATTATCGAAGAAGATATTTATCACAAGGGGAGCTATACGGTGACCCGTTCGGCGCGCGATAGCGAGAATATTATTTCTCGTTTGAGCTATGAGCGCATGGCAAAGCTGTATCGTTCGGTGTTGAATATTACGGAGAAGGAAATAGACCAAATTAACGAAGCTACGAAGAAAGGGCATAGAATAGTTTTGAACGGGTTAAACGGATCAACGTGGAAAATGGTCGAGCCATTGTTTAAGCACATGGGGATCAATACAGAGGTTTTTGTGCTTATGATGGAGCAGGAAGATAGTTTGTTCAGCGCTGGCTATGTCGTCACCCAGGCGAAAGACGGGTCATATTCCGTTGATCACCTTGGCATTGATACGACGCTTGGTAAGGTTGTTCAGACCATCCCGTACAGCGATCTGCTGAGTGATTTGCCGGCCGGTACCCGAGTCTATGAATTGGATCCTGATTCGGACCGGTTTGTCGTAAAGCAGATAATCGATGAGACACCGGAAAATATGCAGCGGCTGAATGAATACGCGATTGCGTATTACAAACTTGGGAATGGCAAAATCCTTGCTGCCCCCAGTCCGAATAAGGCATTTCTGGTTCTGGACATTGTCGACCATGAGATTATGCGTGCCAATGGTACATGGGATGATTTTTGGTCTATGTATTACATAACGTATGTATCGACGCGCGCATGGGCGGAGTTCGCGGAATCGGTGCCGGGTCTGATCAGGGTAATGGCACAGGTAGGTTTCAAGAATCTGACCGCGTTACAGCGTTCCATAGAGGATTGGTATTTCAATCAGCCTGAAAAGTTTCAGTTTACTTTTACGGATCAACTGGGTCGTTCGATAACGGTCGATCGAACAAAGAAGATTCGTATTCACTCTAAAGAAGAAGAGTCCGGCGGTAGGGTCGCGGGTATGAATAAGGCGTCAATCAATGTCTTGGGGCAGAAAGTACTCGCCATGCCCGAAAAAAGCGCGGCTGACGGTCTGTTATCGGAACTTTTATTCTCATCCAGACTATATCTCGAAAATGATGGAATGCAGGGGCGTTATTCTTTCCTCAATTTTATGCACGAGGCATTTGAGCGTTATAGGCTTAAATCAAAAGTTGACGTTAGAATAGATCTCGAGCATGGTAATCAAGGCGAAATCGCGACAAAGCCGTACGAGGAACAGCAAAGGGCCTTGTCGCAAGCCGGGATTATCAAGACTAATTTCAACAACTTCTTCTTTTCACTCGGAAAGGCTGTTCGTGACGGAATTATCACGATAGAAAGAGCTCGGCACATACTGAGCGAAGTTGTTCCGCAGTACAGTGATACCTGGTCAAAGATGGCCGAAATGACGTTGACGGAAGAAGCGCTCGCCGAGGGCAAGACGAGGCCCGAGGGCGTTCCTATTGTCTTCAGAGAGGGTGCGCTGGTAACGGAACTTGATTTCAGGCCGTCGGGAACCGATCCTCTGAAAAGCAAGATCTATATCGACGCGGAACAGATAACCGCTGAACAAGTCAAGGAGATAGAGAAAACATTCTTAGCTCTTACCAATTATAATTTGTACGATGTGCTTGAGAAATACGAGATACCTTCGATAGCAGAGCGTCCAGATTTCAACGCCGCGGAAGTAAATCTTCTGGATCTGCCGGTCGCCGGCGCGTCTTCATCGATTGTTCCGTCTCGTGATCAGACAGAAACGACGGTTTCTAACTCTTTGCAGGAACGCGTCCTATCTCCTGTCGGCGGCGTAGATTTCCGTGCTCTGCCGGGAACAATCCAACCTATAGGGAGTTTCAACGCTTTGACGTTCGGGATGGTTCAGTTAAGCGAGAGTGAATTGCGTTCCATCGATATTGAATCGGAACTCACGGAAATACATGAGATGCTGCGGGCGGGCGTTTGTCCTTCTGGATCAAGCATTAAGCAGCTTCTCGCGGCGTGCGTTCAGAACGGGGAAATAGAGATCTACGCACAGGATTTCCTTCATTGTCTCATTGAGATCTGTAAAAGCGAAGAGAATATGGTTCGGGAAAGCAGCGCGGAATTGAGAGAGGCCATAGCTATAGTTGAGAACGTGTTGAATGGTTGATTCGATAAATGCTTCGTAAGGAGCAGAAAGAAAAATAGGGACAGTCCCCGTTTATTAGAATT
>CAZDUF010000047.1:0-9927 GCA_964508555.1 uncultured Planctomycetales bacterium
TGGCTGCAGATCTTACGCACGAGCCGCTGCGAGACGACGCAGATCACCGACGCGTTGATCATGAACGGCTCAACCCCCATGTTCACCAGACGCACAATCGCTCCGGGGGCGGTCGTCGTGTGCAGCGTCGACAATACCAGATGCCCGGTGAGCGCGCTCTTAATCGAAATATCGACGGTTTCGTAATCCCTGATTTCTCCGACCATGATGATATCCGGGTCCTGGCGCAGGATGGAACGCAGGGCGGCGGCGAATGTCAGGCCGACGTCGGACCGTACCATAACCTGATTCACTCCTTCGAGTTGATACTCGACTGGATCTTCAACAGTCACCAGGTTCTTTTCAGGATTGTCGATGCCCTTGAGCACGGCGTACAGAGTCGTCGTCTTTCCGCTTCCCGTGGGACCGCATACCAGAATCATCCCGTGCGGAAGGCTGGATGCTTTCTTGAGCTTCGTCACCACGTCATCGTTGAAACCCAGCCTGCCCAGATCGAGCGTGGCGGTCGACTTATCGAGAATGCGGATGGCGACCTTTTCGCCGAAGCTCGACGGAAGCACGGAAACGCGGTAGTCGATCTCCCGCGACCCGAGCTTGATTTTGAACCTGCCGTCCTGCGGCAAACGGTGCTCGGCGATATTCAAATCCGAGATGACCTTGATCCTCGACACGATGGAGGGATGCATCTTCGCCGGCGGCGCCTTTTGTTCCTGAAGCATACCGTCGATGCGGAATCGCACGCGCAGTTTCTTGTCGAATGGCTCGATCAGGATGTCGGAAGCCTTCTGCCGGACGGCGTCCTCGAGGATCATGTTGGTAATCTGCACAGCCGGCGCGGCTGTGCTCGTCACATCCATGTCAGAGCCGGACTCGCCTGAGTCGTCGGTTTTCAACAGCTCGATGGAGGAAGATACCGCCATTTCCTTCATCAGGTCGTCGATAATACCCTTGGTCGCGTCCGGATACGCGAGCTCAAGGGCAGCAACGATTTCCTGGCTCGGGGAAATGATCGGATTGATCTTGTAGCCGGTGAGCGACGACACGTGATCGATGGCGAAGATATTCAGCGGATCAGCCATGGCGACGGTCACGGTATCGCCGATCTTGGAAAGGGGTAGTATCTGGTAGTGCCGCGCGACGTCCGCAGGTATGATCTTGACGATCTCGGGATCAATCTTGAATCTTTTGAGATCGATGAGAGGAAGCCCTAAGCCCTGGCTTAAGGTAGAGATGAGCTGATGTTCGGCTACAAAGTTCAGCTCGACGAGAATATCGCTGAGACGCCCTCCCTTCTGGCGCTGCACCTCGAGTGCCTGCTCAAGCTGCTCCTGGGTGATCAGCTTGTTGTTGATCAGGACTTCTCTAAGCCGTTCTTTGAGTGAGGGCATTAAAAGGCGGTGGCTAGTGGTTAGTGGCTAGTGGTTAGTGAAGATCGCAAGATTTTACTCGCCACTAGCCACTCGTCACTAGCCACTACGTCACGCTTCCGTGTAAAATTTCTCGATGGCTTTTTTGATATCAGACGACGTCGAAACGAACGTCTGGACGTTGCATCCGGTGAGCAGCTCAACATCCTCGATCGCCTGCATATTCAGGGGGTTCGACATGGCGATGGTGAAGTTGTTGCCGATCTTGTCGATAGGTATCAGGATGTATTGCCGGGCGATGCGGGCAGGGATCAGCCGGATGATCTCCGGGTTGATGTCATAGTTCGCCAGCGGCAGATACGGAAAGCCGTATTGGACGGTCAGGGCCTGAGCGATATCTTCTTCACCCGCGTACCCCAACTCGACAAGAATCTCGCCGATCAGGCCGCCTTTACCTTTTTGAATATCAAGGGCCTTATCGAGTTTCTCCTGGTTAATCACCCCTGCTTCAAGGAGCAATTCCCCGAGCTGACGTTTTTGCGGTTTGCGAAAGGGCATCTGAAAAACAGTGGCTAGTGACTAGTGTCTGGTGGCTAGAAAAAACGAACCCGCGATTTTCTCTTTCAGGCCGTCCTACTATATATACTAAAACTCGGAGCAATTATATAACGAGTTGGGCGTATCGGCAAGGATATTGTTTAAAGGCAGTGGCGAGTGGCTGGCGGCGAGCGTGTAGAATAGGTCTTACCAGCCCCCCGTCACTCGCCACTATCCGCTGTATGTATCGCTTTATTGTATTCCGCCAGCAGCGTCTCCTTCGGGCCGCAGATATCGAGAAAATCCCACGGAAGGATCTCCGCAGAATCACGCTGCCGCAGGTAGGACATGGGATCGACGCCTTCGTCCCGGAACGCCTCCATCCACCGCTTATACGAGAAATGGTCGTCCCAGGCGTCAAAACACGCACCCCGCTCGAATGCCCGCAGGATGACGGCAGATAATCTGCGGTCACCGCGCGACAGAATTGCCTCTATCAGACTCATGCCAACCGCATGAAAACTCGCGCGCACGCGTTTTAACCGCAGCCGCGACCTCAGCATCTCCTGCCTGCGCACGAGCTCCTCATATGGGGGCATCCCGCTCCACTGGAATGCGGTATGCGGTTTCGGGATGAACACATTGACGCTGACATTCACCTGCGCCGGAGGCAAGCCGGCTTTTTTCCGCCACGCGGATGTCCGCTGGCAGAAATCCGCTATAGCCTCCAGATCCGCGTCAGTCTCTCCCGGCAGTCCGATCATAAAGTAGAGTTTCACGTGCTGATATCCGGAGCGGTACGCGCGCTCCAGGGCATCGAAAAATACCTGCTCGTCGAAATCCTTGGCGAGTGAATCCCGCAGCCGCCGGGAACCAGCTTCCGGAGCGAAGGTCAGGCCCGTCTTCTTGATGTCTGCGATGACGTGGAAAAGATCGCCGAGCATATCCCGCGCCTTCAACGAGGGCAGGGAAACGGCAACCGCGTCCTGTTTGAAATACCGCACCAGCATCGGTACCAGTTCCGCTATGCGCGGATAATCGCTGACCGAAAGGCCGGTGAGCGCCAATTCCTCGTATCCGCTGCGCCTGCAGGCATCGACAGCCAGATTGAATACGGTCTCCGGCTGGCGCTGCCTGAACGGGTAATACTGTGCCCTGCTCTGGCAGAACCGGCATCTGTTCGGACACCCGCGCATGATCTCCAATGACACCCGATCATGCACCACCTGGATGTACGGGACAATCCACGACGAGGGGAACAACGAGGCCTCAAAATCCTCAACGATACGTTTGTTCACTATCACGGGTATATCGGGATGCTTCGCGGTCCGCGATACGATGCGCCCTTTTGCGTCGTAGCCGACCTCGTAGAAAGACGGAACATATACCCCGCGTATGCAGGATATGTCTTTCAGCAGATCTTCCTTGCTTAAAGCACCGGCTTTATACCTCTCCTTGTGCCGCGCGTACACGGCAATAATCTCTTTGACCGCATCCTCCCCTTCCCCGATCAGGAAAAGATCGAAGAAGGAGTACATCGGCTCGGGATTCATGCACGCCGGCCCGCCGCCGATAATCAGCGGATGCGCCGCGGATCGACGGGCTGCCTCAAGGGGAACGCCCGCAAGAGACAGCATTTTCAACACATTCGTGTAATCGAGTTCCGACCCCAGGCTGAAACCCGCGATATCGAATTCTGTGAACGCAGAGCCGGTCTCCAGGGAAAACGGAACGCCCCCTGCCGCGCGCAGCGCAGCCTCCGCGTCTCGTGCGTACGAAAACATGCGCTCACAGGACGCATCAGGCATCCCGTTCACGATTCCGTAAAGAATTCTCATACCGAGGTTGCTCATCCCGATCTCATACAGATCGGGAAAACACAGGAGCATGCGCACGTGCGCGGCGCGGAAGTCCTTGTCAGGAAGATTCCATTCCCTGCCGAGGTAGCGGCCTGGTTTTTGTACTTTCTCGAGGAAATGATTCATGTTGAAGAAAGTGGTTAGTGGCTAGTGACGGGTCGCTAGTAAAACCTTTTCTAGCCACTAGCCACAAGCCACTCGTCACTAAAATATCGTTCTTCTTCGACTGATACTCGCCAACACCCCCAGCGAGAAGAATGTCACCAAGACCGACGTGCCTCCGTAGCTCATCAAGGGAAGCGGCACACCGACAACAGGCGCCATCCCCATATTCATAGAAACATTGATGACCGTCTGAATGCCGAACAACGCCGTGATACCGAGCGCCATGATCCTGCCGAAAGTGTCCGACGTCCTGCGGGCGATACCGATTCCCGTGCTGACCACGATATAGTACAGCAACAACAGGACGAGGCATCCGAAAACCCCCCACTGCTCGGCGAATGAAGCAAAGATAAAATCAGTATGCGCCTCCGGCAAAAAGTGCAGCTGGCTCTGCGTTCCCGCCATCCAGCCTTTTCCCCAGAACCCGCCGGAGCCGATGGCAATCTTCGACTGAATCACGGTATACCCCGCTCCCAGGGGATCGGCGTTCGGATTCAAAAACACCAGCAGCCGTTCTTTCTGATATCCGTGCAAAAGACGCCAGAATACCGGCATCAGAACCAGACTCAACCCAAGGAATGAACCCACATACAGGAGTTTGACGCGGGCCACATAGACGATAACGACAAAGGCGAACAGAACCAGCAGCCCGCTTCCCAGATCGGGCTGCTCGATGATCAACGCTGCCGGTGCCGCAGTCAGGAGAAACGGAATGCCGATCGCACGCCACCAGCCCTGGCCGCTGAAAACACCCGCCGATACCGTCATCTCGTCGGTCGACCTGCCGCTGAAGTAGCGCGCGCAAAACGCGACAATCACGAACTTCGCGAATTCCGAAGGCTGAAAATTGAACCAGCCCATCTTGAGCCAGCGCTGCGCGCCAAGACGGGTAATCCCGAGGAGACACACCAGAAGCAGCAGGAATACGCACACCCCATAGAGCACCGGACTCCAATCCCAGAGCCTGCGGTAATCCATGCGTGCCGCGAGCAGGAAAAGGAGAACTCCCAACGCAGCCCAGAAGGCCTGCCGCTTATAGATATCCTGCCACAGCTTACCCTCTTTCAACGCGGTCGCGCTGTAAATCGTGGCGATGCCGACTGCGGCGATAAGGACGGCGATCAAGAAAAGTAAAAGAGAAGCGTTTCGCATGTTGTGTTAGCGGGTTTGCGAGTCTGCGGGTTCGCGGGTTAAACCCGCAAACACGCAAACGTATTTTATATAAGCCCCTGCTGGACCATCTGCGCGATTATCTGACGGGCTACCACGCAGGCATAATACCCTGGTCCGCCTCTCTCCAGGAAAACACAGATCACGTATTTCGGCTGTTCAAACGGGAAAAATCCCACAAACCAGGCGTGCGTCTGTCCGGGCGGCGCCTGGGCAGTGCCGGTTTTACCGGCGACGTCGACGGGCAGATCGCTCAGCACGCTGCCGGTGCCGGTTCTGATCGCGACGGCATCGCGCAATCCCTTGCGCACGATCTCGAGTGTCCCTGGTTTCAACGGCACGCGCGCTGCTTTACGGCTGTAAGGCCGTAAATCCTGTCCCGCAAGCGACTGCAGAATGTACGGCTTGACCAGATAGCCGCCGTTGGCGAATACCGCCATCATCCTGGTCATCTGCAGCGGCGTGGTCAATACCTCTCCCTGGCCGATCGCCACGTTCGCCGAATCTCCGTCATACCAGTTCCGAAAGCTCTGCACCTTGCGCTGCAACGGAGACGGGATGGATCCCGATGATTCAAACGGCACCTCAATCCCTGTCGGCTTGGCGCATCCGAATTTCAAAGCCCAGTCATGAAGCACCTGTCCGCCGATCGCCATCCCGACGTTGTAAAAATAGATGTTACAGGAATGCGCGATCGCCTGGACGGCGTTTTGCAGGCCGTGGCCTTCCTCATCCCAGCACTTCTTCACCAGCCGGCCGATTTTCATCGAGCCGGTGCAAAGAAAGGTCGTGTGCTCATCAAGCTTGCGGCTCTCCAGCGCCGCGGTCACGCTGATCACCTTGAAAATCGAACCCGGAGGATAAACGCCGCTGATTGCCCTGTTGATCAGAGGCGCCTCAGGATCGGTGAACGTCTCGCGTAAAAGCGCGTTATCCCTGCGCACGAACGCGTCCGGACTGAATACCGGTGCGCTTGCCATCGCCACGATCTCTCCCGTCTCGGGATCCATCACGATCACCGCGCCTTTCATGCCCGCGAGCGAAGATTCGACAATCTGTTGAATCCGCATATCGACCGTCAGCTGAACATCCCTGCCGTTTCTGGGCTGTTTGAAACCGAGTGTGCGTCTCAAGCGGCCGCGATGATCGACCTCAAAACTTACCCCTCCCTCTTCCTGACGCAGATAATAATCATACTTCTCCTCGACTCCCATGAACCCGACCATATCTTTGGTCTTATACCCGTAGCTCTCGAGTTTGGTCAACCGCCAGAGATCGATTTCATTCACGTATCCGAGAATATGACAAGCCAGAGAACCGTGCGGATAATGCCTGACCGGACTGGGCTGGATAAAGATGCCGGGGAGATCGGATTTCAGCTCTTCCAGCGCGACCGCCTTGACGCGGTCGATATTCTTGGCAATGACGACGGGAGACGCCTGTCCCGTGTATCCGGCGCGGAACGTCGCGCGGATGACGCGGAAATCCTCGCCGAGAATACCGCTCACCTGGCGCAGAATATCTTCAATCAGATTGAGTCTCTGCGGGAGCAGGAGGACATCGTAAGACAGGACGTTGTCCACGATCACGCCGCCGCTGCGATCCAGGATCCTGCCGCGCGCTCCCGGCTGCGCGAGCACGCGGATGGAATTGCGTTCGGACAGGCGCGCGAATTTCGTGCCGTTAATGACCGAGGTATGCGCCAGGCCGCCAGTCAGGATGAGGAAACACACACTAAAGAATGTGAAGAGCACGGATATACGCATATATTGGTTAGCCGGTTATCCGGTTTCCCGCTCATCGGACAGCCGGCTGACAGGTGAACCGGCAAACCATTCTTACCACACTCTCTCTTCTTCGACTCTCGACCTGCCCGACCGACACACCGTCATGATCATCCACCACACGCCGACAGATACCAGCGCCGTATAGACCGGCCCGGCCAGCGCGATACGCGCAACTATTCCTGCAGGGATAAGCCTTCCCGACGACATCCCGACCGCGCCCCCGAGCAAGGTCTGGCAGAGCGCCGCAATATACACGACTGCGGTGCGCATCGGATGAGAATTGATGACCAGTTTATGCCCGGCGTACCATGCCCCGATGCACCAGAGACAAAACGTAACCGCGTAGAAATGGGGCGAAGCGTGCGTGAGCGTGTCCTTCATCATCCCCGCGAAAAACGCCGCGCAGACCGCAAACCTGAGATCGAACGCCAATCCCGCCATAACCGCGCTGCTCAGGAGAAAATCCGGTTTGATCCTCCAGAAAAACGGCCCGCCCGGTAACGACACCTGCAGCATCCCGAGAACGTACACCAGCGCAAAAAAAAGATATTTCCTCATTGATCCACGACAAACACTTCCTCGACGGTGCCGGAATTGACCGCCGGCTTCAAGGTCGCGTACATGCTCAAACCGGAAAGTTCGGTGCGCACCTCAACCACGGTCCCGATGGGAATGCCTTTCGGATAGACCGACGTGATGCCGGAGGTAATCACCGTATCCCCCGGCCGGATATCTGCGTCCATAGCGAGATATTTCATAGTCAGAAGCGTACCGAGTGTACCCGAGACAAGCCCTTCCTGGCGCGTGCGCTCGACGACTCCGGACACACCCAGATCCGGATCGCTGATGAGCAGGACTTTGGACATGCGCTCGCCGGTATCGATAACCCTACCGATGAGACCCAGCGGCGTCATCACGCCCATGCCTTTGCGGATACCCTGTGACCTGCCGCGGTCGATCAATAGCGTCGACGCCCAGCTGTCTGCCGAACGCCCGATCACCCGCGCCGGGATCAGGCGGTACGGAGCGCTCTCCCTGAACTGCAGCATAGCGCGCAGACGCTCATTTTCGAGCCTCGTCTCTTCCATTTGCAGGAGCTCGCGGCGCAGAGAGTCGACTTCGAAACCGAGCCGCTCGCGCTGGATGAAATTGCGGTGAAAGAAAACAAGTGCGCTGGCTTCGCGGCGCAAAAAAGTAAGGATGGACAGCGGATGCCTGACAGCCTGCAGAAGACCGTTACGGAAGGCGCTGGAACTCAGGAACAGCAGGAGGAAACAGGCAAGAGAAACAGAGACAATCGTGTGTCGCGTCAGCTTGAATCGGAACACTGATGGGCTAGCGGGTTAGCGGGCACCTGGCCATATCCCCTGTCGGGGACAAGTCGGAATGGCCGGTGCGCGACTTTGCGCAGTTAGCGGGTTTACGGGTTGAACCCGCGAACACGCAAACCGGAAAACAATTATGCGTGCATCTCCGACTTCACGGAGACGGTAACCTTTTTGAGGTAGCGTATTTCGTTGAGCACCATGCCGGTGCCGTTGACGACTGCGGTGAGCGGATTTTCCGCGATATGGACGGGCAGGCTTGTTTCTTCGGAAATGAGTTTATCCAGGCCCCGTAGCAGGGATCCTCCCCCCGCCATCATGATACCGTGTTCGATCAAGTCAGCGGCGAGTTCCGGAGGCGTCCGCTCCAGGGAAATCTTGGTCACCTCCACGATCGCGCGCACCGGTTCCTGCAACGCTTCCCTGATCTCCTCGGAGGTAACGGTCACGGTTTTGGGCAGACCGGACACCAGGTCCCTTCCCTTAACCTCTTTCGTCATTTCCTCCTCGAGAGGGTACGCGGAACCGATCTTCATCTTGATATCCTCAGCGGTGCGCTCGCCGATCATCAGGTTATACGTTTTCTTGAGATACTCGATGATTGCTTCGTCCATCTCGTCTCCGCCGATGCGTATCGAGCGTGAAAACACCGGTCCCGCAAGCGAAATCACCGCGATCTCGGTCGTTCCTCCGCCGATATCGATCACCATATTGCCGATGGGCTCATCGATCGGCAACCCGACGCCGATGGCTGCAGCAATTGGTTCTTCGATGAGGAAAACTTCGCGCGCGCCGGCGCGCTCAGCGGAATCCTTAACCGCACGCTTCTCGACTTCGGTAATGCCGGACGGAATAGCGATAACGATGCGCGGACGGACCAACACCCGGCGATGATGCACCTTCTTGATGAAATAGCGCAACATTGCTTCCGTGATTTCAAAATCGGCGATCACGCCGTCCTTCATCGGGCGGATGGCGATGATAGAGCCGGGTGTGCGGCCGAGCATGCGCTTGGCTTCTTCGCCCACGGCAAGGACGTTTGAGGTCCCGCGCTCGATGGCAACGACTGACGGTTCGCACAAAACCACACCCTCGCCTTTTACGTAGACGAGCGTGGACGCGGTGCCGAGATCGATGCCCATGTCATTGGAGAATAATCCGAGAAGATAATTGAACGCGTTTTTGGCGCCGTCCTGGGCCGATGCCATACGTCACTCCCTGCCTGCAAATTGAGGCTCAGATTGCATCAGAACCAAAACACAGGCTATTTGAATGGTTTACCCGAAATTCTATCAGAGCCGGCAGCAGGTGTCAAATGATTTAACCTCATGCCCCTGAGAGGCTGTTAATGGCCTGCACGAAGCCGGGAAAAGATTTGTCAACGCAGGAAATGTCGTCCAGGACGGTTTCGCCGCCCTCGGCGCACATCCCCGCAACGATCATGCTCATTGCCGTCCGATGGTCTCCGAAGCTTGAGACTCCTGCGCAGCGCAAGCTCCCTGTTCCCCGGATCACAATGTCTTCTCCCGAGGCACTCGACTCGACGGTAAGATCAGCTCCCATGCGCAGGAGATTCTCCTGCATGGACCTAACACGATCGGTCTCTTTCACCCGTAGTTCTCCGACGCCCTGAAAACGCGACTCGCCCCGCGCCAAGCAGGCCGCGACCATGAGCAGCGGAATTTCATCAACCAGCGTCGGAACCTCGGCTGCTTCG
>CAZDUF010000048.1:0-9880 GCA_964508555.1 uncultured Planctomycetales bacterium
GACGGCCATCAAAATGATCGCATAGTGATATGCCGGATAGACATGGAACGTCAAAGCCGTCAGGAATCCGCACAGCGCGCTGATTGCTCTCCCGCCTGACGGCGCCAGGCATAGATACAGCGCTCCGAAAAAGAGAACCATTGCTATATCAACGCCGAGAACATGCCTCACATAGATCGTGCTGTTCGCCAGTAACCCGTACACGAGCGCGGCAACCAATGCGCTGTTCGGGCGGCCGGGAAAAAGCAGGCGCGAAATTTTATAAAAAAGAACGAGTGCGGCGACGGAAGCAGCCACATTCGTCACAAGCGGTATAAGCAGTGAAATCGGGTTACTAGGAAATACCCCTATTCGCAAAAGCTGGGCCTGCAGGTATGCAGACGGCAGATATGCGGCAACGTACCCCGGCCGGCCGCTTGCCATGTTCAGCATCCGGCAGAAACCAGGGAAATCGGCCGCCAGCAGCCGGTTGAGCGCCATAAAGGAACACTCATACCGCTGCTCGTCGGAAAAAGCTAACGCCCCCCTGTCGATGAGCAGTATCCGGTAGACGGCGATGCTCAAAAAGACCAAGAAGGTATACCAGCGCCTCTTCATCCCAGATACGCCTTTGTGTGCACGCTCTCGAAAAGCCCGGTCTTCTCCTGGTCCGGACTCAACAGGAACCGGGCGGCATGGAATCCCATGTCGATAGCATGATCCATGTTGCCGTACCTGAATAAACCCTGCCTCCCCGCGGTAATGAGGTTGTCTGAGGAATGCAGGAAATGCAGAAGACGCGAGATGCTTTTTTCATAGCCGATCGTGTAGATGGGATAGGCATGCGGCAACCGGTCGGTAAAATAGTCTTCTATATCGGCCGTATCGAGCAGCCCCATGTGCTTTAACGAGGTAACAGACGCCCTGAAGATATCTTCCCCTGATGCCTGCCAGAGGCTGTCGTTTCTGTTACAGCTTATTTCGACACACACCGCAGTCTTACCCGCAGGAACCAGTCTGCGGCCGAAATTCGCCGGCTCGGACAGACGGTTAAAAATAAGCTTCTTCTCCGGACAGTAAATCCAGTGGTTATCAGTCAATTCCGGCCTTTTCGTTACCAGAAACAGGAACACGATACCGCGGTACTGCAATGAACGGGCGCATGCGGTCACGCTGCCTTCGGGAAGCGGGTCGCTCATCAGCACGAGATCCGTTACCGGGATCGTCGAAATGACATAGTCGGCCTTCTCCGAGAAATCCCTGCCTTCTTTTCTGTAGGTTACCGCTTCAACTCTGCGCTTGTTCCATCGAACGGAACAGACCCGGGCACCCGTATGGATAATGCCCTTCTGCATCGTGACGGCATGAGCCAGCGACTCGGCAATCTGGCCCGTGCCGTTCAAAGGATAATAAAAGCGCGAAGCATAGGTCCGAGGGGCAGGACGTCTGATGAAAAGCCGGGCAGCTACATCCCCAAGGTTCATGAGCGAAATCCGTTCCGATGCCCAGTCGGCAGATATCCCCGCCGGCTGCAAACCCCATAGCTTTTCCGTATACGGCCCGAAATAAATATCGTAGAGGGTTCTGCCGAAACGCTGCACGACCCAGTCCTCGAACGAAACATCGGGTCTAGGCAGGAGCGCATGCGCGGCTCTCGTGAACATATAATCGACGAATGCGCGCGCTGATTTCAGCGGGTTCATCTTGAACAACAGTTCTTTAACATCAAGCGGATAGGAAAAATACTGCCCCATGAGCCAGATACTGCTTTTTCTATGAAGACAATTCAATTCCCCGTCGAGCAGTGTCTGTAACTCATGCAGCTGGTCACGATTCTTCGTGTGAAACCGGTGCGGACCGTAATCGAACGTGCAGCCGTTTTGCCGTATGCTCGCGGCCAACCCGCCCAGCCGCGGACTCTCCTCCAGGACGCACACCCGCACTCCGGACGCGGCAAGCTTATAGGCGGCGCTCAAACCCGTCAGCCCCCCTCCCAAGATGACAACGCTCTCTACTTTCTGTGCCATGGTCGACCGCTAGTGTACTTCCTGGCCTTCTTTGATCGCATACACATCAATCCTTCCCGCGGAACGCACGCACATCAGCGAAGGATCCGGACACTCCTCTGCGGGAAAACTGCGCACCAGGTCAAGATCGGGGTTCAGGCGTATATTCGCAAGTTCCTGCTGATCCTGAGCCAAACCGGTATTCAGGTAACCGTCATGATGCACCAGGGCGTAACCGACTCCCATCTTCCGTAAGACGGCGGTTGTTTCCTGCCGGGACAGGTTTACCAGCGTAGCGGCAAGCTCATTCGACGGCGTGCCCGGCAGCGCGCCGTTGACGATCTTTTTCCGGTGAAATATCTGGAAAAACTTGTACTTCTCGTTCGGCGCCGAGACATCCAGGGGGTATTCGGCGACAGCTTCGGTATCCTGCTGTTCTATCCAGGTATACACTGACGGAGGCGTCGCCACCTCGATACAGCGGTACGGCGGCCAGTTCCAGAATTCGAATATGAGCAATGCCGTCAGCACAAACGGCAAAACCCTGCCTGAAGGACGTCGCTCCCGCACAAACGCAAGCCCATACCCTGCCAGGACGCTTAAAGCCAGCATGAGCAGAATGCCGAAGCGAGCGTACGCGCGATACATGGGCAACACTCTGTACATAAACGCCGACGGCATCGGGATACGTACCCCACCTATTCTCCAGAATGGAGGTTGTGAAAATAACCAGGCTACCAGAACCAGCAGAAGAAAAAAACCAATGGCAAACCTTTCTTCCCCATCCCTCAGCCGCCGCCAGCGCCTGAAGGCGAGAAACGAAAGAACAAGCACGGTTATGCCGACGTACAGCGCGTGCTCGGTGAGGCTCGTTCCGTACAAACTAGACCCTACAAACTGCTCCGTCACAACACCAAACAGAAAATGAAATGGCACCGGGATAATATAACTCAAAGGCCGCGCGGACTGCGCGAAAAGATCCTCAAACGGACGATGCAAAGGATTGAACGCCGATGCTTCGGTCATGCCGGAATACATCAACACATTATAGATGCTGGGTACGAGCACGCCGATGAGCGCCAAGACTGCCAGACCTGCCGCCGCAGCGATGAGTTTGATCAGCCGCGCCTCGGTTTTCGGCAGAAACGTACCTGGATTACTCTTCAGTTTTTCCTTCCACCGGTAACACAGCACATAGAGGACAAACGTAGCGACTCCCGTGAGCCCCATATAGGAAGTGGAATAATCGAACGACAACAAGAGAAGAAACGCCAACGCGAGAAAGAAGACATTGCGGCGGGATGGATGTGTCTTGAGAGCAAAGATAAGCAGGAACGCCAGCACTATCCATTGGTTATACGTCAATCCCAGGTGCTGCCACGCCCTGGCAAAATGGTACGGGCAGAATGCAAAAGCAATACCGCTGAAGTACGCGGACAACCTGCTCCGGGTAAGAAAAAATACCAGGAAGAACATGCAGACGCCGTTGAGCACGAAATTGGCGACTATCTGCAGGTTCCACGCAACGACAGGTGCAGCGACGATGCCGAGGATTGCGTTCAACACCGGCCCCAGAAAAAGCTTAAGATCAATTGCACGGATATCGGTACCAAACGGATAAGCGATCAAATCCGTACTCTCAAATGACGATCCGGTCGCGAACGAATGCCCGATACGAAAATAATCCCAGAGTGCGCCGAACGGTTCATCCGTCGTCGATGAACCGGGTATGGCCCGGTTGAAATGAGTGATAAGCGGGAAGGTAAACAGACAGGTCAGCAGGAAGAAGACGGCGCTTACGCGCAGGAACCTGGCCATTTAGATTCTGGGGAAAAGAGCGCACTTCTCGAATTTCTCGAGGTCTTCGGGCGTGCCCAGTCCGTGCATCTTATCCTGGTCGATCTCATAGATACTTATTTTCTGCCCTGAGAGAATCATCTCGTTATATACCGGACAAACATAGAATTCGTTATTAATCCTGATATTTTTCTCGATCATCGAGGTTGCCGCATCGAAGAACATTTTTCCCGTCCGGTAATAATAGATTCCCACGGTGGCGTGCGTCGAGATAGGCCGTTTCTCGGCAACCTCCATGACGAGATTATCCTCATCCAGCTTGGCGTACGACCATTTTGGATGCGATGCATGAAACGTCAGGATGTTACCGTCAAGATTCCGCTTCACCGAATCATCGAGGAAACGGTTGATGTCAAAGTCGACAAACTGATCGCTATTGGCGATCATAAGCGGCGCGTCGTTATTGAAATGCTCCGCGGCAAGCAACACCGTACAGGCAGCCCCTTCGGTCAGATGGCTCACCGTCACAACATTGCACGCGGGGGCAATCAGCGTCAAGAGTGCATGGAGAGAATATTTTTCATAATGCTCTTTTCTGCAGATGAAGGTGAAGGTGTGCGGCTGGCGGGGACGTATATTCTCCACGATAACCTGTATCATGGGTTTTCCGTTAATTTCGATGAGCGGTTTCGGAAACGTGTATCCCTTTTCCTTAAACCGCGACCCTTCCCCTGCCATGGGAATGACGATATTCAACATACATCCTCCTGTAGCTTTGCCTGCACGACGCTCAGGTAATCGCGCACGCGTTCATAATCGACATCCGTATAGCCTTCAACCGCCAGGACGAATGCACCGCTGGCAGTCGCAGCTTTGATCCCGTGGTCGGCATCCTCAACGATAACGCACTCAGCGGGCTTCAGGTCGAGTCTCTTAAAAGCCTCCAGATATACCTCCGGATCTGGTTTTGGATGTTTGACGTCCTCGTTGCTCAGCACGACCTCGAAATACTGGCGCAACTGGCCGTTGCGCAGCATGGTCTCGATGCTCGACCGTATGGAATTCGAACACAGGGCGAGACGGTATCCTTTTTCTTTCAGTTTTTTGAGCATCAGCATCTTCTGGAAATCCGGCACGCAATGACGCTCGATGAACTCCAGGGTATATTTCTGCTTCATCCGGCTGATAAAACCATGCAGGTGCTGCGGCAACTGCTTTTCCTTCGTCAGGTGTTCAAGTTTCTTCCTGGTGGGAAGGCCGTTATAAAATGACCGGTGCTCTTCCTCCGTAATCGTGAAACCGAATAACCCGAGCGCCTTGTTCAAGGCTTCATAGTGCCAATGCGTGGCGTCAATCAGAACTCCGTCAAGATCGAAGATAATGGCTTTTATCATGCGCGTTTACCGACAAAAAAAACGGATGCTTCAATGGCACGATCGGTGCACAGTGCGACTGAATCCAGCGTGCCCGCGGGAAGAGTCCGGTATCGGCGCCAGGCGGCGTGATACGGTCGACCGTGCAGCTCCGGGGAAACAACAGCGACCATCTTTCCGCGGCGCACGAGCTTCGCAATAACCGCGGCGGTAATCCAGGAATCGCGCAGTTCATCGAGCCAGACCCAGGGAGATTCCTGAAAGAAAACGGGTTCCTCGATATCGCTCTGACGGGAGGCCAGCGGAATGACCCCGCGGCAGGTCCTCAGGTAGACGTCCATCTGAGGCACCGACATGTCAAAAGCGAAACAGCGGCGCGTCAGTCTGAATTTCGCGACGACACGAGCGAGTCCGCCCGCGAGCCCGTCGCTTTTCACGTTCAACGCGTAGCGCACGCTTCTGAAACGTGGATGGCCGCTCAGCGACAAGAAGACATGGTCGAGGAGCGGCGCTGCGCTGCCGGCCGGGTCATGCGCGATAACCGGCTTGCCCCCGCGGTCCCTGATATCGAGCTCGATGCCGAAACCTCCGTCGAGAGCCCTTCTGAAAGCCGCAAGCGTATTCTGCTCCCGCGGCGTGCTCCATATTCCCCGATGCGCCAGGATGTCCATACTCGTTCAGGTAATCCACGCCGCGGCGTAACCGCGCATGCATAACCCTTTCATCTTTCCCAATGCCAGACGCCTGAAATAATGTTCAATCCACATGAGGATGCGCAGATAATCAAGAAACCCGAAGCGCACATCGGGAAATACCGCGGCGATCTGCTCAAAATACCGCCGCGCGGTCTGAAAACGCAGCGCGCAGCCGTTACATATCCCGATTGCCGCGAACATATACATCACTTTCCTGCAGAAAAAATCTCCCTTATATTCATCGCGAAGCTCAGCGTTATAAAAATCCCTGACGATGGTCATATGGTTGCGGGCGACGTTCAATTTCTTTTCCGTGCCTTTCGCCTGTTTCTCCCTGTCGAAAGTCTGGAAAGGATGGATGCGGTATGCGTAAAGAAGCTTGCGCAGGAAATAGACGGGATAGCGGTTCAAGAGCCGCAGGATCATCAGCGCGTCCGTTTCCGTGGTAAGCCGCTCGTCAAAAAGGCCGATCTCCCTGAAAATGTCCCTGCGGAACAGGACACCGCCTGACGCAGGCACGCCGCAGTGATTCTTGCTCCAGAGTGTACGGATGGATTCTCCTGCCGGCAGCATGCGCGAAGAACCGAAAAGAATGTTGACCGCTCCGACGCGGTTTTTGATGTCTATGGTGAACACCGGCAGAAAGATTGCTCCTGCCCCGTCTGCAGCTCCTGAGGCAATGAGCGAAGACATTTCCTTGACCCAATCGGGAGAGATCAAATCATCGGAATGCAAGATGGATACATAGTCTCCCGATGCAAGACTCAGACACCTGTTCCAATTCCCGGCGAGACCGAGATTACGCTCGTTGCGGCGATACTGCACGCCGTCAAAAGACCGCGCGACCGCTTCGGTATCGTCTTCGGAGCAATTATCCACCACGAGTATCTCGTGCGGTTTGACGGTCTGGCGCGTGACGGAAACGAGCGTCTGGCGGAGCAGGTCAGAACGGTTATATGTGGGAATACAGATACTGATGGCATTCATGGTATATGCTCTGGTAAGGAATTTTATTATACTATCTGTCTTCGCATGAGTACAGAGCCTTCATCAACGCATTACCAGCCGGCGACACGGGCCAGCAGGTACCGCAATGAAACGCTCCGCTCAATACGCCGCATGAGGTCGTTCTCATCCCTGACCCTGCCTGCCTGCACCCCCCTGCGCGCGCGCAACAGCGGACGCGCATGCAGGCAGACCCACAGAAGCGCCTTTATGATATACCCTGCCTCTGCTGCCCTGCCTCTCAACAGCAATACGCAGGCCAGCGCGAACCACAGCAGCGCGTGCAGGGGGACGATGACCGCGCAGCGCAGCAAACCGTAATTCTTGATCAGCGTGTATAAATAATTACGCGCGCCATAGTATTTTACCAGATACGAGGACCTGGTGTGACTTTTTATGGAAACGCCTGAGGCATGATAGATGCGGGCGCCGGGAACAAAGACGACGCGGTACCCTGCCAGCCATATCCTCCAGCACAGGTCTGTCTCTTCAAGAAACATAAAATAGTCTTCGGGATACATCCCTGCCGCACGGAAAGCATCCGCGCGCACGGTCAGGGCCGTACCTTTCGTGCTCAATATTTCGGCGGGATGATTGAACTGCCCCCGGTCGCGCTGCTCGTCGTCAGCGTGCCGCTGCACAAGAAGTCCGATCCGGCTGATATACTCCCCGACAGAATCGAATAACCCGGGATCATCCATCAGATACAACGCAGCGCTCACTCCCCCGATGGAATCGTCCTGCTCCAGATGCCCGATCAGCCGCGGGAAACATCCCGGGTCTATCGTGGTATCGGTTGCCACAAACGATATATATTTTCCGCGGGCACGACACGCTCCCTGATTCAACGCGCGGGCAGCACCGATATTTTGGTTATTCTCGATGAACGTTATGCGCGAAAGATCAGTATTGCGCAAGGCAGCCTTGAGCAGGGCGATGCTGCCGTCTGTTGAGGCGTTATCGATAAGGATGACTTCGAGAGGGGCATACGCGCTGGACAGGACGGACCTGACGCAGGAGACGATATAGGAGGCCGCATTCCAATTCAGGATGACGACCGACAACAAAGGAGAGCGCTCGTTCATCAGACGCGCGGATCACTCATAGGAACAGAGGTAATCGGCATAGCTCGACCCGGGATACCGCACGCAGACAAGCTTGCCGATTTCGGACACTGCGCGGCCGGGATTGCCGACGACAACCGCGCGCGCAGGCACATCCTTTGTCACCACGCTCCCTGCCCCGATCAGCGCGCGCTCTCCGATCGACACGCCGGGAAGAATCGTGACGTGTGCGCCTATCTGGGCGCCGTGCTCGATGTGCGGACCTTTCAGGCAGCGTTGTGCGTGCGCACATCCGGGATGAAGATCATTGGCAAGCGTCACTCCCGGCCCCAGGAATACGTTATCCTCAAGCACCGAAAACTGAGCAACATAACAATTGCAGTGAATCTTCACACCCCGGCCGATCCTGCAGCCGTAATCGACCACGGAATTATTCCAGATTTTAAAATCGCGACCTATCGTATTCTTCTCTCTGATAATCGCGTTGTGGCCGATGACCGCGTCCGGACCAATCGACGATCCGAGGTACAGGACCGCGCCGCTTAAAACCGCTGTTCTGTCGCCGATAATGAGCGGCGAGGGCTTTATGCTGCGCAGGGATTTCTGGCCGATGACGGCGCGCCGGTCCAGGCTGCACTGCTTGCCGATTTGGAGGAGGCTATTTTTCCGGTGAGGTGTGCGTGTTCGCTTCATGAGGATCCTTAATCAGGTGGTATTCGAAACGGTCCTGCGCGCTCCATTCCGCGTCCGCGTAATTCAATAACGCGGCGGTCGAGCTGACGCAACGGAAGGCATGCGCGATATTGGGGCCGATCTCCAGCCTCGTATAGGCGGCATGGCCGGCGCTCAACACGCAGGAACGCCTTTCGCCCGTTGCAATATCTTCCAGTTCCGCCACGACCTCGCCGTGGACGATGCCGAACCATTCCCGCCATTTCTTGTGATAGTGATTGCCGCGCACCGTACCCTTGCCCTCAAACGTGATGAAATAAATCTGGCCGAACTGCCGGCGCGCGGAGTCAAGCTCGCGCTGGCGCAGAAAAACAACCAGCTCTCCGCGGTCATCGGGATGTTTCTTGAGTGTCTCGATTCTGCAGTCCATAGAAAGGTCCAAGGACAAAGGACGTCGGTCGAAGGTATAATCATTCGACCTACGTCCTTCGACCTACGACAATTTAATCTTATCTACAATATGATGGCAGATCACCAGATGCGTGATCTCGACGCTCCCGTAATCGCGCGACGGAGCGTAGAAATTGATGTCACCGTGCGAGCGCAACGGATTGGCGGCGTCAAATCCTGAGAGCGTAATGTTAAAGGCACCTTTTTTTCTGGCCATCTTGGCAGCCCGGACAATATTCTGCGAGGCGCCGGAACTTGATATGGAGAAAAGCGCGTCGTTTGGACCGGCAAGCATCTCGACCGGTTTCTCGAACACACAGGCGTATCCCATATCGTTACTCAAGCACGTCATGAGAGCGGAATCCATGAAGGTGACCGCAGGCATGGAGGCGTTCCGGATAAAATCCGTCGTGATATGGCTGGCTATCGAAGCTGAACCGCCGTTACCGATCATTTTGCCGCCGGCTTTCTTTACCGTCTCCAGGCGCTTAATGACCCGGCTGACTGCTCCATCGAAATCGATCACGGCGCCTGCCTGGTCGGTAACCACGATGCGCTCAAACAACTCGGTAAGGTCGGGGAAACGGCCGGTATGTACGTGTGGAGTAGCCATATTCATGCTCCCTGTTATTTCAGGTACGTAAACCAGTCTTTGGTGGCTTCGGCGATCGATGTTGCAGTCCACACCGGAGCCGTGCGCCAGTGATCAATGTGTTGTAAGACATCTGCGATCCCCTGCTGAAAAGAAACTTTCGGTTCCCAGCCAAGCAGCGTGCGTATTTTCGAGATATCCGCCCACGTGCACTCAGGCTCGCCCGGCCGTTTGGGGATGTGAATCT
>CAZDUF010000049.1:0-9609 GCA_964508555.1 uncultured Planctomycetales bacterium
GCGTAATAGTAAGTTTGTTTGCGAGTTTAATGGATTAAGCTCCTTGTTGTAATGGTTCTACGGCTACTCCCCGCAGGTCATACTCGAACGTATCAAGTATCCTGACCTTGACGATATCTCCCGGTACAAGCTTCCGTGCCGAAGCAACCGCGACCTGCCCGTCCACTTCCGGCGCGTCAAAACGCGTCCTGCCGAGATACCCCTCGTCGCACACCTCGTCGATGAGAACCTCGAGCGTCTCTCCCACCTGGCGCGCGTTGACCTCGCGGGCAACGTCTGCCTGAGCGCGCATGATCAAATCGAAACGCCGCTCTTTCTCCGGCTGCGGAACCTGCTTCATGCGGTACGCGGGCGTCTGCTCCTCGCGCGAATAGATGAATGCACCCAGGCGCTCGAAACGCACCTCTCTGATAAAGGACAGCAAATCCTCAAACTCCGACTCAGTCTCGGTCGGGAACCCTGCGATGACCGAAGTACGCAACGCAACGCCGGGAACACGCCTGCGGATTTTTTCGATGAGCCGCAGCAGGCTATCTCTGGTCGAATCGCGGTTCATCAGCTTGAGTATGCGGTCGTTACTGTGCTGAATCGGAACGTCGACGTACGCGCACACCCGGGGGTCGCTGCGCATGACATCGAGAAGCCCGTCAGAAATCCTGCTCGGATGCAGATACAGGAGCCGGATCCATTTCGCCGGCACCGTCGTGAGCAGTTCTTTGACCAGCGTTTCAAGATTCCCGTTCTTCGGAGAATCCAGGCCGTATCCCGTTATGTCCTGGCCGACAATATTCAGTTCAACCACCTGCGGCCCGGCGGCGCGAGCCTGCTCGACAACCCGCTCGATATCCAGGCTCTTGAGCGCTCCCTTAATCCGGGGGATGACGCAAAAACTGCAGGCATTGACGCACCCTTCGCAAATCTTTACATACGCGTAGTGCCGCGGCGTAATGCCGTAGCGGTCCGGCGCCGCGCACAACTCGAGCTTACCCACGAAGGCGTCTATCTCGGGCAGCTCTTTTCTCAGGCTGTCTTTGTACCGCTGCGATAAACAGCCGTAGACAATTACCTTGCGGATCCTGCCCTCCTTCTTGAGGGCGATCACGTCAAGGATGGTGTCGATCGATTCTTTTTTCGCGTCCTCGACAAAAGCGCAGGTATTGATGACCGCGACCTCCGCATGCTCCATGTCGACGATCTCATACCCGCGCGAGCGCAGCCTGCCCAGAACGCTTTCCGTGTCGACGACATTGCGCGGGCAGCCGAGACTGACCACACCGACGCGCGTCATCGGTTTATCGCAAGCCCGTCCTTGGTAATGACGATATTCTTCAATGCCTGCCTGCGCCTGCCGAGATTCGTAAATACCTTGCCGTTGACATCGAGCTCCACGCCTCCGGCGTTGCCCACGGAGAGCTCCATCCGTTCCTTTGCCTCCCAGGTCTCGAATCTTCCCTTCTCGAGAATGCGCTGGAATACCACCTTGCCGTCGCTTTTCAAATAAACCCAGCTGTTTTCCCTGGCGCGGATGATCAGACGTATCTTGGACTCTGCGGCTTTTTTTGGCTGCGGAGCGAATGTTTCCGCTGCTTTGCGTGCCGCTTCGGACTGAGCGCTCGGAGCCTGGGCAACACGCTGCTCGGCGGGAGTCTCGACTGCCGGAGCAGGCGTTTTCTTCTGCGTCTGCGCGCTGACCTGGCGGCTGCGATGGACCTTATGCTTTGACGCCGCAGATTTGACAGCGCTCGCGGCGACGGCGAAAATCTTGGCGACGATCAGCAGTGCGACGAGCGCAACTGCCGCCCGCGCGATGTTGAGGCGCGTCTGCCTGCTGATTTTGACGGAACGAATCCCGGCAGACAACCTTTTGTATGCGGCGCGTGTGCGCTGCGACGCGACGTCGCCAAGCGCCAGCGTATATGCCTGGATTTTCTTGAAGGTCTGGCCTGAAACCTTGCGTATGCGGTGCGCGTGCCGTGGTTTCGGACGCGGCGGCTGCTGTCGCGGCTGCGACCGCGGAACCGGGTGTTCGACAGGCGCTGGTGAAGGTTCTTTGGGCCGGGGCGCAGGCGGCGGTTGCGCAATCTTTTTCTGCTCCACCGGCTGCGCAGGAGCCTGCTGATACCTGACCTCTTCTCGCCGCGGCGGCGCGGGGTAATGCTCCCCTGCCGAGGAAAATTCCTTAGGATCGACGCCCAGATACGCGCAGTACAATTTCAGGAAACTACGCAGGTATACCGGGCTGACCGTCGAGATACCGTCACCCTCAAGGGCCTGGATGATATGCGCGTTGATCTTGGTCTGTTTCTGAACCGCCTCGAGGCTCAAGCCCTTCTGGAGCCGTATCTGTTTTAGACGTGCGCCTGCTGTCTGATTCACTGTTTCTCTCCCGATTCAACCTGAAGCTGCCTGCTCATCCACTCGTCGCGATCAACGAGAATCTTGCGGGGTTTAGACCCTTCATAGGGGCCGACATACCCCGCATCCTCCATTTGATCGATGATCCGCGCCGCGCGCGTGTACCCGAGCCGCATACGCCGCTGGAGGATGGAAACAGACGCCTGATTACATTCCATGACGATCTGCACCGCCTCGTCGAACAATTCATCCTTATCGGTGTTCCCCGATGCGCTCGCCTTCTTCTCTTTCAATATCTCTTCGTCGTACACCGGCTGCGCCTGGGCCTTGAGAAATTCCACCACCCGCTCGATCTCCTTATCCTTGATGAGCGTCCCCTGGATACGTATCAGTTTTGACTCCCCCGGTTTCATGAAAAGCATGTCTCCCTAGCCGAGCAGTTTATCGGCTCCGTTCATATCCAGTACCGTGCGGGAATCGACCTTCGAGGCTACCTTGAACGAAACGCGCGCCGGCAGGTTCGCCTTGATGACGCCGGTAATCACGTCAACCGAGGGACGCTGCGTCGCCAGGAGCAGGTGTATGCCGACGGCGCGAGAGAGCTGCGCAAGCCGCGTGACCGCGTTCTCGATCTGGTCGCGGGCCACCGTCATGAGATCCGCGAACTCATCGACGATGAGCACGATATACGGAAGCTTCTCGGGAGATTTCTCGTTGTAGCTCTCGATATTTCTGGCGGAAAGCTTCGCCAGCAGCTGATAGCGCGCCTCCATTTCCCCGACCACCCAGTTGAGCGCGGTCGCCGCCTTCTTCGATTCCGTGACGACCGGACACAACAGATGCGGTATCCCGTTAAACGGCATGAGCTCGACCATCTTCGGGTCGACCATCACGAACTTCAGCTGCTGCGGATCCATCTTGTAGAGTAACGACAGAATGAGCGAATTCACGCATACGGTCTTTCCCGAACCGGTGGTGCCTGCGATCAACAGGTGCGGCATATCGGCAAGGTCGGCGATGATCGGCTGACCCGTTATGTCCTTGCCCAGCGACAGCGGCAGCTTTGCCCTCGATCTCTGGAAATCGTCTGAGGCCAGCACGTCTTTCAGGAACACGAAACTGCTCGTCGAATTCGGCACTTCCACTCCGACCCTTCCCTTGCCGGGAATAGGCGCGATGATGCGCACGGATTGCGCCTTCATGGCAAGCGCCACGTCGTCTCCGAGCGCGACAATCTTGTTCAGCTTCACCCCGGGCGCCGGTTCAAGCTCGTAACGCGTAATGACCGGCCCCTGTTCAATATCCGTGACTTTTGCCGATATGCCGAAATCCTCGAGCGTTTCCTCAAGTATCCGGGCATTGGACTCCAGGTTGTCTGCGATGTGACGCGCCTCCAGCGGCGGAGCGTCATCGAGCATATCGACTGACGGCAACGCGTACGTGCCCGGATTGATATCAAGCGGTCTAGGTTTCTGTTCGGCGCGTGACGGGGAAGATTGCTTCTCAGGCACCTTGATCTGAATCTTGGGACGCGGCTGGGGAGTTTCGGCTTCAGGCTGCCGGGATTTGAGCGCAGGGGGAACGGGTTCTTTGAGCGGTTTCTCCTGCTTCGACGCATCGGAGATCTTGGACTTCACATGCACCCTGACCGCCGGGGCGGCGCGACCCACGGAGCGCCCAAACAACGAGCGAACCGGAAAAAAGAGCATCTTGAGCTTATCGGAAACCTGCAGCAGAATGGAAGAAATCAGGAGGTCAGTTACCAGCGCCAGAGACAACAGAATCAGCGTGGAAAAAATGATGAAGCCCCCCAACCTGCTGAAATAGGGGATGACCGCGTTCGAAAGCCCTGCTCCGAGGAATCCCGCGCCGTAAAACTGATGGAATTCGTTTGCGGCATACAGCATCCCGAGCAAAGAGCTCGCGGAGACGACCAGCACCACAATCCCCGCGAAGCGCGGCCAGGTCAGATAGACCTCTTCCTGCCTGAAAAGCTTCAATCCCACCAGAAGAATCAGGACCGGCACCACGAAACTCGACGGCCTGCCGAAAAGAAAGACCAGAGCTCCGCCCAGATATGCGCCGAAGATACCCAGAAGGTTCTGGGGAGGGACATTGGGATGCGTGGTATACAGCGGAAGATCGTATCGCTCGAAGCGAATAAGACTGAGGAGTACCATCAACCCGATCGCGATCAGGATGACCCCTTTGACTTCATTGATACGTTTGCGCTTCACGGCTGAGATATGCTTTGCGCAAGAACAAACGGTTACTGTTTCTGTTCCGCCTCCGCCTGTTTCTTGCTTAAATTGATGCGTCCCAGATCGTCGATGCCGATAACCTTGACCTTGATCTCATCGCCGAGTTTCACGACCTCTTCGACGTTCTTCACAAACTTCTCCGCCAGCTCCGAGACGTGCACCAGCCCTTCCTTCTTGGGCGCAATCTCGCAGAACGCGCCGAACGGCATGATGCGTTTGACGCGCGCGGTATAAATCCTGCCGACCTCGACGTCTTCGCCGACCAGCTTTATCTGGCGCAGCGCCTCTTCGTATTTCGACGCCTCGGTCGATCCCACCAGTACCGTGCCGTCATCCTGGATGTCGATGGTGACACCGGTGGAGGCGATGATCGCCTTGATATTCTTGCCGCCGGGGCCGATGAGTTCGCCGATTTTGTCGGGATTGATCTTGAGCACCGTGATGCGCGGCGCGTACGACGACAACTCGCTGCGCGGAGCTGCCAGGGCTTCTTTCATCTTGCCGAGAATAAACATCCTGCCGTCTTTTGCCTGGGTCAGTATCTTTTTGACCAGCGGCAGGTCAAGTCCTGACTCGATCTTGACGTCAAGCTGCACGGCGGTCATGCCGTCTGTCGTCCCGGCGACCTTGAAATCCATATCGCCGAAATGATCCTCAATGCCGGCGATGTCGGTCAATATGACGTGCTCTCCCTTCTCCTTGACCAACCCCATGGCGATACCGCCCACCGGCGCCTTGATCGGCACCCCTGCATCCATGAGCGCCAGCGTCGCCGCGCACACCGTTGCCATGCTCGACGAACCGTTGGATTCCAGAATCTCGGATACCACTCGAACCGTATAGGGAAATTTCTCCTTCGACGGCATGACTGCCAGAAGCGCCTTCTCTGCCAGCGCGCCGTGGCCGATTTCCCGTCTGCCCGGGCCGCGCACCGGTTTTGTCTCACCGACGCTAAACGGCGGGAAACTGTAGTGCAGCATGAAATTCTTGTAGCGCTCGCCCTCCAGGGCCTCGACCAGCTGTTCATCCTGACCCGTACCGAGCGTAGTCACTGCCAGGCTCTGCGTCTGACCGCGGGTAAACAGGCTTGAGCCGTGGGTGCGGGGCAGGACCGAGACCTCGCAGGTAATCTGCCGGATTTCGGTATGCGCGCGTCCGTCGACGCGGGTGCTCGCATGCAAGATCTTGCTCCTGACCTCCTCCTTCTCCACCTCTTTCAGAGCGGCCTTGATGTCTTCGGAGACGAACCCTTCCTGCGTGAGCTTTTCGTCAAGCTCCTTGGCAATGAGGTCAACCGCTTCCTCGCGCGCTTCCTTCTTGCCGAGGTTATACACTTCCTGCAGGCGCTTGCCGGTCAGAGACTGCACGCGGGATTTCAGCTGAGCAGGAACCTCTTTGATGACAACTGCTATCTTCTCTTTGCCGCACTGCTTGCGGTACTGTTCCTGGAAGGCGATGATCTCCTGTATCTTCTCGTTGGCAAAGGAGAGCGCGGCGAAATAATCCTCTTCCGATACCTCTTTGCAGCGGGACTCCAGCATCACGACCCCCTGCCTGTTTGCCGCCACGATAATCTCCAAATCCGATTCCTCTATTTCCTTATACGTCGGATTGAGGATAAATTCCTTGTTACAGCGGGCTACCCTGCAGCACCCGATGGGCCCGTTAAACGGGATATCGGAGAGCATAAGCGCGGCCGATGCCCCGTTGACAGCCATAACGTCGGGATCATTCTGGCCGTCAGAGGATACGACGATAGCTACGATCTGGACGTCGTTACGCATACCTTCGGGGAACAAAGGCCTGATTGGCCTGTCAATGAGACGCGCCGCGAGGATTTCGCTCTCTGACGGCCTGCCTTCTCTCTTGAAAAATCCCCCGGGTATCCTTCCGGCAGAATATGCCTTCTCCTGGTATTCCACGGTCAAAGGAAAGAAATCGATCCCTTCCCTGCATGACCGCGACAGGCACACGGTAACCAGCACGACGCTTCCGCCGTACTGCACCATAACAGCCCCGTTGGCCTGTTTCGCTACTTTACCCGTCTGAAAAATGAGGTCTTCCTTGCCAAACTTGATTTTCGATGTACCTTCCATGCGTAGTCGTCTTTCGTCTTATGCTTCCCTGAAATAGTAAGGTCCAAAACGCCTTATTTTCTCAGATGAAGCTTCTCCAGAATCTCTTCGTACTTCCTGACGTCTTTTTTCTTGAGATAGTTGAGGAGCCGGCGGCGTCTGCCTACCAGACCCAGCAGGCCGCGGCGGGAATGGAAATCCTTCTTGTGGCTTTTGAAGTGCTCGGTCAGCATACCGATGCGCTCCGAGAGGATCGCTATCTGAACCTCCGCAGACCCCGTATCCTGGGAATGCGTCTTGAATTCACTGATCAGCTTCGTTTTCTTTTCCTTTACGAGTGCCAATGTACTTCACCTCCTCTAACCTTGTTGCTATCGCGTTTTAAGATAAATAATTATATGCTATTGGGGCAGATAAGTCAACACTTATTGGGACATCAGAATTCAATCTTTTCGCCCTGCAGCACCTGCGGCAAAGGCGCGCTGTCGATACGCAGGCCTCCGTCATGCTCGATTTTCACGGTATAGAGCACGCCCGGCACGAAGCGCGTGCCCGGCGCCTCGACCTGGGCGTTCTTAATGCCTGCCTTTCGCGCGGTTTCAGGATCAAGCGCGTATTCCCAGAAGCGCCTCCAGAGTATCCGCTCGAAAAACGTCTGGCGCTCTCCGATCATATAGCCGGAAGGAACTTCATAACATTTATTTATTTCAATGACTTGCGTCTCAGACGCAGAATCTCCGAGCACGAATACCTTGGTAAAAACGTACGCGCTTTTGTCTTTGAACGGCACTCCTGCCATCACCGTGGCATCGCTGAACCGGATAACCAGGGCCTGGAACTGAATCAGATTACCGGTAAAAGTAAAATACCTGGCAGGAAGCGGTTTTCCCAGGGTGTCATACTCGAGAAACTTGATGGTTGTCACCGGACCCTGTGCTCCCGGGTCCTGCCTGATGACCAGAACTTCCGCAACCCGGGAATCTTGCCTGAGTCTCTTGATGATCTGCTGAAGGATATGGTTACGGTACAGGAGAAACGCCCCCGCAGAGACTAGGAGCAGGAGAACGAAAAGTATCGTTTTTCTCATCTTACTCATCCCATCTGACTCTTGTTCGCATGCGTTTTTTCTCAGACAGGAGTTTCTTGGATTTCAAAATCCGTTCCTTGAGGGAACGCGGCCTGCGGCGCCGTTGTCTCCTGGTCTTCTCGCGCTGAGACTGCTCATTGAGGGCGGCTGCGCGCCGCTTGGCTTCAATCTTTTCCAGCAGCGTGATCCGGGCACAGAGACGGTTCATCGCCTGAGAACGCTCCCTCTGACAGGATACCTCGATACCCGAAGGAAGATGTTTCAGCTGTACCCGTGTCGCAGTCTTGTTGACATTCTGTCCGCCGGGCCCGCCGGAACGGGTAAAGATCTCGAGAATGTCATCTTCCCGGACGCCCAATTCAGTCATCTTGCGGGTTATAGAACGCTGGAGAGTATCGGACATTATTGTTCTCCGGTTTGCCGGAAAACCGGCTCACTGGCCAACCGGCTAACTTTTTACTAATTCCGCCTGCAGTTTATTAATCAGACTCGCCGTTTCGTTGATCAGCGACGCGGGCAGCAGCTTGTTCATCGATGCCTCGTCCTTGAGCGTCTTGAGCGTGCCGATGATCCTGCGCACAAAGGCCTCCCTGCGTTCTTTGTACGCCTCCTCAGGCGTCGACTCCTTGCGCTCGCGGATCATGCTTGTCAGCTCTTTGCGCGCCTCTTTGGCGTCTTTACCTTCTTCGAGCACCGCAGAGCGCAGTTCCCGATACGAATCCGCATCCACCCCCTTATTGTTCTTTGCCAGACGCAGCACGTTCACCGCCTCGTAACTGGGCATACCCGCCACGGACGCCCCTGCGTCAGCCTGTTCGTGCCGTACCATCGCAGGCTCCTCTTTCTCGAGAAAGTAATACGACCTAAGCAGTTTCAGCGCCGTTTCTTTGCGAATGCCTATTTCCTTGGCAGTATACGCCTCAAACGTCGAGTATCCCCATCCTTTATACGCCTTGTCCTTCCATACCGTATACAGAGACCTGCCAAGCGCTATCCAGGATGTCTTAAAACGTTTGGCGTCGTTCAAAACATGATAGCGCAACGACTCCTGGTCCAGGTCCTGCATCTTTTGATCCAGCCTCTCAAGCGATGCGTTTTTCCCTGACATGCATCCTCCCTTTCAAAACAGGTTCTTCATGCGTAAGCCATTTTCGCTGCCAGTATCTGCGGGTAACGAATACCGTCTGCACCGCGATCGAGGCGTTCATCGACCACCATACCGCGCGCACTCCCCACCCCAGGTAAACCGCGCACAGAAAACTGAACGGTATGCGCACCAGCCACACCGCACAGGCGATTATTTTCATGACCGTGCGGGTGTCACCCGCTCCGTTCAATCCTCCGCTTAAAATCACTCCCCATGCCATCACCGGCTCGAATGCCAGCGCGATATAAATATACGTTAAGCTTTCTTCCACCACGAGAGCATTCGCGGAAAGCATGCCCGCGATCGTACGCGCGTTCAGCAATACCCCGGCGGTCAGGAGCACAACCAATGCCACGCCGATGCACGCGGTCACGACGCCCGCCCAGAAGGCGTACCCACGTCTTCCTTCGCCGAGGTAATTGCCGACCACCACTGCACCGGACATGTTGAACGCGAACGCCGGAAGAAAGATTATCGACTCGATGCGCGTGCCGTTGGTAAACGCCGCCATGATCTCGACGTTATGCTCCGGCAGAATACTCAGGATATAATACACCATCATCGCGCCGAGCTGCCAGACAATCTGCAGCACTCCCGCAGGCCATCCGACCCGGGCGATCTTGTGCGCCATCAGGATGCTCGGCCGCGACGAAGCCTACGAGTGGGACCGGGCCTACGTCGTAC
>CAZDUF010000050.1:0-9576 GCA_964508555.1 uncultured Planctomycetales bacterium
CGGCAAGCAAAAATGCGCTGTCAACGCCGCCTGAGAAAGCAACCGCCAGGCGTGACTGCGCAGCGAGCAGCGCGCGCAGTTTTTTAAGTTTTGTCTCGAGAGAAGAAACGGTCACCGGTCGGTTTCCCGCGTGATCATGAAGACGGCGTTGGAGGCGCGCAGATTCCTCCAGACGCGCACCTGGCGCTTCGGCCCGAGGCAATACTGAGCCAGAATAGTAATCTTATTGGTACGGCAGTATTCCCTGAAATCGCTGATGCTCAAAAAACGCAGGTTGGGCGTGTCGTACCAGTGATACGGCAGGGAGCTCGTCATCGGCGCCTTGCCGCGGAAAAACAAAACCAGGCGCGAGCGGATATTCGCGAAGTTCGGGAACCCGATAATGACCCGCCTGCCGACGCGCAGCGCCTCATCGATCACGAACTCGATGCGCTTAACCTGCTGCATGCTCTGATTGAGTATGACATAATCGAAACACTTGTCCGGATATTCCTGCAGGCCGGAATCGATGTCCGAATGGAAAACGCTCAAGCCCTTCTCCACGCAGGCGTGGATTGCCAGGTCGTCGAGCTCAATCCCCTGCACGATCGCCTGTTTCTCCTCGGCAAGGAGCTTGAGCAGACCGCCGGACCCGCAGCCCAGGTCCAGCACGCGCGAACCCGGTTCTACGATTTTATAGATGATCCGGTAATCAAGCCTCTCGATCGGCGCTCTCATCCGTGACAGGTTTTGTGCAGAAAATGTTTGATCAGGTGCGACTGTTTTTCGACCTCAAGCAGAAACGCGTCATGGCCGTAGGTTGACGGGATCTCGCAATACGTCGCATCAGCGCCGTTGATTTTGAGCAGACGCGCGATCTCCAGGGACTGGTACGACGGGTACAGCCAGTCGGACTTGAAGCTGATCACCAGGAACCTCACCCCCAGCCTCTCCTTGCGCGGAATGAGCTTATCCCCGGAGAGGTCGAAATAATCCATGGCCTTGGTGATATACAGGTACGAGTTGGCGTCGAAGCGCTTGACGAAATTATCGCCGCGGTTGCGCAGGTACCCTTCGACCTCGAAATCGGCGCAAAACTTGAAACTATAGTCGGTGCCTTTGAGCCTGCGGGAAAATTTCTGCTCCATGGATTTATCGCTCATGTAGGTAATATGACCGATCATACGCGCCACAGCCAGCCCGCGCTCAGGCTTCGCCGTGCCGTAATAATTACCCTCCTGCCAGGACGGATCTGCCATAACCGCCTGCCTGCCCACCTCGTCAAAGGCGATCTGCTGCGGAGAGTGCTTGAGACTCGTCGCAATCGGGATCGCGGATTTCAGGCACTGCGGGTACAGCGCTACCCACTGCAACACCTGCATCCCGCCCATGGAGCCGCCGATGACCGAGAGCAGCTTCCGAATCCCGAGATGGTCAATGAGCTCCTTCTGCGCCCTGACCATGTCCGCAATGGTAATGAACGGGAATTCGAGGGCGTAGGGCTTACCGGTCGCGGGATTCGTCGAGGATGGACCGGTCGAGCCTTTACACCCGCCGATGATATTCGAACAGATCACGAAATATTTGTTGGTATCCAGCGCCTTGTCCGGGCCGATCATCGAATCCCACCAGCCGGGATCCTCGTCCTTCTCGTGATAGCCGGCGGCGTGCGCGTCGCCGGAAAAGGCGTGTTCCACGAGAATCACGTTGGATTTATCGTCGTTGAGCGCGCCGTAGGTCTCATAGGCGATGGTGATGGGGCCGAGGGTCTGCCCGGACTCCAGCTTCATCGCGTGAGGCGGATAGGCGAAGGTAAACGAATGCGCGGGAACAATCCCTAATCCTTTATGACGGGTGGGGGTCATGTCAGATATTCTTGAAAAAGCCAGGTCGACAGATAGCGCTCGCCGGCGCTCGGAAAAACGGTGACGATAGTTTTACCCGCTGACGACGGCCGGCGCGCGACCTCAAGCGCTGCCCAGAGCGCGGCGCCGCTTGAAATCCCGACCAGAAGCCCCTCATCGCGCGCGAGCCTGCGCGCGCACTCGCCCGCATCCTCATGTTTAACCTGAATCACCTCGTCGATGATAGAACGGTTCAGGATACTCGGGACGAATCCGGCGCCTAACCCCTGAATCTTGTGCGGCCCGGGCTTGCCGCCGGAAAGAACCGGCGAATCAGCGGGCTCCAACGCGATTATTGTAACCGAAGGCTTTTTCTCTTTCAAGACCTCACCCACGCCGGTAATCGTACCGCCGGTGCCCACGCCTGCGATAAAGATATCCACCTTCCCGTCCGTATCGCGCCAGATTTCCTGCGCGGTCGTCCTGCGGTGGATCTCGGGGTTCGCGGGATTGTCGAACTGCTGCGGCATGAACGCTCCCGGCGTCTGTTCGAGAATTTCCTGCGCGCGGGCAATGGCGCCGCGCATGCCTTTGGCCCCCTCGGTGAGCACGAGTTCGGCGCCGAGAATCTTCAAGAGCTGCCTGCGCTCGATGCTCATGGTATCCGGCATAGTCAGAATCAGGCGGTATCCCCTGGCCGCGGCAACGAACGCGAGCGCGATCCCGGTATTGCCGCTGGTCGGCTCAACCAATACGCCGCCCTTTTTGATCTTACCGTCCCGCTCTGCGGCGTCGATCATGGCAACGCCGATACGGTCCTTGACGCTCGAAAGAGGATTGAAAAATTCCAGTTTCGCCAGGATCGTCGCTTTGACTCCCGAGGCGAGCGGCCCGATTTTAACCAGCGGCGTGTTACCGATTGTCGTAGTGATGTCACTGTACACGTTAGCCATAGGTTACTCGCATTTCACTTGACTGCACGCGGCTGCCAGCGCGCGGTCGATGTCTTCGATAATGTCGTCGGGATGCTCGAGGCCCACGGACAGACGCACGAAATCCGGGGTCACGCCTGTTGCCAGCTGCTCTTCGGGAGAAAGCTGCTGGTGCGTGGTGGTCGCCGGATGAATCGCCAGGGTCTTTGCGTCGCCGATGTTCGCAAGATGCGAAACCAACTCCAGCGAATCAATGAATTTTTTTCCCGCCTCCGCGCCGCCTCTGATCCCGAAACCCACGATCGCGCCGCCACCTTTGGGAAGATATTTCTGCTGTTTCTGGTGGTGCGGGCTCGACGGTAAGCCGGGATAACTCACCCAGGCCACCTTCGGGTGCTGCGACAAGTGCTCCGCGACTTTTAAGGCGTTCTGCGAATGCCGCTCCATGCGCAGCGGCAGGGTCTCTAAACCCTGCAACAAGAGAAACGCGTTAAACGGAGACAGAGCAGGGCCCAGATCGCGCAACAAGGTCACGCGCGCCTTGATGATGTAAGCGATGTTGCCCAAAGGCCTGAGCGCCTCCACGAAATCCAGGCCGTGATAACCCGGGTCAGGGCCCGAGATAAGCGGAAACTTGCCGTTTGTCCACTCGAATTTGCCGGCATCCACGATGATCCCGCCGAGCGACGTCCCGTGCCCGCCGATAAATTTCGTCGCCGAATACACCACGATATCAGCTCCGTGGTCGATCGGACGAAGGAGATACGGCGTCGAGGTGTTATCAAGCACGAACGGGATTTCGCAGCGGTGCGCTATTCCCGCGAGCGCCTCGATATCGCAGACGTCGAGCTTCGGATTCCCCACGCTTTCGGCGTATATGGCCTTGGTGTTCGGCGTGACCGCCTTGGCGAACGCGGCCAGATCGTTTGATCTCACGAAATTGACCTTTATACCGAGCCGCTTAAAGGTATAATGAAACAGCGTATACGTGCCGCCGTAGAGGTTATCCGCGGACACGATCTCATCACCGGCCTGCGCGAGCGACAAGAGCGCCAGCGTAATCGCCGACTGACCAGACGCCACTGCCAGGGCGCCGACGCCGCCGTCGAGGAGGGCCATGCGCTTCTCGAGTACGTCGGTCGTGGGATTCATCAGGCGCGTGTAGATGTTGCCGAACTCCTTAAGGGCAAAGAGATTCGCCGCGTGGTCGGAAGACTTGAACTGATACGATGTCGTCTGATATATCGGGACCGCGCGCGCGCCGGTCGAAGCGTCCGGCTCCTGCCCGCCGTGCAAGGCAAGCGTCTCGACTTTCAGATTCTTTTCATTCTTTGCCATCGTGCCTCCCCTGATTTGAATACCGGGCTAGATAATATACGTCAATCCTTCAGTGCGGGCGTTGACGTCCGCCGCCAACTCTTCAAAATCCACGTTATCAATCACGCGGGTCGTAGCGTCAGCCACGTCTTCCCAGATACGCTTGAACACACAGGAGTGTATATCCGCGCAATCCGCATAGCCTTTTCTGACGCAGGCAATCGGCTCCACCGGCCCCTCGATCAGGCGCACCACGTCTCCGACGGTAATCTCCTGCGGCGGCCTGGCGAGAAAATATCCACCTACTTTACCGCGTTTGCTTTTAATGATCCGGGCCTTGCGCAGTTGAAACAGAATCTGCTCCAGGAATTTGGCAGGCGCGTCGATCCTGCCTGCCATTTCTTGTATAGTAACCACACCCTGGCCGTAATGCACTGCCAAGTCAAGAACCGCCTTGAGCGCGTAATCTGTCTTGTAGGTTATTTTCATAGGTTACCATAGTAACACTACCGATATAGTATAGTTTACTTATAAGCGCCAATTTGTCAAGAAATTTATGTAATAAGTTCGAGAACTTCTTTGACGGTCTGTCCCTTGCGGATGCCGAGGGCTTGGGCTTGCGGAGTGCAGGATTCGATGCGCGCGTTTAATGCGTCTTCGATGGTTGAGACACCGGTTATGCGCGCTGCGGCGTCGTTGCATTTTTCGGCAACCGACAGATCGAGGTAACCGCACATAACAAAACCCCGTGTCCCCCGCAGGAGGATGAGATTCTTATTGGGAAGATTTACCCAGACTGCTTCAATGTCGCCGTAGGCGGTGTGGATACGCTCGTTTTTTACCATGGACTGCCTGCTTTCGCTCGAGTTTCTTGATCGCTTCCCAGTTTCTGATAATCTCCTGCGTCGAGGAGACCTTTGTTGAGCCGAACACGTGCGGATGCCTGCGCACGAGCTTCCCAATCAAGCCATCAATCACGTCCTCTACGTCGAATCTGCCGCCCTTGGACGCGATCTGGGAATGGAACATCACGTGCAGCAGGATATCGCCGAGCTCTTCGGCCATATTGGCGTCGTCTCTCTTCCTGACTGCGCGAATAAACTCGTCGACCTCTTCGTGCAGATGCCCGAGGATGGATTCGTGCGTCTGTTTTTTGTCCCATGCGCACCCGTTCTCCGAGTGCAGGGTGCGAAAGATTCTTTTGAGCTCGTCAAACCGCGAAGGTTGTGTGGACAAGGTATTTGTACGCCGCAAGCAGGGCCTTGGAACCTTCCCCTGCGGCGATGATTATCTGTTTTTCCGGGACGTCGGTGACGTCTCCCGCGGCAAAGATACCCGGAACGCTGGTTTCGTTATTCTTGGTAACTATGATCTCTCCCCATTGATTCTTATCGACGATCGTTGCGAAATCCGTGTTCGGCACGAGGCCGATCTCCACGAAAATGCCGCTCACCGCGAGCGTTTTCTCAACGCCGGACTGACTGATAACGAGAGAGCGCACAAACCGGTCGCCGCGGATCGCCTTGACGGTGACATCGGTGTGCACAGCCACCAGAGGACTCTTCGTTACCTGCTCGCGCAGGATCTGATCGCCGCCGAGTGCGGACTGGTTCGTGATGAGGTCGATATGCCGGGCAATTTTGGTGAGCTGGAGTGCGGCGTCTAAACCCGAATTGCCGCCGCCGATGACAGCCACGTCTTTACCCGTAAAGAGCGGGCCGTCGCAGGTGGCGCAGTAGGTCACGCCCTTATTCTTGAACTCGACTTCACCCGGTACATTGAGTTCGCGGGACCGTTTGCCGCTTGCGATGATGCAGCTTTTTGCGCGGTAGCGGCCGTGCGCGGTCGCGACCACGACAATGTCGCCGTCTTTAGAGATGCCCTGTACCGGCTCATTCTCGCGCAGGGCGATACCGTAGGCGCGTAAATGTTCCTCGAATTTCTGCGCGAGTTCCGGGCCGGAGACGAACTGATATCCGGTATAATTCTCGACGTCGCCGCTCCAGGCGGTCTGGCCGCCGATATCGACGGTAACGACCAGCACCTGCATGCGTTTACGCGCGGCATACACCGCTGCGGTGATGCCCGCGGGACCTGCGCCTATAATAATGACATCGTAGAGCGGCGGCTGCATAGCGTCAAATGCCCAATGCCTGTTTGATCCTGTCTTTGTCGAAACCGACGATAATTTGCCCTTCGATGTCGATCACGGGCACGCCCATCTGGCCGCTCTTATTGATCATCTCTTCCGCAGCCTGCTGGTCCGAGGAGACGTCGAAACTCTCGTAGGGCACGTTGTTTTCGTTGAGGAACTGCTTGGCGCGGGTGCACCAGGGGCAGGTCGGTGTGGAATAGACTTTCACGGATTTTGTCATGCTTCCCCCTTTGTTGGCGGCCCTGCGGCGCGGCGCATGCGAGGCGGATTCAGGTTGAGGATCTCCTCAACTTTCATCACGATCACGTACTCCGGCTCCGGGAATAAAGCCTCCGGATGCACGTCGATCTTCTTGTCTTCGCGGATATTGCGGATGATGCGGCGGGTAAGGCGATGGTTGAGCTTCTTTTCCCATCCCTGCATCACGCGCGCGGCAAGCGTGTTCCTGCGCACGACGCGTCCCACCCCTTTGAGCGAGTACCCCTGGAAAGCATGCTCATCCACCGCGGTCAGCGTCATGCGGCAGTCGCGCCGCAGATTACGGTACGTGTGCGCGCGGTATAAATCAATGAGATAAACATACCCTTTTGTGTTAATATCGACGACGCCTTTACAGGCATGATGCGGCTCGCCGTCCGCATCAAGTGTGGTCACGATCCCGAAACCGTGATTCAGGAAAAACGCCGCCACGGCAGGCGTTACACGCCGCGCTCCGCGCATACCGCAGGTACCGGCGCATTTTTTCGCGTTCATGGTTTTTCTCAATATCCCACAAACTGCTCCGTCACAATACGCCCGGGTTCGACGCCGAGCTCTACGGAGAGCGTCTTCTTCAGCGCCTCGACCATCCCCGGCGGCCCGCAGAGGAAAAATCGACGCTCGGCAAAATCAGGGATTTCCGAACGGATAAGCATGGCGTTAATCACGCCGATCTCGCATGCCAACTGCTCGCAGGGCTCGGACAGCACATGGATCAGCCGCAGACGCGAGTAACATTTCATCATGCTCTCAAAATCGTCGCGAAAGGCGATATCGCGCACGGTGCGGTTGCCGAACACGATTGCCGCGTCTATCCCAAGATTCGAGTCCACGATATACTTACAGATGCTGCGCACGGGCGTGATACCGATGCCGCCGGAGAGAAACGCGACCTTCCTGTCCTGCTCGGAAAGGACAAACGCGCCATAAGGTAGCTGCACGTGCATCAGGTCGCCCTTTTTTAGGGCGCCGAGCTCCCTGCAGAAGTCGCTCTCGGTGATTTTCTTGGTGAACTCAAGATACCCTTTTTCCGTCGGAGAACTCGAGATGGACAACCAGCGCCGCGGTTTCTCTTTCGGCCCCGCGTGCACTGCCATGAACTGCCCGGCCGCGTAACAGGCGTCGGCTTCGAGCCGGAAACTCATCACGTTATGCGTGCGCCTGATGATATCGACAATCCTGGCATCTAGGGCACACGTCGCTTGCGGTTTCATAGCATTCCTACCTGAGGCCCTGGATGATTGCCCGGCAAAACGCGCCGAGGTCATAGGGATTGCGCGACGTAATCAGGTTCTTGTCGACGACAACCTCCTGGTTGGCGTACGAGGCGCCGGCATTCACCAGGTCGTCTTTGATGGCGCTAAAACCCGTGACTTTGGCGCCCTTCAGGATTCCCGCCGATACCAGCACCCAGCCGCCGTGACAAATCGCCGCGACAATTTTTTTTGCGCTGTACATATCCGCGACAAAACGGTTAATCTCGTCGAACCTGCGCAGGATATCCGGCGCGTAGCCGCCGGGAATCACCACGGCGTCGAAATCTGCCGGCGCCAGACAACGCACCGCTGCCTGGGCCTCAACCGGATAGCCCTCCTTGCTCGCGTATGTCTGTTTCTCGGGGCCGGCCACAATCACCGCATACCCCTCCTCGCGAAAACGCAGCAGCGGATACCATACTTCGAGCACCTGGTACAAATTCTCAACGAGTATGACGATCTTTTTCATGCTCACACCGCCTCGTTGATCAGCCGCGCCAGGAGAAAATCGTTCGACGTCAATCCGCCTGCGGCGTGCGTTGACAGCGTCACCTTTACCTTGGTATACGTCAAAAGCACGGACGGATGATGCCCTTGGTCCTCGGCTATAGCCGCAACCAGGTCCACGAAACCTTTTGCCGCGGCAAAATCCTTGAAACCGAACTCGCGGCTGATCTTTTTCCCGTCGCTCATTTCCCAGCCGGGAATATCTTTGAGCAATGTCAGGCCGGCATCGGCGCTGACCGGGAGGACACCACCCTCGCACGGTGCGCAGAGCTCTTGCGTGAATGCCTTTCCGTTGCCGCTGCCTGATGCCGCGGCCTTGAGTGCCGCAAGCGCTGCCTTCAGGTTGACCGCGCCGGTAATTTCCGGACAGATCTCCAGGTGCGTGATCATACCTGACTTGTCGATGACCACAATCCCGCGCGCAAGGAGATTGAGCCCCTTGATCAGCATGCCGTAATTGATGCCGAACGACGAGAGCCGGTAATCGGAAAGCAGGAGCTCCGTGTCGATCGCGTGCGCGTCGCAGAAACGCTTCATGGCAAAGGGAAGGTCTTTACTGATGCCGATAATCCGGACGTCGTCTGAGAGCGCCGCAGCCTCGCGGTTAAAATCCCTCACCTGAATGTCACAGACCGGCGTATCCAGAGATACGAACGCGCTGATCAGGATCGCCTTTCCCGCGAACGAACTCATACGTACTTCCTTCAGATCCCGGGTATCCGCCCGAAAATCAGGCGCGGGCATGCCGACTTTCAACGGGCGACCGAGGAGCGTTACCGGATTTCCCTGCAAGGTGACTGTTCTCATATTTTCTCGAATTGGTCTTTGCCGACGCCGCACTCTGGACATATCCAGTCGGCGGGGAGATTCTGGAAACTCGTTCCCGCGGAAACACCGTGATCCGAATCTCCGACGGCAGGGTCATAGATATAACCGCAGACGACGCAACGATATTTTTCCATGGATTTACTGCTCCTTTGTTGGGGGGGTTACGCGCCCTGTTTCTACGTGGACAAACGGGAGAGGATCTGCGGCATGCAATGAGCTTCCATGTACGTCGGATCCTGCTCTTCCTGCCTGCGCGCGATGAACTTCTGCTCCGCCTTGAGGAAATTCCTCTGCGCGACGAGCTCAGCCAGCACTTCCCGGAAGATCTTACGGTCGCCGGGAGAATCGACCAGCGCGATGAGTTCTTTATATAAGGCGGACAGATGCAGCGACACCTCAAAACCCAGATTGACCGCGCCGAGCAGCGAGAAACTCTCCGCCTTGATATGGCAGTATGTGCAGGCATCCTGCGGCACGGTGCACGCATACTCGTGCGAGCG
>CAZDUF010000051.1:0-9317 GCA_964508555.1 uncultured Planctomycetales bacterium
AGATATCGTCAAGGTCAGGATACTTGATACGTTCGAGTATGACCTGCGGGGAGTCGCCGTCGAACCATTACAACAAGGTGCTTAAGCCATGAATCTCGCAAACAAACTTACTATTACGCGTATCGTTCTGACGTTCGTTTTCATGTTTTTTCTTTTCTGCCAGGGCATGTGGGCAAAGTCTCTGGCGCTGGTCACGTTCCTGCTTGCCGCGCTGACCGATTTCCTGGACGGGATGCTCGCCCAGAAGCGGAACATGGTGACCGATTTCGGCCGGCTCATGGATCCGATAGCGGACAAGATCCTGGTCCTGGCTTCCTTCGCCGCGTTCGTCCAGATGCAGCTGATCGAGGCATGGATGTTCGTGATCATTATCGCGCGGGAGATATTGATTACCTCCCTGCGGCTCTTTGCGCTCAATAAGGGGAAGGTCCTTTCTGCGACGCGCTCCGGTAAACATAAGACATTCTCCCAGATGCTGGTCATTTTTCTGATTCTGGGATTTATCGTCGCTAAGGAAGTGATGCTGGTGTATTTCACCTGGAATCCCGACTGGGAGCAGATGTTCAGGCACGGTATCTTCGTCCTCATGCTCGTCACCGTCACCCTCACCCTGTACTCCGGCCTGTCGTATCTCTGGAATAACCGGCAGATTATTACGCGGATGTAGCGATGCGGTCATTTCTCGTACGCATCGTCAGCACGTTTTTCTACTCCGGGTATTGCCCGGTTGCTCCGGGCACTGCCGGGAGTCTGGTTGCGCTCGTTCTGTACCTGCTTGCGGGCGGAGGGTTCGCAGTGTGCGCCGTGGGCGCCTTTGCGGCGCTGGCAGCGGGGTTTTGGAGCGCGGGCCAGACAGAACGCTACCTGAACCGGAAAGACCCGGGATGCATCGTTATCGACGAGGCGGCGGGGATGTTTATCTCCCTGCTTGGCGTGCCGGCTGACTTCCGGCTGATCGTGCTGGGTTTCGTCTTCTTTCGCATTCTCGATACCTTCAAGCCTTTTCCCTCCGGCCGTTTTCAGGATTTCAAGGGGAGTCTCGGTGTCATGGCGGACGATATAGTCGCCGCTGTCTATACCAATCTTCTGCTTCAGGTCATCGCGAAGATCGCGCTATAGAGTGAGGTGTATCGCGGTCCCTGCGGCGTCAGATCGCTCTGATAGAGCGTCAACGTATCCACGGTGAAGGCGGTCGTCTCTGAGGGACGGGTCTTCATCCCTTCTTCGATTTCTTTCTTCAGCAGTGTATAGTTTCTCTGCGAACGGACCCTGCCGAGCGTGATATGCGGATGGATTGGGTGTTCTTCCCGTTTAATCCCGAACCTTTCCATAGCATGCGCGCACGCGCGAATCAGCGCACCGACGCGCATGTGTCGGTCATCGATTCCCTGCCAGATGACACGCGGTGCTTCAAGCGACGGGAAGGCGCCGCTGCTCCCGAGGCTGACATCGAAGGGTGTACAGGCGCGGGCAACGCGGGCGAGTGCTTCCTTGAGGGCAGGGAGCAAGTCTCTATCGATATCACCGAGAAATTGTATCGTTACATGCAGGCATGAGGGATCGACCCATGTGACGTCTGCTCCGCTGAGTTTCAGTCGGAATTGAACGGACGTTACCTCTCTGCGGACGTTATCGGGTAAGGCGAGCGCGATAAAACAACGCATTTTCTGCAAGTATAATGAGGCTTTTTTGTACCGCTTGCCATCTGATCCGCGCGCGGCTCCCGTGGAATCGAAATCGGGAGCATTGCGTGCGTGTTCCGTCAGAGAACGCGATATAGACGGTTCCCACGGGTTTCCCGCGTGTTCCTCCTGCAGGTCCGGCAATACCGGTAATGCTTATGCCGAAATCAGAGCCTGTCTTTGCGCGGATTTCCTCTGCCATGCGCTGTGCGGTACAAGCGGAGACTGCGCCGTGGCGCCGGAGCGCCGAAGCGCGTAAGCCGAGAAATCGTGTTTTTGCGTCATTGCTGTAGACCACCAGGCCTGCCAGGAAGAATGCAGAACTGCCCGGTGCGCTTGTTAACAGCGCAGAGAGGAGTCCGCCGGTGCATGATTCTGCCACGGCAACGGTGGCACGGGTTCTGAGCAGAAGGGTTCGCGTGACTCGCAGCGCCTCGTGCACAGGAGAAGGGACTTTTTTTCTATCCATACAGGTATTATAGTACTTGAGTCAGAGTTGACAAGCGGCAATAATATGATATAATACGGTTACTTAATCTTCGGGGTAAGGTGAAATTCCTGACCGGCGGTACAGCCCGCGAGTCCTCCTTTTGTAAAGTCACAAAGGAGAGATTGATCCGGTGACATTCCGGAGCCGATGGTAGCGCACAGGCGCACACCCAGCCTTCCGATAGGCTGGGGTGTAGCGCACGGTTCGCAGCCCAGCCTTCCGATAGGCCGGGGAACAGTCCAGATGAGAGAAGATTAACAGCACTCATACCCGAAGACTTGTTGTCTCCGGGATTTTTGTTTCCCGGTTAGCCGGTCAGCCGGTTAACCGGAGAACAGGCTCACTGGCCAACCGGCTAACACGTATGCTTAATTCCATACCAGAAATATTAGAAGATCTCAAACACGGCAAGATGGTAATTGTCGTCGATGATGAGGACCGCGAGAACGAGGGAGATCTCGTGATGGCGGCTTCTTTTACCAAGCCGGAGCACATCAATTTCATGGCAACCCACGGCAGGGGATTGATCTGCGTTCCCCTGGAGCAGGAACGTCTGAAGCAGCTGGAGCTGGAGCCGATGCTCAAGAATCTGTCCGCCGGTCAGGACCCGTACGCTACCGCCTGGATGATATCGGTTGATGCCGGCCGCGGTATTACGACTGGTATCTCGGCGTTCGACCGCAGCCGTACCATCGAGATGCTTATCAACCCCCAGTCAAAGCCCCATGACCTTATCAAGCCGGGACATATCTTTCCGCTCTGCGCCCGCGCAGGAGGCGTGCTGGTGCGCGCAGGCCATACCGAGGCCGCAGTCGACATGATGAAGCTCGCCGGGTTGTATCCGGCCGGCGTCATTTGCGAGATTATGAACGAAGACGGGAGCATGGCGCGCATGCCCCATCTGATCGAGTTCTCCCGCAGGCACCGTCTGAAGATGTGCAGCATCACCGACCTGATCGAGTACCGCCGGCGCACCTCAAAACTTATTGAGCGCGTTGCTCAGACCGTGCTCCCGACTAGGCACGGGCAGTTTGAGATGATCCTGTTCAAGGATTTGACGGACGGCAAGACCCATGCGGCTCTGGTGATGGGCGAGCCCGCGGGTACCGCATGCATGGTACGCGTACATTCGGAGTGCCTGACCGGCGACGTGTTCGGGTCGCTACGCTGCGACTGCGGCAGGCAACTCGAGCGCGCTATGGAGATGATCGGCAGGGAGGGCAGGGGGGTCGTGGTGTACATGCGCCAGGAAGGCCGCGGCATCGGCCTTGAAGAGAAGATTAAGGCCTACCGTTTGCAGGATACGGGGTTGGATACCGTCGAGGCAAACGAGGCGCTTGGCCATAAGGCAGACTTGCGCAATTACGGTATCGGCGCCCAGATACTGGTTGATCTCGGCGTGAAGCATATCAGACTGATTACCAACAATCCCCGCAAGATCGTGGGACTCGAAGGTTACGGCTTGAACGTCGTCGAGCGGATCCCCCTGGAGGTCGAACCGAATGAGATCAATTACCGTTATCTGAAGACCAAAAAAGAAAAACTCGGACATGTCCTGACCAATCTTGAACGGCCGCGGACCGTAGCGAGGAAGCAGAAGGAGGCATAAACATGGCACGCATAATTTCGGGAAATCTTATTGCCAGGGGAAAGGCGTTCGGTATCGTCGCGTCGCGTTTCAACGACGCCTTTACCAAGGAGCTCATCGACGGCTGCGTCGATACCCTCATCAGGCACGGGGTCGAAGAGAAATCGATCGTCGTTACCTGGGTTCCGGGCGCGTTTGAGCTGCCGCTTGCTGCTCAGGTGATGGCGGGTTCGAAGAAATTCGACGCGGTGATTTGTCTGGGTACCGTGATCAGGGGCGCGACACCCCATTTCGATTATATCGCGCAGGAGGCATCCAAGGGTATTGCCCGCGTCTCTCAGGAGTCAGGAAAGCCGGTGATTTTCGGCGTGGTGACCGCCGATACCATCGAGCAGGCGATCGAGCGCGCCGGATCGAAAGACGGCAACAAGGGCAGGGATGCCGCGCTCACTGCCATCGAAATGGTCAACGTCCTTGACCAGCTGAAGCAGTAATTCCTTTCTTTCATGCGAAAACGCAGCCGCGCGCGCGAATGCGCGCTCCAGGTTTTGTATCAGACCGATATTACCCGGGGGCCGGTTGAGGCAGCCCTTGAAATCTTCTGGCGCACCCAGGGGACCGATTGCGACGGAGATCTGCGCGTCTTTTGCACGGATATTGTCAAAGGGGTTCTCGAGCGCCTCCCTGAGATTGATGCGGCTATCGCCGGGTACGCTCAGAACTGGCAGCTTGACCGCATGGCGGTGGTTGACCGCAATATCCTGCGCATGGGTTGTTATGAGCTGGTATGCCGCGCGGATATCCCGCCGAAAGTTACCATCAACGAATCAGTGGAGCTGGCCAAGCGATATTCGGGGTCTGAGGCGGGAAAGTTCGTCAACGCCATCCTCGACAAGATCCGGATCGCGCAGGGACGCTAGAGGCACGTATGTCGCATGTCGATTTGCACATCCATTCCTTTTATTCCGACGGGACATCCGCGCCGCAGGAGCTCGTGAGCCTGGCCGCTGACGCGGGACTGGCGGCGTTTTCTCTCTGCGACCACGATACGGTCGAAGGGATCGCGCCGTGCCTTGAGGCAGCGGCAGCAAGCGGTATTGAGGTGATACCCGGTATTGAATTGTCCGCTGAATACGGCCAGCGCGAGGTGCATATCCTCGGCTATTTCATCGACCCTTCGCACGTCGGTTTGCTCGAGCAGCTGGCAGTTTTGAAATCCAACAGGATCGAGCGGGTGCATAAGATCATCGCGAAACTCAACGAATTGGGCGTGCACCTGGAAGCCGACCAGGTATTCGCGCTGTCGCCGCGGGGAGTCGTCGGCAGGTTGCATATTGCGCGGGCACTGGTCAAGAAAAAGCACGTGGGAACGACCTACGAGGCGTTCGGCCGCTATCTGGGAGACAGCGCACCCGCGTTCGTGCTGGGTTTCAAGATTACTCCCGCGCGTGCGATAGCCTTGGTCCGTGAAGCCGGAGGCGTGCCCGTTTTGGCGCATCCGTACAGCATACGGGATAACGCCTATATCGAGGAACTTGTCGGTGCGGGGCTCGCCGGCATCGAGACGTACTATCCGGAGCACTCGCAATCCATGTCGAATTTTTACCGTGATATAGCCCTGCAGCACGGTTTGATCATGACCGGCGGGTCGGATTTCCACGGAGGCGCGAAACCCGACGTCAAAATGGGGTGCGTTCAGGTGCCCTATGAGGTTGTCGCGCAGTTGAAGGCAGCGCGCAGGGAGGCGGCATGATGCGCGCGCACGAAAGGTATATGGAGTGCGCGCTCAGTCTCGCCCGCCGGGCGTACGGCGAGACTTCTCCGAACCCCTGTGTCGGAGCCCTGCTGGTCAAGCACGGGCGCATCGTGGGTTCAGGGTTTCACCGGAAGGCAGGGAGCGCCCACGCGGAAATTGTCGCGCTCGAGAAAGCCGGTCCTGCCGCGCGCGGCGCGACGCTGTACGTGACGCTCGAGCCGTGCGCCCATTACGGCAGGACGTCGCCGTGCGTTGATGCGGTTATCGCGCGCGGTGTGCGGCAGGTGGTTATCGGCATGCAGGATCCCAATCCGCTGAATAACGGCAAGGGTATACGGTTGCTCGAGGCTGCGGGAATCAAGGTGACGTCTGGAGTGCTCGCCGACAAGGCGCGCTCTCTCAACGAGGTTTTCGTGAAGTACATTACGACCGGTTTGCCTTTTGTGACGGTTAAGGTCGCCGAATCGCTTGACGGCAGGATAGCCACGCGCACGGGGGCTTCAAAATGGATCACTGCCGAAGATGCGCGCGCGTATGCGCACCGCTTGCGGCACCGCTATGACGGGGTTATGGTTGGAGTCAACACCGTGCTGCGCGATAATCCGCGGCTCGACGCCTGGGGACCCGGTAAACAGCCGGTCAAGATCATCGTCGACAGTCAGTTGAGCGTCGGGCAGAAAGCGGCAATTTTCGAGAGCGGCACGCCGGTTGTTATCGCGACGCTGGCTTCGGCATCCGGACAGGAGACGCCGAATCGCAGGATACTGTCGGCGCGCGCCCACATTATCGATATCAAGGGAGCTGGAGGGCAGGTTCATCTGCGGCACCTGCTGAAGAAACTGGCGCGGATGGAGTTGACCAACATACTCGTCGAAGGGGGAGGGACGCTTATCGGCTCGCTGTTCGACGAGATGCTCGTGGACCGGGTGATGTTCTTTATCAGTCCGAAGATCATCGGCGGCAAGGATGCCCTGGGTTCCGTCATGGGAAGGGGCCCGGCCAGCGTATCGCAGGCAGTGGCTCTCGACAAAGTTCGCGTGCGCAGGTTCAGCGAGGACATACTGGTTGAGGCAGCGGTCAGGCGGAGGGCGCACTAATGTTTACCGGAATCGTGGAGGAAATGGGGACGGTGCGGGGCTTGCGGCGCGCGGGAGGCGTGCTGGAAGTGGGGATCGAAGCGCTCCTCGTGCGTGAAGGGACTGCGGTCGGAGATTCCATCGCGGTCAACGGCGTCTGCCTTACCGTGACTGCCATGCGCGACCGGTGTCTTTTTTTCGATGCGGTCACGCAAACCCTGCATACTTCGAATCTCGGCGCGCTGAGGGTCGGCGAGCGGGTGAATCTGGAGCGCAGCCTGCGTGTCGGTGAGCGTATCTCCGGTCATTTTGTGTCCGGTCACGTGGACTGCACGGGCATCATCCGCACGAAGCGCGTGCACAACCGTAATCTGACTTTCGAGATAGCCGTTCCGGGAGAATTTATGCAGTACGTGGTGCCGAAAGGATCCATCGCTCTCGACGGCATCAGTCTGACTATCGCCGAGCGCAGGCCTCCGTGCCTGAGCATCGCGGTCATCCCTCATACCTACCGCAATACGACCCTTTCTTTCAAAGGTCCGAGTCACAAGCTGAACGTAGAGTTCGATATGCTTGTCAAGGGCAGCAGGGTTTGATATACTAAAGCCCGGTAGAGGAACAAAGTAGACTGTCTGAAAACACGAAACACAAACTGCACACAGCTTGCGTTTTGGGTAATCTATGCTGTGTGATGTAACGTCGATTTTTTTGTTCCTGAATTGCCGGATAAAAGATTTATCGGGAAGTGGCTCAGTTTGGCTATAGCGCAGCGTTCGGGACGCTGAGGCCGGCGGTTCAAGTCCGCCCTTCCCGACCATACCGCCTCTGTCTGCGCGCGGGACGAATCGTTCGCCCCGCGCGCTGATACGAGGGGTTTCCTGCCCATCCTCGTCATCCATATCCTCGTTTTTATCTGCACGCCATGAATACACAGGTACAGGTCATATATACCGGCAGGGTCCAGGGAGTGGGATTCAGGTATACGGTGCGCGAGATCGCGGAGCGCATGCGCGTGTCGGGAACGGTCAGGAACTCGCCTGACGGTAGCGTCGTGCTTGCCGCCCAGGCTGATGAAGAGATCCTGCGCAGTTTTCTTGAAGAGGTACAGACCCATTTCTCGCGCTATATCCGCGACGCACGCGTCACCTGGATGCCGCCCGACGTCAATTACGAAGATTTCACAATCGTGTTGTAACGCAGATGACTGATTCCGTCCGCAGGGAAATAGAGGATCTCCGGTCTCGTATCCGCGCGTATGACCGCGCGTATTACGTGTACAGCGAACCGGCAGTGTCGGATTATGAGTACGACACGCTGATGAAACAGCTCCAGGATCTGGAGGCGCGCTATCCCCGTTACCGCAGCCAGGATTCACCGACACTGCGGGTTGCCGGAGGGATCCTCGAAGGGTTCAGGACGCTCGCGCATCGCCGCAAGATGTTGTCCCTCGACAACGTGTATTCGCTCGATGAGGTACGCGAGTGGTATACACGAGTCGTCAAGGGGCTTGGCGGCGCCGGCGACGTGCGCTGCGTGGTTGAGCACAAGATCGACGGCCTGAGCGCAAATCTTCTCTACGAAGACGGCGTCCTGTCCGCGGCCGCGACCCGCGGCGACGGCGATGCGGGAGAAGATGTGACCGATAACGTCAGGACGATCCGCGCGGTGCCGCTGCGTCTTGAAGGAAGGGTCTTCCCGGACACGATCGAGATACGCGGCGAGGTGTATATGGACCGCAAGGATTTTGAGGAATTGAACCGAGTCCGCCTTGAGTCGGGAGAAACGCCCTTTGCCAATCCCCGCAACGCGGCCAGCGGTTCTCTGAAGCTGCTTGATACCGCTCTCGTCGCGCGGAGGAAACTGAGATTTTTCGCGCATTCTCTGGGAGAAGTTTCACCCGATACGCTCTCAACGCACGCGCAGTTTCTCCGGCGTCTCAAAGACTGGGGAATTCCCGCGGTCCCGCACGCCGAGTGCGGACTCGATATCGAGGCAGTTCTTGCGTATTGCGGAAGGTGGCAGGAACAACGCGACGACCTATCCTACGAAATTGACGGCATCGTCATCAAGGTCGATGATTTCGGGCTGCAGCGTGCGCTCGGGGAGACCATGAAGAGTCCCCGCTGGGCGGTCGCGTACAAATTTCCCGCGCGTCAGGCGACGACGCGTGTCAAGGCAATCGATGTCAGCGTGGGCAGAACCGGCGTTTTGACGCCTCAAGCCGAACTTGAACCTGTTGCCTGCGGCGGCGTAGTTATTCGCAACGTCACCTTGCACAATTTCGACGAAGTCAGGAGGCTCGGTGTCAAGCCGGGCGACCGGGTATTGATCGAGCGCGCCGGAGACGTCATTCCGAAACTGGTGAAAGTCGTCGAGGATCATCACGGTAAAACCGTCAAAGTCCCGCGGGAGTGTCCCGCATGCGCAGGGGACGTGGTGAAGGAAAAAGACGGGGCAGTGGCGTATTACTGCATCAATCCGTCTTGCCCGGCGCAGCTGGAGCAGGGATTGCTCCATTTTGCTTCCCGGCAGGCGATGGATATCGAAGGGATGGGCGAGGCTGTGGTTGCCGGGCTCCTCAAGCACAGGCTCGTCGCAACCTACGCGGATATCTACGGGCTCGACGCCGGTGACCTGGCGAGACTGGATGGATTCAAAGAGAAGAAGACCGCGCGTCTTCTTGCTTCGATACGGGCCAGTCTCTCGCGGCCGCTCTCGAGACTTA
>CAZDUF010000052.1:0-9089 GCA_964508555.1 uncultured Planctomycetales bacterium
CCCCTGGAAATTGACGATCAGCAGGTTGATCAGGTGCAGCGAGACGTCGGACTCAAGCAGTTCGTTAATCCGCTGTCTGGTCTGTTCGTCAAGCATCTGCGTGGAGTAGAAACGCGGCAAGGTGAAATAAAACTGGCTTCCGCTCCCGGTCGAGGACTCAACCCATATCTCTCCTCCGTGCCGTTCGATCAATTCCCTGGCGATGGAAAGACCTAATCCCAGACCTTTCCCGCGGCGCGCAGATACCTGCTCGAAACGCGAGAATATCTTCTCCAGATTCTTCCTGTGTATGCCGATGCCGGTATCGGACACGCAGATACGCACTTTGCTTGCGAACACCGCTGCGCTCACTTCAATAGTGCCGCGCACGGGCGTGAATTTCAGCGCGTTGTCGAGAAGATTCGTCATAACCTGAGCGATGCGGTCGGGATCCATGAAGATATTCACCGAATCGCGCGGCGTGCGGCAGACGAGCCTGATCCGGCGCTCCCGCGCCAATCCCCTGAAGGTGTCCGTGATACCGTGGAGGAATTCATTGAGGCCGATCAGGGAATACTTGATCCTGAATCTTCCGGATTCAATCTGCGACACTTCAAGGAGCTCGTCAACGATCCTTCCTGCGCGCGCTATGCCCTCACAGGCACGCTCCATAAGAATCTTGCGGCGCTTCCCCTGTATTCCCTTGCCTTCAAGCGCGAGTCTGAGAGCCTCGCGGGCGATGGCCAAAGGCGTGCGCATCTCATGCGAAACATCGGAAATCAGGGCGGTTTCCGCTTTCAGACGCGAGCGGTAAAACGTAACCTGCTTCTTCAACCTGTCAGAATCTTTCTGTGCCATGCGAAAAAAGACCCCGCATCGCGTGTTTCAAGCGATGCGGGGTCATTGAGTTCAGGTTACCTGCATACTGTTGTGTTACTTCGATTTCATCTTCTGGACCAGGTCGCTGATCATCTTTCCCGCGATATCCTTGCATCCGAGCCCGAAAGCAAGCGCAGCACCCAGACCGATACTGCCCAGAACGATGGAAATCGTCAATTCCGTGATTCTGATGCCGATGTTGAGCTCTTCCAACGCGACAAACGCGGCGAAAGCGATTATGACAATCTCAACCATCTTGCTCAGGAACGGACCCTGGCGGACGCCGGCATTCGACGCAGCGGTCAAAACGATGTTTTTCAGCAATGCCGCAACGAACATACCAAGGATAAGGATCACAACCGCGGCAAGAACGTTCGGTATGTAGAGGATAACCTTGTTGAGGAGATCCGCGGCCACGGTCAGTCCGACTGCGTTAACCGCTACCACCAGGGTCACCAGCAGGCCGACCCAGTAGCAGAGCAGACCGATGATCTCTGACAGAGAATACCCGATGCCTCCCTTTTCCAGGAGAACGTCGAGTTCAATGCGGTCTGAAATCTCATCGACCTTCAAGAGACGCAGGGCCTTGACGACCGCGGTTCTGATCACCTTGGATACGACCCATCCAACGAGGAGAATCAGGATGACGAGCAAGACGCTGACAAAAAACTGTCCGATTTGAGAGAGTACTAAGCGCGCCGGTTCAAGAAAAACCTGCTGCCATGAATCAATCATGACACCTCCTTGGTAAAAGCGGTCTTTAACGAGCCGCTCCTGGTTAGGTTGGTGAAGCTCTCTCGCACTACCAGCGGTTCTGGTTTAATTTAGCATGGATCGTTAAGAGTGTCAATAGATTTCAACGAACCACCATCCCATCCCGCGCCGCGGCAACCGGAATCCCCAGCTCCCTGCTCAGGCGTTTTGCCTGCTTCTCAGGCCCTGCCTTGAGCATGGTCAAGCCGAAATGCGTCAAGATTGTTTTTTTCGGCTTCACCGCGGCAATCAAATCTTTAGCTTCAGGTAAACTCAGGTGATCGACTGTGGGGTGAGGTTCAAGAAAAACTACGGATACGACCAGGATATCGCAGCGGTAAAACGCTTCAAGGTCTTGAAAATACCTGGTATCCGAAACTACAGCCACGGTTTTTCCCGCTATCTTGAACTTTAAACCATAGGTTTCAACAGGATGGACATGGCGCATGGAGGTTGAGAACGTGAAACCCTTCACGGAATAGGTGCTCAGCGGCTCAAGGATTTCAATTTTCTCGGGAAATCCCTTGACATATTCCAGGATGACCGAATCCCTGAGTGCGTCCCGCGTGCAGAAGACTAACCCGCGTTTCTTATAGCCGCCCTCTGTCATGGCCTCGATCATCACATTCGCATCCCCGGAATGATCGAGGTGCTGATGCGTCAGGATAATCGCGTCAAGGGTAGTCGGATCGAGCTTCGGACGCGCCTGGCTCAGACGCACCAGACTTCCCGGCCCCGGATCAATGAGCAGATTTGCTCCGCCGGAAGAAATCCAGATCCCTCCGCAGGAGCGCAGCTGTTTAATCATCACGAACCGCGCGCCGGAGGTACCGAGGAATTTGATGAAGTCACCCGTGCACATAGTTGGCCGGAGTTCCGTGGGACGTCCGCTCCTCTCCTGCGGCTCTCGCCGCAGGCGAAGTCGCTGGGACGTGGGACGTAAAAGTCGCGTTGTCGAGTTCCCAGAGAGTTACCTGCTCCGCGTACAAAGGCAGTGGCTTATGCCTACGCTTGGGCCATCGCCGCCTGAAACGCCAGATTATACACTTTCAAATCCCTCACCCGTACCGCGTTATTCCTTTTCTCTCTTTTGCCTTTTTCTTCGTTTTTGCATTTGCCCTTGATTTTACTTATCGACAACACAGCTTTTACGTCCTACGTCCCAGTGAGACACCTGCGAAGCAGGTGGCGAACGAACGTCCCACGGAACTCCCGTATACTTAACCCTTCAGCCACCGCTTTCTCAATTCCTTATTAATCCTCTCCTGCTCACTATACGAAAGTTTTCCCATATCGACTTCAGACTCAGTATGCCCTGGTTTCTGCGTCCTTTCCCCTTTTGCCCAGAACTCCTCTATTCCCATCACAGACGCACCTGCTTGACGGCAGGCCGTTTGAATCTGGAGGTCATTACTGACAACAACCACACTCTTGGGCTGCCGGGATTCCTGCACAAGGCGCAGAATATATGCATCCGCCGATACGTCGCAGGAATAAACGGCGTCATCCTGCGCCTGGCAGAGTGTCCCTCCGGGACGGTAACCGTCAAACACAACCAGCAGACGGTTACGCGCGCTGCCGCACAAACCCCGCGCGCGGATAAGGCTGACCAGGGCAGACTGCTCGTCACCCGTACCCTGCCTGCCGGAGGATGCCTTCCTGACCGCAGGAGCCACTGCCGGATGCTTAAGCAGATTGTACCCGTCGATAACGTACGCCAAAGACATAGATGAGCCCTGCGACCCCGGAATACAGGATAAGATAGAAAAACCCGATGAGCGACATGCCCAATGCTGTATCCTTGGGCATGCCGAGATTGGCGAAGAGAAGTACCGTGGCGTTCTCCCTGATGCCGATCCCGGCTATCGAGAACGGCAACAGGCTTATCGCGCCGACCACTGGTATGAAAATGAAGAAATAGAACACCTGCAGATCCATGCCGAGCGACCGCGCGATCAGGTATGACACCAGGGGAAACACTGCCTGGATCACGACCGACATCAAAACATTCCTGAAAAGAACGCTTTTCTTATGCCGGAACAGGTGGATTTCCGTATGCAGATTCTTGAGGATCTCCCGAATCCTGCCTGCCGCGCCCCGCGCGTGCAGCAGCGAATTGATGCGGCGATAGAGCCCGGCGTGGAAGACGACTACCAGGATCAGGCACAAAAGCGCGGCAATCCCGAGAACCGATGCCACGACCGATTCGTACTCTTTGATCCTGTCCCATCCGACGAGCAGGAAAATGAGCGCAACCAGAACAAGCCCCACGAATCCGCTCAAGCGGTCCAGAAACACCGTGGCAACGATCTCTCTGGGTTTACGCGTATGCACCGAAAGATCGATCGTGCGCGAAACGTCCCCTCCGATAGTCGACGGCAGAAAAAGGCTGAAAAACTGCCCTCCGCAAAAAGACACCATCACCCTGCGCAGAGGAATTTTAACGTCCGCGGCGGCAAGGAGCATCTGCCAGCGGTACAATCCCAGGATATACACCAGAGATGACAGGAGAAATGCCGTCACCAGGAGCCCGCGGTCCGCATCCTTGATAACGGAGAGCACACCGGAAAGACTGATGTGATTGCATTTGAAAAGAAAAAAAAGGAGGATGCCGCTGACTGCGACGCGCGCCAGGAGCGTCAGGATTTTCTTGAGATTCCCCATGAAAATGGACTCCTCATCAACTCAGGCGGCGCAAAGCCTCTTCGTATTTCTCGGCGGTTTTTGAGACAATCTCGGGGGGGAGCACCGGACCCGGCGGCGTCTTGTCCCAGGAAAGCGTCTCCAGGTAATCGCGCACGAACTGTTTGTCGAAACTCGGCTGCGGCTTCCCCGGCGTGTACGCGTCCACGGGCCAGAACCGCGACGAATCGGGAGTCAAGACTTCATCGATCAGAATGATTTTCCCCTCGTGCATGCCGAACTCGAATTTTGTGTCGGCGATGATGATGCCGCGCGTTCGCGCGTGTTCGGCGGCTCGGCGGTAGATTTCGATCGAATACGAACGCAGCGCTTCGGTCGTCTCCCTGCCGATCAAATTCTCGACATACGACTGCGGCACATTTTCGTCATGCCCGGTTTGGGCCTTGGTCGAAGGAGTAAAGATCACCTCCGGCAGCCGGTCGGATTCGCGTAATCCCGGGGGCAACCGTATGCCGCACACTGACTGCGACTTCAGGTATTCCTTCCAACCGGATCCCGACAGATATCCCCTGACGATGCATTCTACGGGTAAAGGCTTTGCCTTTACCACGAGCATGGAACGGCCGGCCAATTGCTCGTCGTACTTTTTGAGAACGGCGGGATATCGGGAACAATCGGCGGTTAACAGATGGTGCCCGACCACGTCCTTGATGAAATCAAACCAGAAACAGGATAACGCGGTCAATACCCGTCCCTTGCCGGGTATTCCGGTCGGCAATACGACGTCGAAACAGGATATCCTGTCCGTGGAAACCACGAGCAGCCGGTCTTCCAGGTCATAGACATCGCGCACCTTCCCCCTGCGAAACAACCGCACATCCCTGAAATCGGTAGAAAGGAGTATCCCCATGCGGTTATTTGCCGGCGGCAATCCGTTTTTCCAGCGCTTTATATTCTTCACAGAGTTCCTTCGGCAGGGTACTCTTAAAACTGCGGAAAAACTTCCTTATATCCTCGAGTTCTCGTTTCCAGTCTTTGGGATCTACTTCAAGCAGTTTCTCAAGCGCAACGGGTGAAAGTTCAAGGCCGGTCAGATCAATGTCCTGAGGCCGCGGCACGTATCCGATAGGCGTCCTGACCGCGCTGACCGAACCGTTGCACCGATCCAGGATCCATTCCAGCACGCGCAGGTTCTCGCCAAAACCAGGCCAGAGAAACGCTCCTTTCTCGTCCGTCCTGAACCAATTCACGTGAAATATCTTCGGAGGCTTGGTCATGTGCTTTCCCATATTCAACCAATGCGCGAAGTATGCGCCCATATTATATCCGCAAAACGGCAGCATAGCCATGGGATCCCTGCGCACTTCTCCCACGGTACCGACCTGAGCAGCAGTCCTTTCGGATGCCATGGTCGCGCCCACAAAAACTCCGTGCTGCCAGTTGAATGCCTCATACACAAGGGGAGCCAGATGCTGTCTGCGGCCGCCGAACACGATCGCGGATATCGGCACGCCGTGGTGCTGTTCCAGGCGGAACGACGCCGACGGACAATTCACGATCGGCGTGGTGAACCGGCTGTTCGCGTGCGCTGCGCTCACGGGTTTACCTTCCGCGTCTTTTAATCCCGGCCTCCAGGGCCTGCCTTTCCAATCGATGCCTTCGGTCGGCACCGCTCCGTCAGCACCCTCCCACCAGACCGTCCCGTCGGATTTCAAAAGCACGTTTGTGAAAATAGTGTTCTTTTTGATCGTTGCAACCATGGTCGGATTCGTCGTGGAGTTGGTGCCGGGAGCCACGCCGAAGAATCCCGTCTCCGGATTGATCGCCCAGAGGGAACCGTCGGAGTCGATACGCATCCAGGCTATATCGTCCCCGACCGTCCAAATGCGATACCCCTTCTGTTTCAGGCCTTCCGGCGGGATAAGCATCGCCAGATTCGTCTTGCCGCAGGCGCTGGGAAAAGCCGCGGCAATGTACTCGATGTGACCGTTCGGTTCTTCGATACCCATGATGAGCATATGCTCGGCAAACCAGCGCTCTTTGCGGGCAATGTAACTGGCAATACGCAGAGAAAGACATTTCTTCCCTAAAAGCACGTTGCCGCCGTAACCGGAATTCACGCTCCAGATGGTATTATCCTCGGGGAAATGCAGGATCAGGCGTTTGTTGATGTCAAGCTGCGCCTTGGAATGCAGACACTTGGTAAACGGCGCTCCCTTGTCAAGCTCCTTGAGAACATCAGCGCCGACGCGGGTCATGATGCGCATGTTCAACACCACGTAGCGGGAATCGGTGAGCTCCACGCCGATCTTTGAGAACTCGCTGCCGACCGGCCCCATCGAGAACGGGATCACGTACATGGTACGGCCCTGCATCGAACCCTTAAAATAGGCGCGCGCTTTTGTGTAGGCCTTTTTCGGCGACATCCAGTTGTTGTTCGGACCCGCGTCGCTTTTCTTTTTGGTGCAGATAAACGTAAGGTGCTCTGTACGCGCTACGTCGTCCTGCGCGGTGCGGTGCAGGAAACACCCCGGAAGCGCTTCTTGATTCAACTCGATTAATTCCCGGGACTCAAGAGCCTCGTTCTCAAGTATCCTGCGCTCTTCTTCTGATCCGTTAATCCAGACCACGGAGTCCGGCTGGCACAGGCGGACCATTGCCTGTACCCAGGTCTTGAGTTTTTTGTTATGCGTCGGCATCTTATGAGTCTTTGTCATGGTTTTGGGAAAGTTAGAGCGCTGCCAGATACCGATACGCGGCGTCAGCCGCAGCAGCACCGTCGGCACATGCAGTCACTACCTGGTAGAGTTTCTTCGAACAGCAATCCCCGCAGGCGAACACGCCTGCGCAGGAGGTCTTCATTTCCGGATCAACGATGATAAATCCGGCATCATCCATAGGGATCTGCCCCTTGAGTAAAACGGTCTCAGGCGAGTATCCGATGTACACAAAAACGCCGTCACAGTCAAAAGCGCTCTCCTGCCCTGTCTTGACGTTCCTGATCCGAACACCTGTCACGCGCGCGTCGCCGGTTATCTCGGTGGCGACGGTTGAAAACAGAAAACCGACTTTGGGGTTGTTGCGGAGCCGCTCCTGCAGGATCGCGGTAGCGCGTAAATCGTCGCGCCGGTGAATGATCGTAATGGCTGCAACGAACCTGCTCAAATACTGGGCTTCTTCGGCAACGGTATTCCCCCCGCCGATAATGACGACTTTCTTATCCTTGAAAAAGGGAGCGTCACAGACCGCGCAGTAGGAAACTCCTCTGCCGGTCAAACGTTCCTCACCCGGAATCATGAGTTTCTTCGGATAGGCGCCGCTGGCGATAATCAATGCGCGACACGAGTATTCTCCGCTGTCTGTCGTGACCCGTTTTGCCGCGGCACTAAGCGCGGTAACCTCTTCGCTGCGGATGTCAACCTCGACGCTTTGCGCGTGGCGCAGGAGCCGGTCGGCAAACTCCTGCGGCGTGATCCCGTCGGGAAATCCGGGTATATTCTCGACTAATCCCGTCATAAGAATCCTGCCGCCGGGAACCTGTTTTTCAAGCACCAGGGTTTTGAGACGCGACCTGCCCGCGTACATCGCCGCGGTCAAACCCGCTGGCCCGGCGCCCACGATAATCACGTCAAACTGTTTTGCCATTGCGTTTTAACCCCTCGATCGCTTTTTTGTATTTCAGTTTTTCGATCAGCGAGGCGTGGTCGATGATCAGGGTGCCGTTGAGATGGTCGATCTCGTGCTGAAACACGCGCGCCAGGAGCCCCTCGGCTTCGATCACAACGGTCTTATTGTCTTCATCCAGTGCTTCGACCACAACGCGGGCCTGGCGCCTGACCTTGATGCCGACTCCCGGAACGCTCAAACATCCTTCTTCCTGGGTAACCGAACCGCCCCCCCTCAGAATACGGGGATTTGCCAATTTATATAAGCCGCTTCCCGCGTCTATCACGACCATGCGCCTGGAAATCCCGATCTGCGGCGCTGCCAGTCCCACGCCCTCGGCGTCATACATCATCTGCGCCATCCGGGAGAAGAGTTTCTTCTCCTCCTGAGTTATCTGCTTCACCTCCTGCGCGCGCTCACGCAGACAAGGATCACCGACTATTCTCATGTACAATTTTGTTTGCTGCATCGACTTTAATCACCACAGGAGCAAGACCTCCGGCAACGGCCGCATCGACCGCGGCATAGGCGAGAATGATGATTTCGTCTCCGACAGAAGCGCCGCGAGCGGCAGGGCCGTTCATGCAGACCACACCCGATCCGTCTTTCCCCCTGATGGCATAGGTCTCAAGACGGCCGCCGGTGTTGATATTCAGCACTTCGACTTTCTCGTGTTCCAGGATGCCGCTGGCATCCATCAGTTTGCCGTCAATCGTAATACTGCCCTCATAATAGAGGTTGGCCTCCGTCACCCGCGCGCGGTGTATTTTAGACTTCAGCATAGTAATAAACATAGCTATCTCCTGCACGCCTGTTTGCCGGTTAGCCGGCTAACCGGTTGACTCACTGACCGGCTCACCAGACGAAACGTCTGCCTCGCAATCGCCAGTTCCTCGTCAGTCGGCACGACAAGGACTTTCGGGGATTTCTTCAGATGTCCGAACAAATCCTTAACGATCCGCGACCGCAGGCTCGCCTGGTGCTCGCCGATGCCTCCCGCAAAAATGAGCGCGTCGCACCCGCCCATTACCGCGGAATAGGCGCCTATATATTTCCTGATGCGGTACACGAACATCTCCCGGGCAAGGCGCGCGCGTTTATTGCCGGCGCGCTCTTTTTTTTCGAGTTCGCGCATATCGTTGCTCAAACCCGAAATACCTTTGAGCCCG
>CAZDUF010000053.1:0-9067 GCA_964508555.1 uncultured Planctomycetales bacterium
GAGCAGCTTAATATCATGGTCGAGCAGATAAACTGGAAGCACGCCGATGGAGAATGGAAGCCGATCATCCTGGTACGCAGGCATCTCGATTTCAAGGAAATCCTTTCGTTTTACCGGATGGGGGACGTCTGCGTGGTATCGTCTCTCCACGACGGGATGAATCTGGTTGCCAAGGAATTCGTGTCCAGCCGTTTCGACGAGGACGGGGTGCTGGTGTTGAGCCAGTTTACCGGCGCTTCGCGCGAACTCAAAGATGCCGTTTTAATCAATCCCTTTGACCGCGAACAGACCGCAGAGGGCATGTATCAGGCGTTGTCGTTTTCGGCAGAGGAGCGCAAGAAACGCATGGCGCGCATGCGCGCGGATCTGCAGAAAAATAACATCTTCCGCTGGGCTGGCAAGATCCTTTCCGAACTTCTCAAATTCGAATTCACGGAGTAACCACCTCCACATCGGGTTTGTACAAACCCGATGTGGAGGTGGTAGGATTAAGGGTTGACGGGGGAAGGCTTTCGCGCTACAATTTTCCGTATGTTCGAGACCTTTTATTATCATCCGGACAAGGGATTGCGCACAGGGCTGTCGCTGCAGGAGATCGATGAGGTCGTGAAGGACCCCAAGAGTCTTCTGTGGATGGATATCGCCGATGTTTCCGACGAGATCATCGACACGCTCACCGCGACGTTTAATTTTCATCCCCTGACCATCGAAGACATCATCCTGCCGAACGCCCGGCCGAAGGTCGAGAATTTCCACGATTATCTGTTTCTGGTTATGTTCGCGCTTGAGTCGCAGAACGGTTCTTTGTCTGCCGCACCGGCGACCTCTGCCGCCTCAGATTCTAAGACATCCGCCCTGCATCTGGGCGTCAAGATAAAGACCGTGGAGCTTGACTGCTGCCTGGGCAGGAATTTCCTCATTACGTTCCACGAGAAGCCGCTCAAATCCCTGGCCGTGTGCAAGGACCGTATCAAGCGCCAGTCGCCGATCATGCTCAACGGCGCCGACGCGCTCTTGTACGCTATCCTCGATTCCTGCGTGGACAATTATTTCCCCGTCATCAATGATTTCGACAACATGGTCGACCAGATGTCCGACGAATTGTTCAGCCAGCCGACTCAGGAGACGCTGAAGAAGATATACAACCTGAAGAACGACGTCATGCACCTGCGCCGCACCATCGGCCCGCAGGCAGACGTCATCTCCATCATCGCGCGCGGCGACTACGAGTTCGTGTCGCCCGCCAACGTGCTGTATTTCCGCAACATCTACGACAATCTCGTGCGCCTGAACGACATCGTCGGCACCTCGCGCGACATCATTACCGGCGCCATGGAGGCGTATGTCTCGGTCGTGTCGAACCGGCTCAATGAAATCATGAAGACGCTCACCGTCATCGCCACGACCATGATGCCGCTCACGCTCGTCGCCAGCATCTACGGGATGAATTTCAAGCATATGCCGGAGCTCGATTCTCCCTACGGTTACCCGGCGGTGATGGCGGCGATGGCAGTCATTACCTTCGTTATGCTCGTTTACTTCAAGCGCAGAAAGTGGCTGTAGCGTTGTGATCAGCATTTCCGGCCTTTCCCATTCCTTCGGTTCAAAGTCCCTTTTCAAGAACATTTCCCTGAACATCAATCGCGGCGAGAAAATCGGTTTGATCGGCCCGAACGGTGCCGGCAAATCGACATTCTTTCATTTCCTTCTCCGCGACAGCGAGCCGCAGTCGGGAATTGTGGCGCTTCCGAAAGGAATGCGGATCGGGTACCTGCCGCAGGAAATGCATTTTGTTTCCGCTCACACGGTCCTGGGAGAGCTCACCGTCGGCGACACGCATACGCAGGAGCTCTGCCGGCGCAAGGACGAGCTTGAGGCGAACCATCAGGCGGGCACGCATGTCTACGGAGACATCCTCCACGAACTCGAGGCCCTCGGGTATTTCACGCTCGAACACAAGGCCAAGTTCATCTTAAGCGGGCTCGGATTCCCGGAAAAAGATTTCTCCAAGCGCGTCGCGGAGTTGAGCGGCGGCTGGCAGATGCGCACGCTCCTGGCGAAACTGCTGACCTTCTCGTATGACCTGTTGCTTCTGGATGAACCGACGAACTATCTGGATTTAAACGCCGCGCTCTGGCTCAAAGATTATCTGGCGTCATTCCGCGGAACTTTCATCATGATCTCTCACGATAAGGCTTTCCTGACTGAGGTCACCAATTATACGCTGATACTGGAAAACGGCTCGCTGTTCAAGGTCCAGGGTAATTACGAGCATTATGAAGAGATCAAGCGCCAGAAACGGGTGTTCCTCGAAAAAAAATTCAAGGAACAGGAGAAAAAGCGCGAGCAGCTTGAGGAGTTCGTGGCGCGTTTTCACGCGCAGCCGAACAAGGCAGCGGCAGTGCGTTCCAAGCGTACCGCTCTCGAACGCCTGCGCAGGGAAGCGGTCGAGCTCCCCGATGACGCGCGCGAAAGTATCGGAACGTTCCGGTTTCCTCCGACGCGCCAAAGCGGACAGCGGGTGATACGCCTGAGCGGGATCGATAAGGCGTACGGAGATATTCAGGTGTACCGTTCTTTCGATTTCGAGATTTCACGGGGAGAGAAAGCGGTGCTTGCCGGAGAGAACGGCGCGGGAAAATCGACGCTTTTGAAAATCCTTGCCGGCGTCGTGCCGATCGACGCGGGCGAGCGGACGGTCGGCCACCAGGTGGAGATCGGATATTTCTCCCAGACGCGCACCGACGTGCTGAATCTTGAGAATACGGTGCTCGAGGAGGCCTACACGGCAGCGCCCGGGTACATGGCGCGCGAGCAGCTGCGCACGATTCTGGGCGCATTCTTGTTCCGGGGGGATGAGGTCGAAAAGCCCGTGCGGGTCCTGTCCGGCGGAGAGAAAAGCAGGCTGATCCTCGCCAAGCTCCTGATCAACGCGCCGAATTTTCTCCTGCTCGACGAGCCGACAACGCATCTGGACGTGGACGCGGTCGACGCGCTGGTCAAGGCGCTGCTTGATTATCAGGGCACGATCGTGTTCATCAGCCATGATATACATTTCGTGCGTTCGGTTGCCAATGTGGTGTTTGAGGTCAAGGAAGGACGCGTGCGTAAGTTCCCGGGAGAGTTCGATTATTATCTTGAGGCGCGGAAACGTCTGCCGCAGATTTCCGGCGGTGGGCACGGCCGGTCCGCGCAGGCAAGGACAAAGGCCGGAGACGGCGACTCATCCGCATCGGATGAGCGCGCGGCCCGCGAGGCGGATGAGCGCAGGCGCAGGGAGCATAACGCCTCGATTAAGCTCCAGATCGAAAAACTCCTGCGCAGGAAAGAGGCTCTGAAACTCGAGCACGCGGCAAAGACGCGCACGCTCTCGAACCCCCGCGATTACCACTCCGACTCGATGCGCGAGGATTACCGTCAGAGAATTAAAGTGATCGAAGCATTGATGCTCGATGTCGATGCGCAGGTCAAGAAACTGAAAAGCGGGAAATTATAAGTAGGTGGAGACTGCGGGAGGATACTCCTCGAGGAATTTACGCAGGTCCTCGAGGTTGTTTCTGGTAAAGCGGCGGTCGACCGATCCGTTGGCTCCGGTAAGCTTGAGCACGACATCAAGCGCGCCGCAGATGTGCTTGAGTTCCACGAAGGAAACGTCGTAATAGGCCTTTTCGGTGACCAGGTCGTCAGTGAGCTGTTTGCGGTAGGAGGCGCTTCCTTTGCCGGCGAGCGAGACAATTTTTTTGTCCGTGGTAATGGAAAGCGTCTGCCCCGGTTCGATCATGAGCATCTGCGGGCCGGAATATTTGACCAGCAGGATATAATGGACGCTGTTGGTCCTGGTGACGATGCGCAGGAGATTCAGGTCAAGGTGCACGCGTTCGATGGCGACTTCAAGAAAGCGGTCGCGTGTAGGAGGGATATAGAGGTCGAGCTCGTCGACGCGGTAGCCGCCCGATTCGAAATACTGGGTTTTGACGGCGTAGGTCGAGGTTCTGCACCCGGCGGCGGTCGCTGCCGCAAGAAGCAGCAGGGTACATCCAATTGCGTGTGTGCAGCGGGGACGTCTCATAGGGGATTCCTTCGGGGGGAATACGTCAGCGTACCGCCCAGATATAGGTAAGGGTAATCAGCGCAAGCCCGAAAATGAGCCAGCCGAATTCCAGACCGTTAAAACCGATCAGCACGCCGACGACCGCAACCAGGATCGCGATGAATCCGGACGTGCCGAGTTTCTTTTTCAACTCCAGCTTCTTCTTCAGGCGCCAGCCGCAGCGCGGGCAGAAGACCGAGTCCGTCGGGCATTGCGTTGTGCAGTTGGTGCATTCCATAAAGGCCATGACAGGTTCCTCTTCCGTTGTTTCTATTTCTATACCATAGTTTAGCCTGTTTGTCCAGAGCAGGTGATTTTTGCGTTGTCTTCTGCTATAATACTGTTTCATTACCGCAGCAAACACCACATACCAAGGAGGTATTCCATGGCACAGATGAAGGGGTCAAAGACCGAGAAGAATCTGCTGGCGGCGTTTGCGGGCGAGTCACAGGCGCGCAACCGGTACACCTATTTTGCGGGCGTTGCCGACAAGGAGGGGTATAAGCAGATTCAACAGATATTCCTTGAGACGGCGGAGAACGAGAAAGAGCACGCTAAGGTTTTCTTCAAGCATCTTGAAGGGGGGGACGTCGAGATAACCGCGATGTATCCCGCGGGAATGATCAAGGACACCAAAAGCAATCTTGAAGCCGCGGCAGAAGGCGAGAAGATGGAGTGGACCGCGATTTACCAGGATTTCGCCAGGGTCGCAAAAGAAGAGGGATTTCCTGAAGTCGCGAGGTCGTTTGAGCAGGTGGCAAAGGTCGAGAAATTCCACGAAGCGCGCTACCGCAAACTGATCGAGAATATTGCGGCGTCGGCAGTGTTCAAGAAAAAGGCAGCGGTCAAATGGCACTGTATTAATTGCGGCTATGTGTTTGAAGGGACTGAAGCGCCGCGCGAGTGCCCGGCATGCAAACATCCGCAGTCGTTCTTTGAAATGCTGGCGGAAAATTATTAAAAGGAGATGTAAAAAGGTAAAAGCAGGAAGCGGAGAACGGAGGAGAGATGAAGTACATATTGTCTGTAATTGTCGTGACGGGTTTGTGCGCGGGGTTTGCAGCGGGGACGTACGCGCAGGAGATACAGGCGACTGAAGCGGCGGTTATTCAGGATACGCCGTCTGTCGGCGAGGCGATGTCCGGCGCGATGCAGGAGCTCAAAGAGCAGAAGGCTGAGATCAAGGAAAACGCCCGGGAAGCGCGTACCGAGGAGAAACAGCTGCGCGGGCAGATCCGGCAGGCTGTGCAGGCAGGTGACAAGGCAAAGGCTGAGGAGTTGAAGAAACAGCTTCGCACTGTGCACCGTGAGAATCTCAAGGAGAAGCATGAGGATAAGGAAGAGCTGCGTAAAACGCGCAGGGACGTCAAAGAGGATATCCGCGACCGCAGGGAAGATTTCAGGGAGCAGCGCAGGGATGAAGGGTATGCTCCGGGCCCGCGCCAAAGCGGCAAGAAACGGTAATGCATGCAGCAGTCTGTTTACGAACCAAGTTCCGATCCTGGATCGGAACTTGGTTCTTTTTTTGGGGGAGAGGGAACTTTTGGCGCCGAAGGCGCGTCTAAGAAGTAAAGGCAGCTATGCAGGAAATCCCGCGTGAGCTTATAGAGCAGGCAGCAGCAGGCGATACAGACGCGTTTGCACACATATACCGCCTGGCCTCTGGGTTCGTGTACACGCTGGCGTACCGCGTGGCAGGAAACCGGCAGGAGGCAGAGGAGATTACCCAGGATGTTTTTCTCAAGATTCACCGGTATCTGGGGACTTTTGGGTTCAGGTCGTCGTTTAAGACCTGGGTGTACCGCATCGCGGTTAATGCCGCGCTTACCGCGTATCAACGCACCCGCAGGGATCGTACGCACCGGGTTGACCTCGAGAAGGTTGAGGCTGTGCTTCCGGCTCCCCAAGCCCCGGACCAGCGGGAGGCGCGCGAGCTGGCCGATAGATTGCTTGAGAAATTAAACCCCGATCAACGCGCGTGTCTTGTCCTGCGCGAGATCGAAGGATTGAGTTACGAAGAGATGGCGCAGGCGTTAGGCATCAATATCAATACGGTGCGCTCGCGCCTGAAGCGCGCGCGTGCCGCGGCAATAGAACTCGGGAGACGACATCATGAAATGCGAGAGAGTGCGTGAGCTGGTATTGACGGATTACCTTGACGGCAGGCTTCCAGCCGTCGACAAGGAGGTTATCGACAACCATTGCGCGTCGTGCGCGCCCTGCCGCGAGTTTCTGCAGGAAGCTGCCGGAGCGCAGGAGTGCCTGCGTTCATCCGGTGAGCTGGAAGCGCCTGCGCGGGTCTGGGAGAATATATCGCGCGCGCTCGATGATGAACGGCAGGTTCCGGTCTTTGAGCGTGTCTTTAACAGGATCGCAGGATTTGTTTTTTCGCACCGGCCGGCGGTTGCGGTTATGACGGTAGTGACCGTACTCGTGATGAGCGGCCTTGCGTTGAGGCTGCCCGCGTATCGCGCTGCGAATAACAGGCGCGCGGTGAACGCCTATCTTGAGGAGCAGGCGGCGTTTTATCTGACCTCAAACGGCAGCGAGGCGTTCGAAGAATCTCTTTCCCTCGGCTCGGGCCAGGTATATTTCTAGGAACTTTTTGGCGGTGTGATCCGTCTAAGCAGGTGAAGGAGGGGACAATGAAGGCAAGAACAAGGATACAGGCAGCGGCATGGATGGTGAGTGCGGTTCTGGTGTCCGCGGTGTATGCGACAGGGTATGCGCAAGAGGCGGCTCCGGACGATGTGCATGAGAAAATGGCCGGGATGGAAGACGAGATGCTCGATCGTGCCTCCAAAGATCTCAATCTGACTCCCGAGCAGCAGCAGAAGCTGCTTGCGAACCGGCAGGCCCAGAAGACTGCCATGGCGGCAGTGCGCGAGAAGATGCGCGCCGCGCGGATGGGGCTCAAACAGGAATTTGAAAAGGAGAGTCCTGACAAGGGACGGCTCGAACAGTTGAACGCCGAAATGAAAGCGTGCGTCGGAGAAATGATCGATCTGCGTTTTCAGGGCATGGAGGCGACCCGCGAGACGCTTTCGGCTGATCAGTTCAGGAAACTGGGCGAGAAGGTGGAGGCAGGCCGTCACACACGAGGGGAACGGTTGAAAGAGCGATTCCGCAGTTTCAGGGAGAATAGAAGCGGGGAGAAAGGGCAAGGAGGAGCACAATGAAACGCATATTCGGTGTTATCCTGCTGGCGCTGGGTATGATCGCAGCAGGTTCTGGCGTCAGTTATGCCAGCGACTGGGATACGGCAGGTAAGGTTTTGACAGTGATTGAGGGGTTGCGCGTGGTGAGCGGCGGCCAGGTGGATATCATCGGCAGCGTTACCGGCATCGACAAAGGGTATCGCAGCGAGCCGGTGTACCGGGAAACCGTGGTGATCGACCGCGGCGGCTACCACCGGGATTATTATCCCCGGTATGCCAGGTACCGTCCGAAGCACCGCTGGGTCGAGAAACACGAATACCGCTGTGAGCCTGAACGGATATGGGTGCCGCATTATACCTACCGGCAAAAATACGTGCCGCGGCATCTCGAGTACCGCGACGGACGCCAGGTGATCGTCGAAGGGCACTATGTCTCCTATAAAGTCGAAGACGGAGGGCACTGGGAGACGAGGTACTATTAAAAGGCAAAGAACAAGGGATCAATGAAAAAGTGACTGTCACGTAATTCGTGACAGTCACTTTTTTTATACTATAATATTTCCATGCCGAAAAAGATCGCAGTCATCGGAGCAGGAGTCGGAGGACTCGCCGCTGCCGCGCGCCTGGCGCATGACGGGTATGACGTCGACGTGTTCGAGAAACTTCCCGAGCTCGGCGGCCGCTGCCATCTGCTGGAGGTGCAGGGTTTCCGCTTCGACATGGGGCCGTCGTTCGTGCTCATGCCGGATCTCTTTGAGGAGGTTTTCAGTTATTGCGGAGAGAAAATCAGCGATCACCTTCAGCTCAAAGCCCTGGAAACCAGCTACAGGGTCTTTTATCCCGACGGCACCCGCACCAGCGTTTTCCGCGATTCCAACCGCACCAAAGATGAGCTCGAGCGCGTCGAACCGGGGAGCGCGCGGGCGTTTGACGGGTTTATCCGCGAAGTAACCGAGCTCTATCGTACGGTGCGGCCGTTCCTGTACCGCAATTTCACCCTGCGCGACCTGGCCAACCCGCGTTATTGGGGGCTCCTGACGAAACTCAAGGTCCTGCAATCCTACTGGGGGCTGGCGGCGAAATATTTCAAAACAGACAAACTGCGCTATCTCTTCACCTTCGAGGCGATGTTTATGGGCGTGTCCCCGTTTGACGCGCCAGCCTTCTACAGCATCATCAGTTACACCGACCACGTCCAGAAGATATTTCATTCCATGGGAGGGATGTACCGCATACCGCTGGCGCTGGAGAATATCGGCCGCAAATCCGGCGCGCGCTACCACTACAACTCCGCGGTTACCGCGATCGAGCAGAAAGGCGGGGCGTCGATCCTTTCCATGAACAACAGGCAGTTTATCGCGGACACGGTTGTCGTCAACGCGGACTACGCGTACGCGAAAGCCGATTTATTCAAGGACAGGATTCCCGATTTCGAGTATTCCTGTTCCGTCCTGCTTTTTTATTGGGGGATGTCGCGCAAGGTGCCGGGACTGGAGCATCACAATCTCTTTTTCGGGAAGAACCTGGTGGGCAACCTGAACGATATCTTCCGTACCGGGGAGTATACGGATGACCCGTCTTTCTACATCCACGTGCCCATGGTTACGGATCCGTCATTGGCTCCCGCAGGCAAGGAGATTCTCTATGTGCTCGTACCGGTACCGAACCTGAAGATTACCCGGGAGGATATTTCCGCTCACGAAGAGAGGATTAAGGGATTGGTTATCGAAAAGGTTAAGGCTGTGACAGGCGTTGATGTCGGCGGTTGCATTGACGTGGAACAGCGGTTCTATCCGCGGGATTTCAAGGGCCGCTACAA
>CAZDUF010000054.1:0-8681 GCA_964508555.1 uncultured Planctomycetales bacterium
TTCCGGCCTGGGCGAGCGTCAGGCCGAGGTTCGTCAGGAGCGTGGTTTTTCCTTCCTTGGGATTGGCACAGGTCACCATGACGGTGCGTATCGACGGATTCAGCTTCAGATTCGTACGGATGGCTCGGTAGGCCTCGGACACGGTCGCGTCCGGCTGACGGTGCACGATGAGACGCAGGAGCTCCGGTTTCTTGGGATTTACCTTGACCGTCGGAATAACCCCGAGTACCCTGAGTTTCGTCGCCGCCTCCACGTCCTCGATCGTGCCTATCGAAGTATCCATAGAGTCTTTGACGAACGCGAGAATAATCCCCAGCACCAGTCCCAGCACCGCGCCGATAAAAGGCGTGCCCTGTTTCTGGCGGTTGACAGCCTGGCGCGGCAGCACCGCAGGCTCAAGGAGCGTTATATCGCTCGTGGAGCGGACCTCATTCATGCGTGCGTCCTCAATCTTTTCTTTCAGCGTGATATAGAGTTTCTTGTTCGCCTCGATCTCCCGCTGCAGGCGCACGTATTCAAGCTCTTCAAGCGAAAAACCTTTGAGCATACCTTCGAGATCCGTGATGCGCTCTCTGATCTGCCCAATCTTCGGATGTTTCTCCGTGTATTTCTGCAAGAGAGCCCTCAGCTCAAACTCCAAATCAGCGAGCTCATTCTGGATATTCGGACTGATATGTACGTTGAGCGATGTGCCGCTTTTAAGCTGCTCCTCCTCGCTTTTCAATTTTGTCTCGATACGCAAAAGCTGCTCTTCCAGGAACAGGCGCATGTTCTTTGCCTGCTTTGTCTTGTCGATGAGGTCCTCGGCGATGAACGCCTCGGCGACTTTATTGGCGAGATCGCGCGCCTGGGCGGGATCAAGGGAAGAAACCGTAATATCGATAATGTTCGAATCACGGATCGGCTCAACCCTAATCCGCGAGCGCAAGTCCGTCACCACGTCGCTTATCTCTTCGGGTGAGGAACCGGGTTTGAGCATGTGCAGCTGGAGCGCTACCCGTTTGAGCACGGGCGTACTTTTGATGAAATTCACCGCCGTTGCCATGATATCTCCCGGCCGGTACACCACCCACTCGGTCAGGAGACCCGCGATCGTCGACTGCTGCTCGACCTTGATCACGGCTTTTGCCTCATACATATCGATCTGGCGCTGGGAATACAGGATACTCCCAGCCGTCGTCATGAGGCAGACCAGAATGACGATGAATTTCCTGCGTCGCAGGATACGCGCGTAGTCGTGAAGGTTTAATTCATACTGGGCCATACGTCATGAAGGAAGCTAGTCCTTGGTCCTGATCTCATTGAAGGTGTCGTAATTGGTGGCTCCGGTGGCAAACGGCCCCATCACCTGCGTCACAAAGTAATTGACGTTGGCAATGAACTTCTTGGGCACGAAGACGACGTCTTCCGGATTGACGTAGACGTTTTCCTTATTGTCGGTCTTGAGCACGAAACGGTTCAGGTCCAGACGGACACCGTGGGGATTCTCGACGCCTCCCTTGATCAGAATGACGCTTGAAAGAACGGCAGACGGCAGAAACCCTTCTGCCCTGCCGACCAGCTCAAGCACCGAACACGGGCCGTCGAGCTCATAGACCCCGGGTTTTGCCACCTCTCCCAGGATGACCGCCTTCTTGCTCGCCATCTTCTTGAGTGTCACGTACACCTGAGGCTCTTTGATGAATTCCTCAAGCCTCGCGGTGAGCTCGGAATCCAGATCGGGGATCGACCTGCCTGCCGCGCGCACGTCGCCGACCAGAGAGAACGAGATCATTCCGTCAGGACGAACCGTCACGTCTTGATCCAGGTCCGCGTTTTCCCACACCTTGATGCTCAACTGATCGTCGACGCCGATCTGATACACCGGCCCGGCAACCGTGGTACGAACGTAGCTGGATTGCTCGACGACCGCCGGAGCAGCTCCCTTGACACCCGGCTGCATGGTGACGGACCTGGTCGTGGTCGACTTCTCTTCCTGAATAATCTGCACGGCGATGTCGGGATTCTTTCCCATTGCCTGCATGGCCTTGCGGAACTCCTCTTGCGCCTCGGCGTATTTACCGTTCTGGTAGAGCCCATCCCCGTTCTCATAAAGAGCGCGCGCCTTCCTGGTTTTCGCTGCATCAGAAGCGTCAGACGCGCAGTACGCGACGGAGAATTGGAACAATACACCGGCCAGGCATACGCAGCACACGCCGCGGATTAACTTATTTTGATCGTTTCGGCGCATATGTGATTGATGGAAATGATGGTGGTTTCGTGCAGATCTATAATTTTCTGGGCCTCAACCGGCTCTCCGCCGACGCCGTAGATAACACGCACCACAGGCCGCAGCGGACACAAAGGGTTGTTTTTGACCACAACAGCCGTCTCCTTCGTGCTCAAGCGCACAAGGAATCCGCACGGATAGATACCGATGTGATCGAGCAGGAGTTTTAGCAGACCGCGGTCATACCGCTCGCGCTCGGCGAGCATCAGCTTCACCGCGTCCAGAGGAGTAAACCTCTGCCGGTGCGGCCTGTCATGCACCAGCGCCTCGTAGACGTCGACAATAGCGATAACGCGGGCATAATCTCCGACCTGAGCGCCTTTCAATCCGCGCGGATAACCGCTCGCATCCAGGCGCTCATGCTCTTGGAGAACCGCATCTGCCACGCTCTGCGGCGCGCGGGTGAGTATCCTCTTCACGCGCTCCGCGCCTTCCTCAGGATGCGCACGCAGGCGCTTCATTTCATCCCGCGACAACTTCCCCTTCTTGATAAGCGCGTTCAGATACCCTACCTCGCCGAGATCGTGGAGGAGCGCCGCCATGCCCAGTTCTTTCAGTCGTGCGGTATCATAGCCGCCGGCTTTGGCAATATACAGGGCGAGCACACAGACATTCACCGCGTTGCGGCACAGCACATCCGACGGGTCGTAACCGCAAAGCGCGTACGTGAGAAGATCAGGACCGGCAGTATCAAGAGACGCGATAATGGATTCGATAAGCCCGCTCAATGCAGGCGCGTCTGATGCCGGCTCCTCTTTGTACAATTGCCGCGCAACAGTAAGCGCCTGCTGATACAATTTCTGAGCTTCAGCGTTCAAAGTCCCGCCGGCTAGCGCAGCATGAGTTCCAACGCAAGCAGCAGGCACGCAAACCTCCGGGGATGGAAATTGCACCGGCGCATCCGGCTTGTGCCCGCCAGGGGATTGCGCCGGGCGCTGCGCAGAATTCTCTGCCGCTTGAGCCGCGTTCGGAGCGGATACCTGTTGTTTATTTTTCCCGATAATATTCGATAAACGAAACATAGTGACGCGGGTTAGGTTGCCAGGGCCTGTCCGCCTTTATTGCTTGAAGCGGAATCAAGGTCCTCTCCGATACTCAGGATCGTCTGTCTGTCAACCTGCGTGAGTTTCGCGCCGAAACCAACCAGAAGGGATAAATCACAAATGTTATTGATACGCCGGGGTATTCCTCCCGAGGCAAGATAGATCTCCTTGAGAGCCTCATCCGTAAAAAGAGCCCGATGAGCGCCCGCAACTTTGAGACGATGCTCGATATACTGTGTGCTCTCTTCCTCGCCGAGCGCGCGCAGATGGTAGCGGACAAACATGCGCTGGCTTAACTGCGGCAGGGCCGCGACAATTTCGCGTAATTCAGGCTGTCCCAGAAGGATAATCGTCAGCAAAAATGCCTGCTCCATCTGGAAATTCAGCAGCAGGCGCAATTCCTCGAATATCTCCCTGTTCTCGATGGCCTGCGCCTCATCGATCATCAGGATCGTGTGCTTGCCTGCGTTATGGTTGGCGTAGAAAACCTTATGCAGGCTGTGGAAAAGCTCGATTTTGTTCGGCGGTGCCTGCGTGCCGGTCAACTGGTAAGCGATTTCCTGGATAAACTCAAGACCGGTAAGGCGGGGATTGAGGATAAAAACGGAAGCGTATTTATGCTCCTGCTGCAGCTCCTCCCATACCACCCTGCTTAACAGAGTCTTGCCGCTACCGTATTCACCGGTCAGAAGCGCTGCGCCTTTACGCTCCCGGGCAACATATAACAGGCGTGCCAGCGCCTCGCGATGCTGATGTGTATAGAAGATGAAACGGGGATCAGGGGTATTTTCGAAAGGTTTCTGGGTTAATTGCCAATAGGCCTCATACATCCGCAGGGACCAGTGCAACCCCGGGGATCGAACATGTTTCCCCCCCCCCGGCGTTGGACGGGTAATAGGCAGAACAAAAAAGGATTTTCAGTTTCATTATAATAGTAATAGCTTTTTTTGCAAGGCAATATTAATATAATCTATATATACAGATCGTCGATAAGTCAAGGACTCCCATGCCCCGGCCTGCGCTTGAAGTCTGTCATCTTACCAAGAAGTTTCCCCCCTCTTTCTTTGCGCTTCGCGATATATCTTTGAGCCTTTCCAGCGGCTCATTTGCGATACTCACCGGTCCGAATGGCTCCGGAAAAACAACTCTTCTCAAAACCCTGGCAGGCCTGCTCGCGCCTGATGCCGGACATATCATGCGTAACGGCGCCGCCTTCAATCAAGGGGATATACGCACGAAACACGCCATTGGATTCATGCCTGACCATGACCGCTCTCTCTATTGGAGGCTCACCGGCAGGCAGAATCTTGATTTTTTTGCCTCTCTCTACGGTCTCAGGGCCGTAAAACGCAGAAAGCGCATCGAAACCCTGCTTGCTCAGTTTTCGATCGGTTATGCTGACCAGCGCGTTGATTGCTACTCAAGCGGCATGAAAAGGAAATTCCTCCTCGTGCGCTGCCTGCTGCATGAGCCGGAATTCCTGTTTCTTGATGAACCGACCAAAGGGCTCGATGCCGCTTCCGCGCAGGCGGCGATCGCGTTCCTCAGCAATCTCTGCACACAGAACGGCGTAACTATTCTGATGAGCACGCACGCGCCGCAGGAAGTCATGCGCGCAAGCGACACGCATGTAAAACTGGAGAACGGATCGCTGGTTTCCTTATCGTCATGCTCAAACAGATAGCCGCTTTCATACGCAGGGATATCCTCATCGAAACCGGATACAGGCTGTCTCTGACCCTGAACGTCTGCGCAGTCTTTTCAAGCATACTGGTGTATTTCTTCATCGACCGCATGTTCTCATCGACGGTATCCGCGCATCTGGAAGAATTCGGTGTATCCTACTTCTCCTACGTACTGCTCGGCATGGCCTTCTTCAGTTTCACCGGCTCAGGACTCGGCTCCCTGCCTGAACGCCTGCGCCAGGAGCAGGTGCAGGGAACGCTGGAAGCGCTCCTGGTCTGCCCCTTGACGCTTTTCAGACTGGTTCTGTATCTGGGCTCGAGCGCGCTGCTTTTTGCGGCCAGCGATTTTATCATATACGCCGCACTCGGCATATTCGTGTTCGGCGTGAATTTCTCCCGGGCGCATCTCGGATCGGCAACGATCATTCTGATACTGACGGTCATCTGCTTTACCGGCGTGGGAATCATTTCTGCGGCGGTGATTATGCGCTTCAAGCGGGGGAATCTGACGGGGTGGCTGGTGAATAACCTGCAGGCGATTCTCGGCGGAGTATATTTTCCGGTAAGTGTACTTCCGGGATGGTTGCAGGATATTTCGCGTTTCATGCCGCTCACGCACGCGGTACGCGCGTTTCAACGCGCCGTCTACACCGGTGCAACACCGCAAGAGTTACTGCCGGAAATACTCAGTCTTGCGGTCTTTGCCGCGCTCCTGCTCCCTCTGGGTGCGCTCTCTCTACGACTCTCTCTCAGCGCCTCACAATCCGACGGCAGCCTTGGACAGTACTGACGGAAATCCTCCCCCGCATCCTGCGCCAATACAACGAAAAAAGCGGGGCTCCTGCATATGAGGAATAAATGCAGCGCATTACCTCCGGATACGGGAACGCGGTCAAAAACAAGAATCGCAGCCTATTACAGACTCCTCCGGCCAGAAGCAATTCCAGAGGAAAAACCTCGTTGTGATATCCCCTGCCCCGCGCAGCGACGCGCTCGAGAAAATCATTGGCGGCTCGCTGCAGGCGCGCGTTCGCGGGAGCGAAATCCGCGCTCATTGTTCCCGTCGGACGGCCGAGCCGCGAGCATACCTCGAGGGTACAATACACTGGAAATGCGCAATTCCATGCGCGCGCCGCGGTCAGAAGCGTATCCCGGCACACGCGGGAATCAACCCATGCGCACACGGCCGCGCAGTCACTGACGAGAGACGGCTTTTCATAGGAATGATTGAAGGCGTGCAGACACAGGTGAATGATCTCGTGTTCGGGAGAAAGAAACAACACCTTCTCTCCCTCAATCTCGCGCTCCCGTGATGCAGCCCACGCGTGTTCCATGTCGATGCGATACATGAACAGCGGCAGGGTAGTATTGAGAAGATGCCAGTGCAGATGCAGGCAGACGTCGGATTTTACCAGGGGAACCGAATTCAGGAAGATGCCGTAGCGCGGCCGCATACATGCGCGCGGCGGAATGTATCCGTGCGCGGCAAGCACGGAGAGGGCGCGGGAAACATCCTCCAGACGCACGAGCACGTCGATGTCGCCGATAGAGCGCGCGCCGGGATCGATCAGGGACTGCAGATACAACGACACGCCCTTTAAGGGGATGCAGGCAATACCCGCCTGTTCGAGCATACGGCGGACACGGGAGAATTCTCCGACGAGATGCAGGCTGCGGGCGACGATTTGATATTTCCTGCCTGAGCGGTCGTTCGGTCCCGAACTCCTGACAACGCTCGCGACCTTACCGATTAATGAAGCGTATTCAACGGGGGGATCCGGCTGCGGACAGCGGTCGCCGCGGGTTATGATCTTTTTTCCGTCAGCGTGACCGAGGAATCCGACAACCCGGTGCGCATACAACATGCCGTCGCGCGGGAACACGACGATGTCGCCGGTCCGGATGTCATCTGCCGGAGTTAACGACACGAGATCTCCCGGCTCGATGTGCGGATACATGCTTCCCGTCCGGACCGTGAGTTCAACAGGCTCACCCTGTCGAACGCGGTCGCGCAGGATATCCGCAACAGACGCATCGCGCGAATCGTTTGCTAACTCGACCTGCGTAAGCACGTCCCTTTCATGCAGCAGGTGCCGCCCGGTCCGACCCAGGTCGAGTCGCACACCGCAGCCACCGTCTCCATCTTCTTCTCATACACGATTTTCGGCTTCTTGTATTCCTTCTTCTTGCGTTCCATTTCAGGCTCCTTTCAGATGCAACAACCTGCTTCGTGAATTACACGGGAAAGTCCAGGGTGCGGACATATTCCTCTCGGGGGCGCTTGCCGCGCCCCGGCGAGGCGCGTCTGCGCTTCAGCTTCGGGGCTTTGCTCTGCCCGATATTGGTAGCGGGGCAACCTTGCCCGCAAAGCCCCTCGCAGACCCCGTTCGGAATATGTCCGCCCCTGGCCTTTCCGATATTTATTCCAAACAAATCAGCCTGAACATTATTTCAATCAAATTTTCTTGCTCTCGAAGCTGTTGAAATGCACCCTCTGTATTGGGACAGCCGTGCGCCCCCCCTTGCGGGCTGCCGGAGCATGCTCCTTTTGAGCGGCCTCGAGCAGAAAACACACCAGCCATAAAGATCGCTGGGTGTACGCTAGGCCATAAAGCGGCCATGCGCTAGCGGGTATAGTATCATTTCACGGTGTTGTCGGCCGGCGGGTAGCCGGAGTAACGGCAGTGAAATGGGAGGATCCCGCCTGCCTACGGCAGGCGTGCCGGGCGGAGGGGCCCATGAACTGCCGTTACGCAGGACAGGCCGCGCAGAGGCGCGTACCGGCCGTTCAAGTACGGCCGGGTAACCTGCCGGCCCGCGTAACATCACGTGCATGGTTTCACCTCTCTGCTCTCGACAATCTGACGCCGCACGCGCGCGAGCACGCAATCGTGCGAGGAGACGCCGAGCGCATCGTTCGTTTCCATCCACGCCACGCCCGCGCACCTGTCGCAATACGAGGCATCTTTGCACTCGCTGCACTCAGAGAGATCATCGAATTCAATACGCCGGAATTTCTCGAATACGGGCGAACGCCAGATGACGGCTAACGGCTGCCCGCGCACATTACCGCAACTCTCGCGCAATGCCACGCACGGATACACCTCGCCGTACGGCGAAATATACAGGGAATTGAACCCGGCAGCACACAGCGGTCTGTAATTCTTCACGCCGCCATAGGACACGCCGGCCGTATAGGATGCATCGGACGAGAAAATATCGATAAGCCGGTCCTCAGTGAGCCGCAGCCGCGTCACGTCGCGCGAACCGTCTACCGACGGAATAACCGTAAATGTTGATGCGAAGCCAAATCCCCTGCTTTCTGCAAAGGCCTTCAGCGCCGGAATCTCCTGACAGTTCAGGGTCATGGCAGTGCACTTGATCACCACAGGCACTCCGCGACGGTGAAGGGCTTCCAGCCCCATTCGTGTCCGGTCAAACGAACCCGGCACGCCGGTGATACGCTCGTGCAAGAAAGCATCAAGAGCATACAGGCTCACCTCAACGCTTAACGGACTCAATTTCTGCAGTTTTTGGGCAACTTCGTCGTCAATGAGCGTGCCGTTCGAAAACAAGCGCAGAGCAAAACCTTTCTCCTTCGCGTAAAAAGCGATATCAAAGAAATCAGCGCGGGTGAAAATCTCTCCACCGGTAAAGGTGATATACAGACACCCGAGCTCTGCC
>CAZDUF010000055.1:0-6477 GCA_964508555.1 uncultured Planctomycetales bacterium
GCCTTCTTATCGCGCGCCAGCCGCGCAATGCGGATTGCTTGTGCCTTGGTATCTATGAGAAAACCTCCGTGGAGCTTATTTCTTTCCGAGAATCTTATACATGCCCGTGCCGCAATCAGGGCATTTTCCCCTCATTGCTTCACGCTTATTCTTCATGGTAACCTTCTGCTCGTCCTTCATTTCTTTCTTACCCTTGCACTTGACGCAATACCCTTTCTCAGCCATGTATCCTCCTCTGGTCGTTGGATGATTGCCACGGGTGCTATGCTAGCACAGCTTGCCGCTTCTGTCAATAAGGGGCTACGCCTTCCCTCCCCCCATCCACCCAGCAGGATCCTCGAATGTTTCTTCTGCACGGACGCTGCGCTGGCCGGCAGGTTACCCGGCCGTACTTGAACGGCCGGGTAACCCGCTGGCCCAAGCAAGCGTCCGCGCGAGCGAAGTATACGTAGGCAGCCCGCAAGGGGCGCACCCGCATATCCGAAAATGCGGGGTGCAGCGTATGGCCGATCTCTCTTACAGAATAGGACAGGCCTATAGGATGTTACGGAGTACGTGCGGGCACTGCTAGAGAACCCATGAACTGCTGGGCATCGGGATCCAGATAATCCTCTGCCTGCAGTTCGGCTAGTACCTGGGTCAAGAGTGCCCAGTTGGAAATATCTGTAGAAATGTTCTGCTGCCACATAAGCATCAGCTCATGCACATACAGGAGCGCCAGGCTCTGCCACTGGTCTCTAAGGGCCTGCGCGGCAAAGAGAATCTTGCGCTCGGCAGGGTTGAGACCAGAGACATACGTCTGGTCCCTGACCTGCACATCGATCCGGGAAAAGTCGATGCCGCCTTGCAGAGATGTTAGCCGGTTCGCCTGTTGGCCGGTGAGCGGGTTAGCCGGTAACAAAGAACTTGATGCTCCGTCATACGTATCCGCCGCGCCATCAAACACAGGGATTTGCGCAGGCTCTCCAAAAACGCTGGCCTGAGCCAACCGCGGCGCAATGACCAAAGCCGCCCTCAGATCACGGTTTCCTGGCGTATTTGCTGGGACACCGAAGGCATTAATATATATTTCACTAATAGCTATCCTATCTTCTCTCTTGACGTCCGCCATGGCGGCGGCACGGAACAGAAGGTTCGTCAATGCACTTCTTGCTGGCGCATGAAACCGGATACTCTCCCTTGGTATCCGCTGCACCAGGAAATCTAATGCGGGAATGATCAAACCAAACCGGTCCGGTTCCAGGGTAAGTAGTGACGCGCACAAGAAAGATACCTCATCGGGTCCGCCTAATTCCGCAACTACCTCGCTCATTCCTTGAATACCCTGCTCATCAAAACCAGGGATATTCCGCGTAGTTACGAGTTCCCGCAGAGTCTCCTTCAATACAGGCAACGCCTCCGTCACTCCATGATAGCGCATGGTATTAAGCACCATATCACGGCCAACACCGCCTGCAAGCAGATCCTGTCGTATCGACGCCACATCAATCGCCGAAGCGGAGGAAACGATACGAGGCCCAGGTACGCGTTGCCCGGAAGGAATACTTGCTGTGCTCAAAATTTCGCCGGACCGAGAACGAATATCGTAATCGATTTTGCTCAAAACTCCGCCCTTCGCAGTTACCAGAAGACCGTCGTCTTTTAATCCGGCTCGTAAAGCGGTCAACGCAGCTGCCTGCCCAGGCGGATCGTCATCATAATAAAAGAGAACATTCGCGGCGATAACCAGATCAGCTTTCGGCAGACTGTGCGCGGTCAAATCGAATCCGCCCCTTAGAAAATTTATAGTGACTCCGTCCGGAATTCTGCGCTCAGAGGCCAGACGCTGCGCAAGTTCGACCAGTGTCGGATTATTATCGATTGCGTAGATGACAATATCGTGAAACCCCCTTTCGTTCAATATACGGGCCAGGTCATAGACAGTCGGCCCTCCATCCTGCCCGATTCCCACGTTAACAACAACCAACTCCTGGTCGAGAACGTCTTTGCGGCTCGCTCTTGAATCAAGGAAAAAATCCGTTGTCGCATGTATCAGGGGATCAAGGCGACCGACAAACGATGCCTTTCCAGTAGCTCTGGAAGGAAGCGTAACAGTATCCAGTGCCGGCTGAATAGATGAACTCCCCTGTCTCTTAGTTGTCATAATAAGCACGTCACCGACACGCTGAATGCTTGGCAGTACGGTATCCGTCATAGAAACGATCTCAACCGTGGATCGTCCCAGCCCGGCACGAGCAGTAAGAGCGGAAGCAATTGAAGAGGAAACTCCATACGACACGGTTTCTGCTTGCGTACCGAAGCTTAAACTAATCCCTCCGCTCGTATACCGGCGCGTGAGACCCGCAAGCTCCGCCTTAATATCGTACTCCCCCTTCTGATACGAATCCTTGTATTCCTGCCAGAGCGGTTGTTTTTCCCAGGGAACTGCGCTCTCAAGGCCTGTTGTGTCGCGGGTGTTAATTAACTTGGCGTACGCGCTCTCATCCTGAGCGCATTTCGACTTAAACCATTCTGCGAGAATAAGAGACTGGAAGATCTGGCGTAAAGGAGCGAATGTCGCAGAAGTATTGACTTCCTCTGAAAGTCCGGGCACGATAATTTCTTTGAGGAGTTCTTCAGCAGCCTGCTGCACCTCATCCCGAGGCTTGACCTGCAGGAATTCGTTCTCGCTCATCACGGCCAGGCGGGATTCTGCGACCAGGGCGCCGTCAAAGGTCTCAACCACGACGGCCTTTTGCGGCACGATCCAGAAACGGTTTGAGGTAGTTACCTCTTGATCCAGTTTCTCCGCGGCCAGGCGCGCGTAGAGCTTCTCCCAGAATTCTTTTCCCTTCCGGTGATTCGGATGCATGTACAGGGCAGCGAGTTTCTTCAATTCCAGATCCTGCTCGACAAGCACCTTCCCCATCTCAGTCCTGCCGAGCTCCTCCGAAATAATAGTGTCCGGCTGATCAGGCTGCAGGTTCACCCAGAAACTTTCGCCGGGCAAAGTAATGCCGAGGAAGAAATAGTTGATCAGGGTTTTTGCTTCCGAGGTCAGGGTGTCGGGATTGGCTTCAGAGTCGCCGCGGTCGAGAAGAAAATTGAAGTAATTGGAAGGGTTTGCGGAATTGACGCTCACGTAGCATAACGACGCCGGGGTCAACAGCGGCGTCTCAAATAACAAAGAGGCTCCTTGCGGGAGCCCTGTGGATTGCAGTCCAAAGGTCAGGACGGTCACTACGATAATGATCCGAAAAGAAAGCGCGTATCTCATCACCAAAAGTATACCCTTTGGACAAGACTATGTCTATACTCCCCTAACCCTTGCGTCTCCTCCCGTGCACCCGTCGCTACCGGATGCGCCGGTACGCGCCTCTGCGCTGCTTATCCTCCTCTATCTCTCCCACGATCTCTTCAAGGAGATCTTCCAGAGTCACAACGCCTTGAGCCTTTTTCTTCTCATCCACCACGATGGCCAGCTGAACCTTGTCCTGCTGAAATATCCTCAGCAGTTCATTGACCCGCATGGACGACTTGACGAAATACGGCTCGCGCAGGAGGTCTTGGAGAACGAATAATCCTTTGTCTTTAAGGATATAGAGCAGGTCGCGCACGAACAGCACGCCGATGACATTATCAGGGGAATCCTGGTACACCGGAAGGCGCGAATGCCCCTTTTCCGCGAGCACGTCGAGTATCTCGTCCACGCTGGAACGGGCATTCACCGCGACCATCTGGTTCAAAGGCACCATCACGTCTTTAAGACGGGTATCCCCAAATTCGAAGATGCGATGGAGCATCTTTCGCTCCTCGTCGCTCAACACCCCTTCTTCCTTGCCGATCTCTATCATGGTGCGTAGTTCTTCCTGCGTGATAAGCGGCGAGCGCTTCGTCGGCGTGATCCTGATCAGGCGCAAGAGCCCGTTACTGACCCCGATAAAGACGCTCACCAGCGGCTGCAGCACGCGCACCAGCGCCTCCATGAGGGGACCGACAAGAAGCGCGGTCTTCTCCGCGTTCTTCATCGCCAGTATCTTGGGAGTAATCTCGCAGAACACCAGGACACTGACCGTGGTAATAAAGGTCGCGGCAACCACGCCCCACTGATATCCCAACAAGCGCACCATGAAACCGGTAATGATCGCGGACAGAGCGATATTGACGAAATTATTGCTGATGAGAATCGCCGCGATAAAAGAATCGAACCTGCTGACCAGACGCTGCACGCTTGCGGCGCGCCGAGAGCCTTTGGCGACCAGATGGCGCAGGCGAATCTTGCTCAGACCGATGATTGAAGTCTCCGAGGCGGAGAAAAAAAACGAGCAGAGTACCAGCACGCCGATCAGGATAAAAAGAAAAAGATCCATGGTTTAGTCGAAATGCAGGGCCCCTTCGATGCGACGCCGCTGTTTTTCCATTGGGCCGATCAGAGAAAGATTGAGATTGTCATTCCGGAAGAGCGTACGCGCCGCCTCCCTGACGTCTGAGCGGCTGACGCGGTTGATCTGAGCGACCATCTCCTTGAGAGAATAGGTTGTGTTCAGCATCGCGGTCGTCTCGCCGATCCAAAGCATGTGTTCAAGCGTATCCTCGAGCGTCAGCATGAGCTGGCCGCGGTAAAACTCTTTCGCACGCCTGATTTCGTCCTCACCCACGTTCCGATCGACGGTTTTTTTCAGTTCCTTCAGAATCAAAATCACGGCATCGGTCACTTTGGCGTTATCGATGCCTGCGTGTACGATAAAGGCTCCGGTGTCGTGAAAACGCTTCACCGACGTGCCGATCTCATACGCGTAACCGCGTTTCTCGCGGACTTCATTGAACAGGCGGCTGGACATGTTCGCCCCGAGCATGATATGCAGGAGCGCTGCGGCATGACGGAGGCGGTGTTCGCGGCCGAAAGCATGGAAACCGAACGCAAGATGCGTCTGCTCGGTCTGCTTATCGAAGACCCGCGCCTGCGGGTTGTCTTGCGTTTTCTGCGCCTGGGTAAAGGCAGTCGGGGAGTAACTTTTGAGTTTCGAGAAAATCCTGCGGCATGAACGCACAAACCTGCCGTGATCAAGACTGCCCGCAGCCGCGACAACGATATTCGAAGGCGTGTAGTGGCGCTGTTTATATTCAAGCAGCGCGGCGCGGCTGATGGAAGAAACCGACTGCTCAGTGCCGATGATCGGTTCGCCCAGCGCTTGCCCCGGCCAGAGAAGCTCATCGAGAAGCTCGTGGACGTAACTCTGCGGCAAATCCTTATACATCTTGATTTCTTCGAGAATAACGTGCTTTTCCTTGGCGATATCTTGAGAAGCGAGCAGCGGACTGATCACCATGTCGGACAGAACGCCGAGGCCGCGTTCGAGGAAGCACGCAGGCAGTTTCACCAGGTAGCAGGTCGCTTCCTCTGCGGTGAAACCGTTCAATGCGCCGCCGATACCCTCGATGGACTCTTTAATCCGGCGGCAGGTGTAGTGCCGCGTGCCTTTAAAAACCAGATGCTCGAGCAGGTGGGAAATCCCCTTATTGGCGCTGTTTTCATAACGGCCGCCGGTGCGGATCCAGACACCCACGGCAACCGATCCCCTGCCGGGCATGGCATGCGTCACGCAGCACAGCCCGTTATCCAGCGTCTCTTTTTTATACATATTTAGAGTCCGGTTCTGAGGCGGCGGACGGTATCGCCGACCGCGCGCACCAGAGATGGCTTTCCTTTATATTCCGTGATTTTCTTCACCAGCGCGCTGCCGACGATCACGCCGTCCGCAACTGCCGCTATTTCCCGTACCTGCTGCGGAGTGGATATCCCGAACCCGACACACACGGGCGCCGCAGTATGGCGGCGGATCACACGCACCTTTGCTGCTATATCGCTCCCGACTCCGGAACGCGCGCCCGTGACTCCGGTCAACGATACGTAATAAATGAACCCGCGCGCCGACCTGCCGATCTTTGTGATACGCTCTGCCGAACTTGTCGGCGCGAGAAAGGGAATACAGTACACTTTGTTCCTGGTGCCGTCGGTAACCAGCGCATGGTCTTCTTCGGGCGGAAGATCGGGAATGAGCACCGCATCGATTCCTGCCTGCCGCGCATCCCTGATAAACGGCCGCGTGCCGTAACGAAACACGGGATTGTAATAGGTCATTAGACACACCGGAATCGAAACCTTTTCCCTGATACCGGCGACCATGCGCATGATGCTCCGCAGCGTCACGCCTTCTTTCAGCGCCTCGTGTGAGGCCTCCTGTATCACCGGGCCGTCAGCCATGGGATCCGAGAACGGCACGCCGAGTTCGACGCAATCCGCGCCCGCTCTCTCTAATTCCACAACCAGGCGCGCAGTTGTCCGCAGGTCAGGATATCCGGCGGTAATGAAAGCGATGAATGCCTTCTTCCGCTTGCGCCGTAACTCGGAGAATTTCTTATCAATTCTGTTCATTCCCTGTCTCATCGTTTACGTCCCACGTCCTACATCCGAGCGAGCCTACTATTTTCCCCATG
>CAZDUF010000055.1:6487-6827 GCA_964508555.1 uncultured Planctomycetales bacterium
CTTATAGTCTTAATTTCTCAACAACCGTATACATATCCTTATCTCCCCTGCCGGAGAGGCAGATAATAATACATGATTTCTTGCGGAATGACCGTCGTGCCTTTTGTACGTAGGCCACCGCGTGCGCCGATTCAAGCGCAGGGATAATGCCCTCTGTCCGCGCAAGGAACCTGAATCCATCCAATGCCTCCTCATCGGTCACCGCGACATAGCGCGCCCGCTTGATCTCCTGATAATACGCGTGTTCCGGCCCGACTCCCGGATAATCGAGCCCCGCGGCTATTGAATGCGTGGACTCTACCTGACCGTCGGAATCCTCAAGCAGCATAGACTTACATCC
>CAZDUF010000055.1:6837-8573 GCA_964508555.1 uncultured Planctomycetales bacterium
ACCAGACTCGCCGCATGCCTGCCGCTTGCAATGCCGCGTCCTGCCGCCTCCACGCCGATGAACCGCACGCCGGCATCGCGGTAAAACGGATGGAATAGTCCCATGGCATTACTGCCGCCTCCGACGCACGCTACCAGATAATCAGGAAGCGCACCGCGTACGCGCACGATCTGCTGCCGCGCCTCGCGGCCGATCACGGACTGGAACTCGCGCACCAACTCAGGATACGGATGCGGACCGGCAACCGTACCAACAATATAGTGGGTAGTCCGGACCGTGGTGACCCAGTCGCGCAATGCCTCGGTCATCGCGTCCTTCAGGGTCCGCTCGCCGTGCGTAACCGCAATCACGCGCGCGCCGAGAAGCTTCATGCGCAGCACATTGAGTTTCTGGCGCTCCATGTCCTCTGTGCCCATGTAAACGTCGCAGGCAAGGCCGAACAGCGCGGCAACCGTTGCCGTTGCCACGCCGTGCTGGCCTGCCCCGGTCTCGGCGATAACGCGTTTCTTTCCCATGGCAACGCACAACAGGGCCTGTCCCAGACAGTTGTTGATTTTATGTGCGCCGGTGTGCAGAAGATCCTCCCGTTTCAGATACACGTCATGGCCGACTGCCTTACTCATTCCCTTGGCGTAATACAAAGGAGTCGGGCGGCCGGCATATTCTCTCAGGTACGCGGCAAGCCTGCGACGGAATGACGCGTCGGCGCGCGCCTTCCTGTATTCCCGCTCGAGCTCGCGAAGCGCATACATGAGCGTCTCGGGAACGAATCTGCCGCCAAACGCTCCGAAATGTCCTGTTGCGTCCGGTAACGTCATACGTGAAGCGTCTCTTTAACCGCCGCGCGGTACAAACGGTTGCGCTTTTTAATCTTTCTGATAAAACGAGATATCTTTCTCATATCGGACGGCCGGTAGCGCGTTTCGAAACTCTCTCCGGCGGACAATAAAGCCGTGCGCATGCGCAGCTGGATGTCGTTCACAACGGGCGCGTCATTCAACATCCTGAAATACTCGTCGATAAAAACGACCATCGGCTGGATGCTTGCGGCCAGCGCGCCCGCGCGTTTCTGGACCGCCGTGGACAGATAGCGGTTATTCTCGTCCTGGAGAAAATTCCTGAACCTTTTTACGTGCACCAGGAGGTCGGCGCTGCAGGAGTAATCGCAGAGCAGCCGGTCGAGAAAAACCTCGAAGGACCGCTCCGCGAGAATCTGCTCGGCGTTTTTATATACCAGCCGGTCATGGTGCATGATCTCCGGAGTTACGGCCTCAGACTGCCAGTGCTTCTTGAGAGCATAGACGCACAAGAGGATAAACAGCGATGCGCCCAGACCGCTGCACCAGATAAACGTAAAAAACCAGACCAGCGAAGAATTAAACGGGCTGTTGGCTTCTGTCATGGATTTTTTTCCGTGCGCGCGCCGCCTTGACAAAGGCGCGCATTTTCGCGGCGGCTTTCCTGCCGGGGGAAGATTCTACTCCCGATGACACATCCACCCAATCCGGACGCACTCTGCGTACGGCAGCGGACACCGTGCGGGCATTGAGTCCTCCGGCCAGGAATACCGCGCGGCCCGCGGGATCGAATCCTTCTAGCAGCTGCCAGTCAAAGGCCCTGCCTCCCCTTTGACGCGCGCCTCCGAGGTGCGCGTCAAAAAGAACCGCATCGACGCGGTACTGCGCGACACGTTTAACATCACGGCGTGATTGTAAACAAAACGCCTTAATCGTCAG
>CAZDUF010000056.1:0-8562 GCA_964508555.1 uncultured Planctomycetales bacterium
AGGTCGATATCAACGCCGCTGACGCTCATTCCCGGAAAACGCCTGAGCAGCGCCTCCAGAAACAGACCTTCTCCGCAGCCAACTTCAAGCAGACGGCCCTGTCTACCGGCACACCAGTCGAGCGCTGCCTCGCGCACTCTGGCCTGGAGGTAACCCGAGGAATAGCTGCCGCGTTCGGCTTTGCGGGAAATCACTCGGTGCAGAAAAGAATATATGTGCTTAATCATAAATCCAAATGTCCAAAATACCTTTGTTCTCAACAAATCGGCTATTACGTTTTTATTTTTTCTTTTTGAATATAGGTATTGTTGAGTATGGAGCATTTCGTGCTTAGAATTTCTAAGCGGCGGTAACTCCCTTAAGCAAGTGTTCAGCGACATCAACAACCTCCTCCGGCACGATCGCGCTTAAACACCGTTTATCCGGACAATCGGTCCTGTCGCAGGGAGCGCACGTTGCCTGTCGGTACAGGGTAACCGCCTTCGGCGACACGACGCGCGGGTCGAATCGCGTGACATATCCGGGCCCGAACAACGCAACGAGCGGCACGCCGGCAGCGGCGGCGATCTGCATGGGACCGGTGTCGTTTGAGATAAACAACGCGCACTGCCTGATGAGAGAAATCGTTTCCTTGATCGACAACTGACCCGCGAAGTTGACCACATGCGCCGCGACATTGTGACAGATCGTATTGCCCAGACTGATTTCGCTGCGATCGCCTGTAATCACGAAGACCACCTGGGGATACCGGTGGGCAAGCTCTTTCACGACACTGCAGAAATAATGCAGCGGCCAGCGGTGCGACTTCTTCCCGCCGGGATGAATCCCGATCACGGGAGTCGAGCCCGCCTCCACGCCGTTCTGCGCCAGAAGCACGCCTATTTTGTGAATAGACGGCCCGTCGCGGAAAAGATCGATCGTCCTGCCCTCGACGCGCGCGCCTGCCGCGCTGACCAGATCAAGATCGTACTCCATTTCGTGCTTCTCTCCGTGCAGCGTCTCGGGGACCGAAATGGAGAAAAACGATCCCCTGCCGTCGGTGTTGCGCCCCGCGCTCACGCGCGGCTTGACCACGGAAAATATCCACTGTATCAATCGCGCGCCGCGCTCGGAGGCGATCGAGCGCATGTTCAGGGCGATGTCGAAATGACGCATCCAGAAACGCATGAGCGTCCACGCATTCCGGAACGCTCCCCCGGCATCGAGATACAACAAGCGCACGCTGTCAACGTACGGCAGGTCGCGCGCCAGCGGCCCCGCCTGCGGGGTCACCAGCATAGTAATCGACGCGCGGGGAAAGGTCTCTTTCAACGACCGCACTGCCGGCGTGGAAAGGAGCAGATCTCCGATTCCTCCTAAATTAACGACGAGTATCTTGGTATAGGCGGGATTCATGTGGGACGTCCTCCTTGTGACGTCATCTTTTCCATCTGTTGGTTAATCGCCCGCTCGACGTCTCCAGCGCTTATGGCCTTCATGCACCAGTGGTCGGCGCACACCGGCCTGCTGCAGGGAGAGCATGGCACGGGATGCCGTATCACGATGTGCCCGCGGCCGCATGGCTGCCAGAGCACGAAATCAGTCGGCCCCACGATCGACACCGTCGGCACGCCGAGGGCTCCGGCCAGATGCAACAGCCCCGAGTTGTTGCCGACCAGCAACGAACATTGTCCGAGCATCGCGATCACATGCCGCAGGTTCATATCGCAGAAAACAGTCACGCGCTCGCGGTCGATCCTGTCGTGAATGAGGCGCAAGAGGGTCTCCTCGCTGCGGTCACCGAAAAGGAACACGTGGGCATGATGCCGGTCGGCAAGAAACGCGCCGATCTTTGCGAACCCCTCCATGCTCCAGCGCTGGGAGGGGTAAAACGATCCCGGATGCACGGCTACGGCGCGCGCGCCTTCCCCGATACCTGACTGACGCAGGTACTGGCGCGCCCACTCCCTCTCTTCATCCGACACGTAGACGCGCGGCTCATACCGGTCAATGACGATACCGAGTGTTGCGGCAAGGCGCGTCAGATGCGTGCTCATGTGCGCGGGCTCTCCCGTGATTCCGGGTCCGCGCAGGTTGAAAAACAACTCCCTGCCGGCGCAGCGGAATCCCAGGCGGTAGCGCGCGCCGCAGAGCCCAGTCAAACGCGCCTGCCTGATCTCATAGGTATAGAAAGGATCGATCGCCAGATCCACGCCCGCCTGACGCAGGATATGGCCGGTCAGACTATACCCGCGGAACACCACAATCTCATCGACCGACGGATCGTGTCTGATCACGTCCTGGTTACGCTCCGATGCCACCACGATCAGGCGGCTTGTGGGAAAACGTTTTTTGAGCCCTTCAAAAAGCGGCGTGGTCAAGACCATATCGCCGATGCGGTCAAAACGTAGCACGGCGATCGTCGAAACCTCGCTGTCCGCGGGAAACGCCTCTTTTTGAGCGAAGACAGACAACGGCAGCAGCGCCATGTTCCTGACTGCCAGGTACAGCCGCTTCAGGAATCTCTTTTTGCTTGATCGCGTGCGCATTGCAGCTCCCAGAGCTTGGCGTAATTCATAAACACAACAAACGCGGTTATCGCGCTGATGAAAAACCCGCGCACCCCTTCGCAGTATCCCTGCATCAGGAAATACTTCCGCGCGAAAGCCAATACCGGCTTGATGAAGAAATAATACGGATACGTCCAGGGCCTGAGCACGACTCCCCGGTCGCGAAGCGTCAGCGCGTCGTAGGTAGTATACATGTCCATGCGTTTGAAATGTTCGCTCAAGGCTGCGTAGGCATGGTGGCGCATCTGGTGCCGAAGCATGCCGACTGTGCCGTCTATGATCAGGTTCTCGTGCACCTGCTTGCCGTCATACCGGGCAGCGTCCTTGCGGAACACGACAGTCACCGGGATTCTCCAGCCGCAGTACCGCATCCAGCGTCCGAGATAACTTGTCGTGCGCATCGCCCGGAATGCCGCGCAGCCTCCCGCATTCTTCCGCACCGCCTCACGGATCTCCCGGCCGAGTTCAGGAGTGATTTCGTCGTCAGCATCCAGAGAGAGAATCCAGGGTCCGCGGCAACGCGACAGCGCATACGTCCGCTGCTCGCTGAAACCCCGCTCCATTCTCCTGACCTCGACCCTGGCGCCGAACTCCCGCGCGATCGACGGGGAATCGTCGACGCTGCAGTCATCGATCACCACGATTTCGTCTGCCCAGGACACACTCTCAAGACACTGGCGCAGAGTTGCGCTGGCGTTTTTCACGCACAGGAGTGCGGTGATGCCGGTCATATTTTGCCTCCGGAAGCATTCACCTCTGCAACGATATATACTCCCGTCGAAAAATCAGGAAGAAACCTGCCGATGCGTCCGCAAGCCTGGTAACACAGGAGCCGCGCTCCGTGCTGACTCTTGAAAAACCGCTTGAAATCAACCGGGCAGGAAAGATACACCGCGTCGTTATCCGCGATAAAATCCACCCTGTTTTCGAGCACGGGCGTGCGGTAGGAGAAATGAGCGCGCGAAGAAAACAGCTTCCCGGCAAGCAGCCGCGTATGGGAAAACAGAAGGCGCAGCGCATCCTTTTTCTTTCTTTTCCCGAATAAATGGGTATTCTTTCCCCGCTCCAGAAACGGCATGATCACGTTAAACGGCGACAAGAGGTTCGGAGACAGGATGATGATCCTGCCTCCCGGCCTGGCCACCCGCATCATTTCACGCAGCACGCACGGAATATCGTTCACATGCTCGATCACCTGGAAGCATATCACGCCGTCGAAGGTTGCGTCTTTGTACGGCAGGCGCCGCGCGTCGGCGCAGCTGCAGCTGACATGCGGCCGCGCGGCACGGGCGCGTCCGAGACAGAACATCGACAGGTCCAGACCCGTGACCCGATACCCCTTTTCCCGGATGAGCTCCGCGGCGATTCCCGTGCCGCATCCGATATCCAGCACGCGCGCGCCCGGCTCCACGTACCTGGACACGAAATCTGCATATTCCGCGTATGCCTGCACAGGATGAAGATCAAGCCGCGCAGCGTAATGATCGGCGCCGCGATAGTACGCAATGATATCAGGACTGTCCGGATGCATGGTTTGGCGCGTTCACCTGGAGCGTCAACAGGTATAACAACAGAACACCGGTAACTTTGCCGCCGGTCAGGAGCGCGGGTAAACCCGCGTGGAACAACGGGAAACGGCTCAGAGAATATCCTATCCCCATCAACAGGTACGCCGCGATGAAAACCGCATAGAGAGCGTCATTATCTCTTTCGGTGAGCCTGCCCCAGACGTAGGCGATGGCCGGATAGAGCGCCACGAAATGGCTCTCATGCACCCAGGGAGACACCAGGAACGGAACAACCAGGAACGCGCAATACGCACCGGCAGCATACTCCCCCGCGTTCAAAGCGCGGCGGCATCCCTGAATCAGCAGACTTCCCGCAGCCAGCAGCGCGAGCAGGGAACTGCCCGCGGCTCCCAGCGAACCCGACGCTACCCTGCGGACGAACGCCGGCAAAGATTCGTTGGCAATACCCGCGTGCGTTTCAACGCCGAAGAAACGGACCATAAACTTCCAGTATGAAACTTCCCGCTCCCATCCGAAGAGACAAACCGCCGCCAGTTTCAGCGCGAGGAATCCCGCGGCAGCGCCGAGAAGAACGCGCCATTGCCGTCCGAGCATGAACACGATTAACGCCGCAGCCATGTATTCGCGTACGTTGAACGCGATGCCGAGCATCAACCCGGCAAGCAGAAACCGTTTGACGGTATACCAATACAGGCTTACGGTGAGCAGAAACAGGACGATGAAATTAGGCTGCATCTGGTGCAGTTGCTCCCGCAGCGGCCAGAAAGAGAAAAATAAAAACAAGAGAAACAGGATATCCGGCGCGTCGCGTGCAGGACGCAGTTTCCCCAGCATAATCCAGAGCGCGCAGAAAAACAGAAGATGCCCGGCGAGAAACCACCAGAGTGCCGCCTGACGGCACGGCAGAGAGAGAAACGGCCGCATGAGCAGAAAGAAACCCAGGGAATGATACGGCGTGATAGTGGGCGCAATCCCCTGCTCGGTGGCAAGCTCAAGGTTACGCTGCTCTACTGACGCGTCCCAATCCCATACGTCATACCCCTCGGTAACAAGCGCTGCCGAGAGCCAATAGTGACCGAAGTCGTCGAACGTATTCTCGATTCCCGCTTTCAGCGCGGACTTGGCATAGACGCAGACGGCAAACACAGCAGCCAGTACCAGACAATACGTTAACCTTCTATCCGCGCTCATGCAGAGAGCTCCTCATATATCTTTTCCATACTGCGCGCCGCGGTATCGATGGAAAACTCTGCGCAGGCGCGCGCGCGTCCTGCTCTGCCCATGGCACCCGCCCGGCCGGGATCCGCGCACAGACTGTCGATATGAGCGGCTAATTCTTCAACGTTCCCCGGAGTGAAAAGAATCCCCGTAACTCCATCCTCTATCAATTCGGGCGTGCCTCCGGTGCGGGTACCGAGCACCGCGCGCGAAGACGCCATGGCTTCGAGCACCACCCTGCCGCACGCCTCAGATGCACTCGGGAGCACCAGCATATCCATGGCGGCAAGTACCGCAGGCATGTCCTGCCTGAAACCGGCAAAAACCACGTCGGATTCCAGGTGCAACGCCGTGACTGTCTGCCGGAGTTCCTTCTCCCGGTATTGAGCCTCCTCAAAGACCGCTGAACCTGCTACCAGGAATACCGGCGTATACCTGCCGCTTGACCGCGTTAGGACCTCGCGCGCAGCCCTCAAGAAAAAGTCGTGCCCTTTCATCGGATGAAAACGCGACGCGATGCCGACGACCCGTGCCTCCGGAGGAATACCCAGCTCCCGGCGCAGCGCTGATCCGTCGATCGATGGTGAAAACGCCAGCGTGTCGACTCCGCTGTACACAACGCAGGACCGCCCGGGATAAAAAGTTCCCCATGCCAGACGCCGCCTCACGGCCTGAGAATTACAGATAACCCTGTCCGGTAAGAACCACAACATCCGCTCTGGGTCAACCGCGTCAGATTCTCCCCTGAGGTTCCTCATGTGCCAGATAACCCGCTGTCCGGCGCCGCGGGCCAGTACCGCGTACATGTCCGTACGGATGCTTTGGCCGTGCAGGATATGCGCGTCTTCATGACGGATAATCCGCCTGAGCGCGGCCAGGGCTCTAGACACACCGCGGATTCCGCGCAGCGCGGGATAGAAAAAATCATACACCCGGACATCCAGCTCGCGCAGTTCATCCCCGAATGAACCCCGGGCAGGACAAACGAACACCGGACGAACCTTTTTTCTGTCCACGGCGCGCATCAACTGCAAGAGGCTATTCTCCGCGCCGCTGACCTCGGCCGTTTCGTGAAGATACACTACGTTGATCATGCCCCAAGAAGCCTCCGATAGAGTCCGCCCATGGACTTTAGCATCGCTTCGCGCGTAAACGTTCTCTGCCAGGTCTCGCGCGACGCCTGTCCCATGCGCGTTCGCAGAGCATCATCGTTGACCAGCCTCTCGAGAACGCGCGCCACGCCGTTTGCGTCCGCCTGACGAACGAGAAATCCGTTGACTCCCTCGTTGACAATCTCAGAATTCCCCCCCACATCGGTCGCCACGAGCGCACGCCCGGCAGCCGCTGCTTCGGCCAGCACTAAAGGCAGCCCCTCGCGCTCCAGCGACGGCTGCACGTAGATATCGCTTGCCGCTATAATCTCCGGGCAATCCTGCCGGTATCCCGCCAGATATGCCCTCCCCTCCCCGAGCGCGCGTATACGTGTGCGCAAATCGTCTCTCCGGTCTCCGTCACCGACAATCACGAGCCTCACCCGCTGATTGTTGCTCATGTTCCGGAACGCTTCGATGAGATACCGGTGCCCCTTGTGAACGCACAACCTCCCCGCAGAACAGATCAGCACATCATCATCCGAACAGCCGAACTCACGCCGCAGACGCGCTCTCGTCTGCGGGTCAACGCTCACATCCGAAGCGCTGTTATAAATGATCTCTACCTTCGACGGATGTATTCCCACAAACGACACCAGACACTCCCTGACCGCAGCGGACACGGCGATACAACGCGCGGTCATGCCTGCAAGAAAGCGTAATTTCAGCCTCTGCTTCATGGAGATGCCGTAATACAGATTCTGACAATGCGCCAGGCGCACCGGCACGCCCGCGAGAAACGCAGCCGGCCTGCCCCATATCGACGGAAACAGGCCGTGGCAGTGCGCGATAGAAAAACGTTCTCCTCTGAGCGCGGCGGCCAGACGGGACAACGAGGAAGACTTCAGGCCGCCTTGAAACCCGAATGCGCGCACTGGCACGTCTGCCGTAACAAGCTCCTGACTCAATAACCCCAGATCTTTCAGACACCAGACATGATGCTCGAATCCGGAAGTTCCGAGCGCGATCGCAACCAGCGTTCTCTCCAAACCTCCGGGATTGAGCGTGTCGACGATATGACAGACTTTTCCCGCGGATACGACACTCATGCAGGACGCTTTCTTGCCAGAAGTGCCCAGCCCAGGGCGTCCCGGCCATGCACCCTGTCGGCAACAAGAGCCGTACAATACCAGACTACATTCCCGGGTAGGCACAGCGCAGTCGCTATTCTCTCCGACCAGCGGCTGCCGCACACGCAGAACGCCTTTGTCAGCAGTATCCAGCAGACATCCATCACCCGCGCGCCGACCAGGGAACAAATCCCTCCGATACGCTCGACGCGCAGGACGTCAAATCCCACCTCTTCAAGCAACGCACGCAGTCCGTAGACGGTAAACCTCCAGTAATCATACGGCTCGTAATGCAGTCCCCAGGTCTGCGGCGCGGTCAAATACAATATCCCTTCCGGACGCAGCACGCGGTGTATCTCCCATACAGCCGCGCGCGGGTCTTTCAGATGTTCCAGCACTTCCGTGCATACGGCCGCGTCGAACGTTGCGCCGTTAAAGGAAAGCGCGTCCGCGCGCGAGAGGGCATCGGGAGAAACTGTCGAGGACACGTCGATCGTCACGCACGAGCAATCTTTCAGGAATGCGCTGTAGGGCGAAGAGCCGCTGCCGACGTCAAGAATCCTCCCCCTCAACTCCGGCGCCGCCCTCCTGAACGCATTACGCTGGAGTTTCTTGATGATAAACAGGTGGTTGCTGAATAAATCAATGTCTAGATACATGTTATATCTACCGTTCCATACAGATTATTCAGTCCGCTGGCCTCTGCGCCAAAAACGTGCGCAGGAGGCCAAAGCGCGGCGATCCATGCCCGCTCGTCGCCTCGAGGCCGCGAAAAGGAAACATGCTCCGGCATTTCAACAACTGCAATGACGGGTAGCTCGAGAGAACACAATAGATATGGATATCATTCATTACTAGAAAAGACAGGAGTGGACATATTCCGAACGGAGTCTGCGAGAGGCTTTGCGGGCATTGTTGCCCCGTGTTAATATCGGCCAGCGGGTGGCCGGAGTAACGGCAGTGAATGGGGGGGCACCCACACCGGGCGGGGGGGGCCCATGAACTGCCGTTACGCAGGACAGGCCGCGCAGAGGCGCGTACCGGC
>CAZDUF010000057.1:0-8392 GCA_964508555.1 uncultured Planctomycetales bacterium
GCCCCCTCCATGAGCTAGTTCCTGCTTGTGTTCCTACTGACCCGTTTTCTATATTTTAGGTAAGGATATTACCACAAATTCATTGGAAATCAAGTAAAACAATCATTTCCATGTAACCACCTCCACTTCGGGTTTGTACAAACCCGAAGTGGAGGTGGTTACGAGCTGACAGCGGGTTCGGTTTCGCTGGTGGTTTCAGGCTCCTGCTTGTGATCGGGATTGTTAAATTTGACGGACACGATCTTGGACACGCCGGACTCCTGCATGGTAATGCCGTACATCACGTTGGCATTGGCGATCGTGCGTTTATTATGCGTGATCACGATGAACTGCGATGTCGCGGCAAACTCCTGCAGGATCCTGCCAAGGCGGTCGACATTCGCCTCATCAAGCGCGGCATCTATCTCGTCGAGCACGCAGAACGGCGACGGCTTGACCTTGAAGATCGCGAAAATCAACGCGATTGCTGACATCGATTTTTCGCCGCCGGACAATAACAGCACGTTCTGCAGCTTCTTGCCCGGAGGCCGGCAGATGATCTCGATACCGGATTCGAGCGGATCGTGCTCATCGGTCAGAAACACCTGCGCGTCACCGCCGTTAAACAGGATGCGGAAATAATTGCGAAACTCGACTTGCACCTTCTCGAAGGTCTCAACGAACATCTGCTTCGTGGTGCGATTAATCTTGAGGATCGCCTGGTGCAGCGACTCCTTGGCCTGGGCGAGGTCGGTCTGCTGCTGGATGAGGAAATCATAACGCTGCTTCAGCTCGTCATACTCCTCGATCGCCACGAGATTCACGTTGCCGCAGGCGTCAACGCGCTTTTTCAAGGCTTCGATCTCCTGTACCAGCGCCTGCATGTCCACTGCCTCCTGCGGCACAGGGTGAGCACCGATATCGACCTTATACGCCTCCTGCATCCTGGTGGTGATACTCATGAGCTGATAGTCGATGTCCTTTATCTGCATCTGAAGCTCGTACACGCGGCTCTTGAGGTCGTCGGCAGACTGGCGCTCCGTCTCAAGCTGCCCGACGATCTCCTTCTCCTTCTCGGCTATATGCCTGCGCTCGCTTTCCAGAGCTTCAAGAGACGCGCGCGCGGTCTCACAGCAAACCTTGGCGCGGATAATCCTGTCCTCAGCCTGACTGATATCCGTCTCGATCTGCTTCGTGCGCTGCGCAGCTTCCGCAAGCTGAGCGGTGTTTGCCGCAAGGGTTTCCTTGTCATGCGCGTGCGCCTCTTCTAGAAGCTTAAGCGTCGATTCTTCAGAGCTGATGCGTCCGGTGAGCGATTCCAGTTCGGTGCGCAGCTGCGTAATGGCAACCAGCATCTCCTCGCGCCTCGCGGTTGACGACGCGATCGAAGCCTCGGACTGCGTAATCCCCGCCTCGAGATCCATCTGTTCTTTCTGCAAACCGGACAGCGCTTGCTGGCGCGCGGAGAGATTCGATGCCAAAACAGAAAGCTCCCGGTCAAGATCAGCCAGTTCGACCGCGATCACGTCGCTCTCCTGTTTCACCTTGGTAAACTGCTCGAGTATCTTCTGGCGGGAGGCATCCTTGTTCGCGCAGGCAAGCTCCTGTTCGCGAAGCTCTTTCTGCATGAACAGCAACCGGTCGCGTAAGCCGGTCAGCGCCTGCTCCCTGGCCTGCCTGCTTACCTTCAATTCCCCGAGCCTCGTCCCCAGATAGATGAGCTTCTCCTCGATCTTATGCGTATCCAGCTCCACAGGCTTTGCCTCTCCCTGAATCTTCCAACCGGAGAGCTCCTGCACGGCGTCTGCGTTCTCCCTGACCTTGATCAGAAGCCCGCTTAAACGCTCGGCAGGCAAACGGTCCAGATGGATAACCGCGTTCATAGCCTCGCCGATATCATCGTAGGCAGAACGCAACTTCTGCAGGAACTCCTTGTAAGACTCAAGCGTCAGCCGCTCGTCTTCGATATTCTTGATACTCGAGTCAATGCCCGCCAGGCTTACGGTGTGCGCGCGAATCTCTTCTTCCAAACCAGCTAACCCTGCCGTCAATTCCCCGACAATCTTCCTCAAGCCCTCGGTCTCGGCAGTGATGGTCTTCAGGTTATCGCCCACGACGCTTTCTTCTTCCAAGGTCTTTGCGCGCTCGATATCCAGGCGCCGCTTGCGGGCCATATAGACCTGCTGCTTTGACTGGCAGTCGTTTATTTCGTTCTTGACGCCGGAGGTCTGCGACGCCACCGCGATAATCCTTTTCTTCGCCGCGGCAATCGAATCAAGCGTATCCTTGATCGAAAGCCCCAGCTCGGTGATAGCGATCTCTTTATCGTTTAACTGCGCCGTCTTGGATTCCACGTCGCTATGCATGCGCTCAAACTCGGCGCGCATCTGCGACACTCTGACCGTGTCTGTCGCAATCTTGGCATTGAGCTGCTGGATCTGTCCCTCCAGATATTTCTTCTGCGCGCTCAACTCACCGATACGCTCGCGGCTCACCCGTATCTGCTCGTGGCTGCGCACGATCTGGTTATCAAACGTCATATGCGCGGCCCGCACCTCCTGCAGCCGGGTATCAAGGCGCTGCAACTCTGCCTGGCTGGCGATTATCTCCTGCTCTTTTTGAGCGATAATCCCCGCTGATGCGCGCTCTCTCTCCGTCACGCGGGCAATTTCCCCATCCGTCTGCGCCCTGCGGTTGGAACATTCTGCTGCCTGGTGCACGGCAGCGATGGTTTCCTTGTTCTTGAGCTCCTCGAAGGCCTCGCGGTATTTGCGCGCCTTGTTCGCCTGGCGTTCCAAAGAACCGATCTGCCTTTTGACTTCCACTACGATATCGTTGACGCGGGCGAGATTCTGGTCGGTCTCCTCGAGCTTGCGCAGACTCTCGCGCTTATTCGCCTTGTACTTGGTGATGCCGGACGCCTCATCAAACACAAGCCTGCGTTCTTCCGGTTTGGAGCTCAAGATAAGGTCGATCTTGCCCTGCGCGATAATGGAATAACTCTCGGCGCCGATACCCGTGCCGAGCAAAAGGTCGTTAATATCCTTGAGCCGGGCCTGGTTCTTGTTGATCAGATACTCGCTCTCCCCCGACCGGAACAGGCGCCGCGTAATCGCAAGTTCGGGCGCCTCGATGGGGAAAAACCTCCCCGAATTATCGAAACTTAAAGTAACCTCGGCCATGCCGAGCGCCTCTTTGCGGTCGGTGCCGTTAAAAATCACGTCCTGCATGTCGGTGCCGCGCAGTGATTTTGCGGACTGCTCTCCCAAAACCCAGCGGATGGCATCAAAGATATTGCTGTTATGAACGATAAAGCCATCCGCGAGGAAATTATGCGTATCGGAAACGGACAAATCGTATACCCACTCCTCGGAGGTTATTTTCTCAACCGAGACAATTTCATCCCAATAGATGTCGGAAACCGCGATAGACGTGAGATAATCAAAGATCGGACGCGCTGCTCCGTCAAGATCCCCGTGTTCGGCGACCACGCTGAGCGCCTGCTCCATCCCTTCGCGTCCAGGCAAACACCGATTCTCGTAATAACTCACCAGGCGCGGAGAAAGCTTCTTAATTTTCTTGAGATTCAATCCGGACATCCTAACGAGAATCCTAAACAGTGCATTGACTTCCGGAATGACATCGAGGTTAGGATTGCTTTTGTGTTTCTTATCGCGTATCTGTTGAAGGCGGGTTTTCTTCTTTCCCACAAAATCAAGTAATCCGGCCAAGCGGCGCACGTTGTCTGCCCCGTAGACGAAAACAGAATAGTACGGCCGTTTCACTCTTTGCCGGGTGTTTACGGCACACTTCATGTTCTGCCTGACTGCTCCAAAAACTCCCAGGCGCAGTAAAAGCCCTGCGACGCCATGCGCCAAAGTTTTCGACGCTGTGGAATACTCGAAATAAACACCGCTCCCCTTCCTGTTAACGGATAGATACCCGTCTCCCTCAAAGAGAGCAGACAGAAACGAACAGATAATCCCCTTCGGCGCAGAGAATAATTGCGGAGGCACTACCTTATCTCCGGAAACACCGTCCACGGCAAGATCGAATCCCTTCTCCAGGTACTGACACAAAGCGTGGGAGAATACAATGACATCCCGAGCGCTCTGTTTATACGCAAAACGCTTCGCCTCGACGCCAAAAACATCCCGTGCGCAGGCAATATAGTCGCTGACAACAGCATCGTCTTCGTTAACAAACCATACCTGGTTCGCTGACGTTATTCTGCCCTCGGAAATGATATATCCGAGGAAACGCGCCAATGAAGCATCCAGTATCCGGGGGAGACGAATCGAGCCGGAACTCCTCGATTTGAGAGAATCGGGGAAATCGGGAACGGCGTTTTCCTTACTCGTATCGAGAACCTTCAGAAACGCCGACACCTCCATGGACTGCCCGTCAAAAGCCCCCTTCAGCGATGCATACGAAACCCCCGCTGCATCAGACAACGAAACAACCGAACCATGCTCATTTTTCATGAAACGCAGCAAAGCGTGAAATCTATCGCCGGCCGCTACATACATCCGGTCTTCCGCTCTGAACTTTCTTAGAATGGCCGTGTTGTCAAGCGCAATTGAAGCGCCTGAAGGAATTAACCGCGGGAGCGCAAGGCGCGTTCCTGCCTTCAATTCCTCGGCTTTCAGTGACACAAGTGAAGCATTCTTGATGGTGAAGAATGGATGGTAGTGCGTGGTAACAATCTCCCGTCCGGAACGAGTCGTAATGGCGAGCAGGAATGAAGGCGCTCGTCGTTTTACGAAGGCATACACCGGCTTCGATTCAATCCGCAGAGTGCGCGGGTTCAAAGAAAGTATCTGGACTGGTGCTCCCTGCGCATAGGCGACAAATCCATCATCCATCACTTCGAGTGTGTCAGATCGGCCCAATTCCCTTTCCACCAGTTCTCTGATGGGTACCTCTTCTCCGCCGGAAAGCGTTACCCGTGTCGATCCGGCTACACACTTGCCGCAGCCATTCGGGCCAACGATGGCGGTTATACCAGGCTCGAATTGCAAAGAGGTCTTGTCGCAAAATGACTTGAATCCGATCAGCTCAAGTTTTTTAAAATACATATTTTCTCCGTTAAGAAACCGTTATAAATCGATTATAGAAAGTATATAAATTAAAGTCAACGATTTATTCCTCTTTCCTCCGTCTTCCCTCGATTTTCTAAATAGAAGTCCTCACCCACCAGAACGGCGTGTTCGGCAGACGGGGACGGGTCACGCTGTTCACTTTCTTCGCATTCACTTTCAGCGGGAACTGAAACGGCAGCGAAAAAGCCAAACCAAAGCGCACTTCATTGAGCACATACAGCGGCACCCGGGGCTGCTGATAGACACGGGAAAGCTCGCGCTGCTCAGGCGTCACCATGATGAAAGCGGCGATTAAATCATTGGCATGCACTTTCAGGATTTGGCGCGCCATCTCCTGCCGCGAGTCCAGATTGAGCGTCTCCGGCTGTTCGGGATCCGTCGAAGTGAACTCGAACGATTCTACCCTTTCGAGCATCCTGCCCAGAGCTTCAAGAGCTCTGCTGTTATCCTGCTCCAGGATGCTCGCATACGGGACAATCTGCTCAAAACCCGCCGCGCTGAGCGTTGCATGATAAATCTCCCAGGCATTATCCCTGTCCATGCGGTACCCGCCGTCCTCAAGAGACGTAAACTGTCCGATGCCCGGGGCATTGATAACCGCATACCCTCCCGGACCGATCACCTGCTTCAGAAAATGGAAAAACTCCCTGCTGTAGAGCCGCGAGAGATCGAAATCTTTCGGGTCGGGAAAATCCACATACACCGCGTCATAGGCGTCGGGGCAATTGCGCACAAAGGAATACGCGTCATTGATGACCACGCGCACGCGCCCGTCGTCAAGGAAATGCTTGTTCGCATAAGAAAGCACCGGGTGATTACGCGCCAGGTCAACCATGACGCGATCAAGCTCAACCACGGTAATCCCGGTAACGTCCGGATATTTTAACAGCTCGCGCACCAGGAGCCCGTCCCCTGCTCCCAGGACAAGTATCCGCGCCGGGACCTTTTGATTCAGAATCATTGGCACGTGCGCGAAGTACTCGTGATAAATCTCCTCGAAATCCGTCCAGAACTGGTAATCACCGTTCAGGAACAACGCGTATCTGCGCGGAAACTCTTTGTCATGCCTGAATTTCGAGCTGTAGGCATTGATAATCGCCGGAGTGAACGGATCGCCGTACGACAGGAGATTCACGAGATCAATCTTCTGATAGACTGAACCGTAGCGCTCAACCGGCGGAGCGGGAATGTCTTGAAACAGATAATTCACCAGCGTGAAATTCCTGATCCTGTTGTAATATTCGTAGTAATAATAATACCGCTTGAGAAAATACTGTTCGATCCGCTCTTGCCTCAGGAAACAAACAACCAGAACAACCGCACACGCGACGGCTGGGCCGGTGCGCACAAGGCGTCTGGCTGCCGGCTCCGCAAGCAGCATACAAGCCACGAGCGCGTTCACGAAAGCGATCAGGAAACCGATACCCGCCAGTTCCAGTCGAGGCAAAAGTACCAGCGGAAACAAGAGCCCCGCGGCAAGCGAGCCGAAATAGTCAGCTGCCAGCACGCGGCTCGCCGCTGTCTGAGGCAAGCGTTCCTGCGCAATCCCGATCAGGAGCGGCAGCTCAACGCCGCTGAAAAAACCGATGGCAATAATCACTGCGGCGGCGCAGGAAAAGAAAATCGCCAATCCTGCCGTTTCAGCGCCCTGAAGGAGGAAATAGGTAAAGAGCATGTGCGCGGCGTGGATCACGGCAACGCCGGACCCGCCGAGTACGCTTAATACGCATTCAACCTTTCCCAGTGAAATCCTGCTGTCGGCCCCGGAGAACAACCTCCCTGCCGACAACGCGCCGAATCCCATCGCGCCGAGATACACGCCGATCGTCACGCTGTAGCGCATAACGGAGTTTGCCGCCAGCACGGAAAGGGCCTGCGCGATAAGCAGCTCGTACAACAGACTGCAGGCAGCGAGAATCCCGGTCAGAAAATACACGTAACTCATACTATCCCAGATACCTCATGGTCAGAAAATTCTCGATTGCGTCAGCGCGCGCGAACGCCGTTACGAGCGCAATAAGAAGCACAGCCTGGATAACCGCGACCAGGCGCGGCAGCCTGCCGCTGTCAGGCACCATCTTCGTGTAAAGATGCCAGAGAAAAATGCCGCACCCGGCATTGAGCCCGGCTGTCACCAAGCAGCTTCTGAACAGACCCGCATGGGGGAAGAAATAAAACGCGAATACAAGCGGTCCAAACAGCGCGCCTGCGTAATCAGCGGCAAGCAGCGCGTTTTCAGGAGCTGCCCGGCGGGAACGGGCAATTTCGATGCACAAGGGAAGCTCGAATCCCGTGGTGAAACCTACCGCAAGGATCAGTGCGTGGCAGACAAAGGAAAACACTTCCCGCGGTACGCCGGCAGTGCCGAGCGCGTAGACTGAGAGAATACCTGCCCCGCCGAGCAGCGTGAGCAATACTTCAACCCGCATCAGGGCAATGACCGCGGCAGCGTACCCCTTTGCGGAACAGCGCCCTGACTGCCAGGATCCCAGACCAAGAGAAAATAAATACAATCCGATGGTGACACTGAAACGGAAGACGGTGTTTTCGAGGAATGCGGAAAGCGCCTGAGCCAGAAGCAGCTCATAGACGATACTGCAGAATGCGAGGAGGAACTTGATACTGTAGAGGGAAGCCATGTGCAGGCTAGATCGGCGTTAAGATGCCTCCTGTGGTACCGGTATAGGTAACCGTGCCCTGACTCGGGGCTGATGGCGCGGCGCTGAACGTATAGCCGTTACTCGCCAGCGTGCAGGCGAAATTGTATCCCCTGACCTCGGTCGCAGAACCGGAGGCATCGGCGCAATACGCCGGCGCTGAAACGATAAAATCGCTCAGCTGGGCAACTGACGCGGGGTAATTATGCCGCTGGGTGAGGTGTATTTCGGAAGCGGTTGAGAGCGCGCGGATGGTGGACTTGGCGAAGGCTTCATTCGCGGTCCTGCGCGCGGCCAACAGATTCGGTACGGCGATGGCCGCAAGCAGTGCGATCACTGCCACCACGATCATGACCTCGATAAGGGTGAAGGCGCGGCGGATCTGCATGACCCCATTGTACCACATTATTTCTTCAGGGTTTCTTTAAATTTCCTGGTCAGCGCGGGAACAACCTGCAGAACGTCTGCGACAATACCGTAGGTAGCGACCTTGAAAATCGGGGCTTCAGGGTCTTTGTTGACGGCTATGATGATTTTCGATGACTGCATGCCTACCAGGTGCTGAATCTGGCCGGAAATACCGCAGGCGAAATAAATCTTCGGAGCGACGGTCCTGCCCGTCTGGCCGACCTGGTGGGAGTACGGCATCCAGCC
>CAZDUF010000058.1:0-8364 GCA_964508555.1 uncultured Planctomycetales bacterium
GTGACAGTATGCGCGCCGCCCATGCTCATCCCTGCGGCTATCGAGCAGATGGGCGTGCGCGTGACGCATGATATCGACGATGCGCTCGCGCAGGCGGATGCGGTGAATGTCTTGCGCATGCAGTTTGAACGCGACGGCGAAAGCGCGTTTCCCGATCAGCGGCAGTATTATCATCAGTACGGGATCACCAGTGAACGGCTGGAAAAGGCATCCAAACAGGTCGTCGTGATGCATCCCGGTCCGATCAACAGGGGGATTGAGATGTCCAGCGATGTCGCCGACGGTCCCGCGTCGGTCATTCTTGAACAGGTGACGAACGGCATCGCCGTGCGCATGGCCGTGTTATATCTTGTTGCTTCTGCCCAGGAGAAAAAGAAAGACGATGAAGAATTCCCTGCTGATTAAAAACGGCACGGTTGTTGATCCGGCAAGCGGCGAGTGCGCCGTCAGGGATATTGTGGTGCAGGACGGGGTAATTGCGTCGGTTGAGCCGCTTGCCAAGAGCAAAAAAGTACCCGGCACTGGCCGCGCGCTTGATGCCGCGGGCATGATAGTGCTGCCCGGATTGGTCGATATGCACGTGCACCTGCGGGAACCGGGTAGAGAGGACAAGGAAACGGTTGCCAGCGGCAGCCGTGCCGCGGTCAGGGGAGGGATTACCTCGGTTGTAGCAATGCCGAATACGGATCCTCCTCCGGATACGGCCCAGCGGGTTAAGGCGCTCAACAGCATCATTGCCCGCAGCGCTCACTGCGCGGTGCATATCTGCGGATGCATGACCGAAGGCAGGCGTGGACTCGACGTGGTAAACGTATCCGCGCTGAAAGACGCGGGCGTTGTGGCGATTTCAGACGACGGAAATTCCGTGGACGCGGATGACGTGATGCTGCGCTCGTGCGCGGCAGCCAGGGCCGCCGGGGTTCCTGTCATCGCGCATGCGGAAGACAAGAGGCTGAGCGCCAAGGGGGTAGTTAACGCCGGGTTCATCTCTACCACGATGGGACTGCGCGGAATTTCGAAAGAGTCCGAATATGCGCGGGTAGAGCGCGATATCCGGCTGGCCGCAGAGAGCGGCGCCTGGATACATATCGCGCATGTGAGTTGCGCGGAGTCGGTGGAAATCATTGCGAAGGCAAAGCAGCAGGGCATTCGCGTGAGCGCTGAAACCGCGCCCCATTATTTGGCGCTTACCGAAGAAGCGGTTAAGGGGTTTGACCCGAATTATAAAATGAATCCGCCGTTACGCGGCGCCTCAGACAGGGATGCGCTCAAGCAAGGGTTGCGCGACGGGACTATTGACGTGATAGCGACCGACCACGCGCCCCACACCGAGAACGAGAAAGAGATTGAATTCGAGCGCGCGGAATTCGGCGTCATCGGTCTTGAGACGGCGCTCTCCGTGTGCGTGCAGGAGCTCGTTGTGCCGGGAGTTCTCACGTGGCTTGAACTCGCGCGCGTGATGGCATATAATCCGGCGCGGATTGTCTCTATTCCTGCAGGCACGCTCGCACCGGGCAGCGTTGCCGACATCGCGATTGTTTCTCCGGGGACTCATTGGGTTGTGCGCAAGGAAACCATGGTTTCAAAATCAAAAAACTCCCCGTTTCTGAACAAAGAGCTTCCCGGAGTTATCTCCTGGGTGATCCGCAGGGGCGAGATTGTTTACTCCGCCAGCGAAAGCTGCGACAGCCGCTAGCTGTAATCGTCCGTCATTTATCAAGGGAACTCTTTGGAGGGCAGCACGTTTTCATCCTGCAAAAACGTTGCGGATGTGCTTGTGCTCTGCTATTATGGTGAGACGGATGCAGGAGAGCGCCTATGCAGTTTATCGCAGATTTTCATATCCACTCGAAATATTCCCGCGCAACCAGTAAAGATATGGATGTTCCCCATCTTGCCGAGCGAGCCAGGTTGAAGGGCATCGCGCTCATGGGGACAGGGGATTTTACGCATCATCTCTGGCTGCAGGAGCTCAAACGCCAGTTGACCGACACCGGCAACGGATTATACCGGTACCAGGATATTTCTTTTATTCTTACGGCAGAGATCAGCAGTATCTATTCAAAGGGCAGTCGAGGATACCGTATCCATAACGTCATTTTCGCCCCGTCGTTCAGGACCGCGGAGAGGATTAACGAAACCCTGTCCCGGTACGGTAATCTTTCAAGCGACGGCAGGCCGATTCTCGGGCTCGATGCCGCCGAGCTTGCGCGGATCATTTTCGATATCGACGAGAACTGTATGGTGGTGCCGGGCCACATCTGGACTCCATGGTTTTCGTTGTTCGGTTCGATGTCAGGTTTTAACAGGATCGAAGACTGTTTCGAGGATCAAACCGAAAAGATATTCGCTCTTGAAACGGGGCTCTCCAGCGATCCGGCAATGAACTGGCGCCTCAGTAGTCTCGACAGATTTTCTCTGATTTCGAACAGCGATTCTCATTCGCCGGCGAAGATCGGCAGGGAGGCGAATGTATTCGCCTGCGAGATGAATTATGCGGCTATCCGCGATTGTCTGCGCACCAAGGACGCATCGCGTTTCTTGAAAACCATCGAATTTTTCCCCGAGGAAGGCAAGTATCATTTTGACGGACACCGCTTGTGCGGAGTCCGCCTGTCGCCCGAGGAGACACGGCAGGCTCACGGCGTGTGTCCGAAGTGCGGTAAGCGCGTCACAATCGGCGTTGACAGCAGGGTCGCGCAGCTGGCAGACCGGCCTGCGGGATTCAAGCCGGCTAACGCGGTTCCCTATGTGAATCTCATCCCTCTCGACGAGATCATTGCCGAAGCAAAAAAAATGGGCAAAGGTTCGATGGCGGTTGAAAGGGAGTACCTGGCGGCTGTGTCGAAGTTCGGCACCGAATTCGATATCCTGCTGAGGGTGCCGGCAACGGATCTCAAGAAGGGACTGCATCCCCGCGTGGCTGAAGGCGTGTTGCGGGTGCGAGAAGGCAAGGTTTCGATCAAGGCAGGATATGACGGTGAGTATGGTGTCATTTCTATTTTTGGCGAGGGCGAGAATCAAAGCTCTGAAGAGCAGCAATTAAGTCTGTTCTAGCGCGCCTGCCCCGACGCGCCCATTTCATTGGCGGTCGGGGTTCCGACCGAGCAAATGCGAGTGTCTGAAATACTGTAACAAATTTCGCGCCTGTGGCCCAATGGATAGGGCGTCAGCCTCCGGAGCTGAATGTGCAGGTTCAATTCCTGCCAGGCGCATAGATAGAGGCCTAGGCATGCGCAATGCTATTCGTGTAATGCGATGAGAATTTTACGCAAAATGTGGAGTAAAATTCCCACAAACAAGGTAAAATAATATTAAAAGTGGTTGCCCTTTGTTTTATTTTCCAAATTGGTGGATGAATATACCCATTCATTGAGGTTTTAAGAAAAAAGGATTAGGCGTTACATGTGTGCCGCTCGTTGCTCAGGAGCGTGCAGGGTCAGGATAAGTTGCACGGTTTTATAGGGGAGGAGTCCGTGGCAGAAAAAAAGAATGTTAGGAAAACAGCCACCCAGGGGAAAGTCGTTATTCTCGGAGGCGGACCGAATAGAATCGGGCAAGGCATTGAATTTGACTATTGCTGTTGTCATGCCGCCTACGCTCTCAAGGAAGAGGGTTATGAAAGCATCATGGTCAATTGCAACCCGGAGACTGTGTCCACGGATTACGACACCTCGGACCGGCTTTATTTCGAGCCGCTGACGTTCGAGGACATACTCGCTATTATTGACGCCGAAAAACCGATCGGCGTGATCGTGCAGTTCGGCGGTCAAACGCCCTTGAATCTGGCTGTGCCGCTGAGGAAAGCGGGCATACGCCTGTTAGGGACGTCTGCGGAGCATATCGATGTTGCTGAGGACCGAGAGCGTTTTAAGCAGATGCTGATGCGTCTGGGTCTTTTGCAGCCGGAGAACGGAACCGCGTTCACCTATGAGGAAGCGAAGGTGATCGCCCGCAAGATTGGATATCCCGTGTTGGTGCGGCCGTCGTATGTGCTCGGCGGCAGGGGGATGGAGATCGTTTATGACGAGACGACGCTCGAGCGTTTTATCGAAGAAGCGGCCCGCGTTTCCGGCGAGCACCCGATTCTGATCGACAAATTCCTGGAGGATGCGACCGAAGCCGACGTCGATTTGATCGGCGACGGATCGGCCTACGTGATCGGTGGCATCATGGAGCATATTGAAGAGGCGGGGATTCATTCGGGAGATTCCGCTATGCTCCTGCCGACCTACAATCTCCCCACAGGCGTGCTCGAGGATATCAGGCAGGCGACCTATAAACTCGCCCGGGAACTGCACATCACGGGTCTGATGAACGTGCAGTATGCGATCAAGGACGGCAAGGTGCACGTGCTGGAGGTGAACCCGCGCGCGTCGCGCACCGTGCCCTTCGTGTCAAAGGCGATCGGCGTGCCGCTGGCAAGGCTGGCGACTAAGGTGATGGTCGGGCGCACGCTCGCGCAGCTCAAGTTCACCCGTGAGACCACGCCTCCGTACATGTGCATCAAGGAATCGGTATTTCCTTTCAACCGTTTCCCGGGAGTGGATATTATCCTCGGACCGGAAATGAAATCCACGGGCGAGGTGATGGGTATCGACGAGGACTTCGGGCTGGCGTATATCAAAAGTCAGATGGCTGCGGGACAGAATCTTCCCGAGAAGGGCAATGTTTTTCTCTCTGTCTGCGACAAGGATAAGCCGGCGGTTACGCCGATTGCCAAGGCGCTGCGCGGGCTCGGGTTCAAGCTGTTCGCGACCAGCGGCACCGCGGCGGTGCTCGAGCATGCGGGCATCGAGGTGTCGGTTTTGCCTCGGATCGACCAGGGAAGGCCGAATATCCTCGATTACATGAAGGACAAGAAAATCCAGCTGGTGATCAACACTCCGTCGGGACGCATACCGCGCAAGGACGAAGTCAAGATCAGGTCGCAGGTTGTCCTGCACAGTATTCCTTATACGACGACTATATCGGGAGCGCAGGCGACGGTGAGCGCGCTGCAGGCGCTCAAATCCAAGCGCCTGGAGGCAGTCGCAATTCAGCGGTATCATGCGAAAATGGCGCCGGTACACACGAGGAAGCGCCGTGCCCGAGTTGCCTGAAGTCGAGACAGTATGCAGGCAGCTGAACGCTCGCGTGCGCGGGAAAAAGATTGTCCGCGTCGATGTGCACAATCCAAAAGTTATCCGCGGGCCGTCTCCGCGCGAGTTTGTCAAGCTGCTCATGGGCGCGCGGCTGCAGAATGTCCTGCGCCGCGGGAAATGTCTGGTGTTTGAGCTATCGACGGGGAGCGCCCTGCTGCTGCATCTGAAGATGACCGGGCAGGTGTTATATCCGGGAAGCGGCTCCGGGGCCAGGGTCACGTTTTTCTTGGACGACAAAACCGCGCTCGATCTCTGCGATCGCAGGTTGTTCGCCGAACTGCGCGTGGTGTCGGATTGGACAGCGGACCCTTTTATCCGCAGGCTCGGTCCCGATCCCCTGGAGATGAGCGCGGAGGATTTTCAGGCGCGTCTGTCCGGAAAGAAGACAAAAATCAAGCCGCTTATCATGGATCAGTCGATCGTCGCGGGCATCGGGAATCTGTACGCCTGCGAAGTTCTTTTTAAATCCCGTATTCATCCCGGCCGGCCGGCAGCTTCTTTGAGCGAGATAGAAACACGGCGTCTTTTTGCGAGCGTTCAGGGAATTCTCCGGGATGCAATTCGCCTAAAAGGGTCATCGGTAGATCAGTTTGTTCAGTTAACGGGTAAGCCCGGCGGCTACGTGCCGTTTCATCAGGTCTACGGCCGTCAGGGGAAGCCGTGTAAGGCGTGCTCGCATCCCATTCAGCGCATAGCTCTGGGAGGAAGGGGAACGTATCTGTGTCCGCGATGTCAAAAATAGCCTCAACGCGCCGGGTTCCCGTGGTCAGTCATCTGCGCGTGAGCGGTCGGTATTATAAGCTAGTGCTTTCCTGGTCTGCGGCAGCGCGCCGCTGCCAGCCTGGTCAATTCGTTTCCGTGCGCGTGCAGGACGGCTTGGAGCCGCTTTTACGCCGTCCGTTCGGGATTCACCGCGTGGACGGTTCACGCGTCGAAATTCTGTACGAAGTCGTGGGAGTCGGTACGCGCAGGCTCAGCTGCGTGCGGCCGGGAGACTATCTGGACTGCATCGGGCCGCTGGGAAGAGGATTTTCCCTCCCGCGCGGCACTGCAGCGGGAATTGTCATCGTTGCCGGCGGTATGGGAGTCGCGCCGCTGGTATTTTGCGCGCAGCAGCTTGTCCGGAGCAAGAACCGGAAGGAGCGCGTTGCGCCGCTGGTTCTTCTCGGGGCACGATCAAAAAAGGGGATACTCTGCGAGCGGGAATTCAAAAAATTCGGTTGCCGGGTGCACGTTGCGACGGATGACGGCAGCCGCGGATTTAGGGGAAACGTCAGCGACCTGCTCCGGCAGCACCTTGCGGCGTCGGAGATTCGCCCGTCGATGGTATACGGGTGCGGGCCGTATGCGATGCTCGCTGCGGTAGCCGTCGCGTGCAGGGAGCGCGCTATTCCCTGCGAGGTTTCTTTAGAGGCGCATATGGCGTGCGGGTTCGGAGCCTGCCTCGGATGCGCGATCCGCACCATGCAGGGATACAAACGCGTATGCGCGGAAGGCCCTGTTTTTTCGGCGCCAGATATTATCTGGGAGAGGCCCGTGCCCGGGAGGCGGCCGTGACCGTACCGGATCTTTCTGTGCAGCTCGGCGCTCTGCGGCTGAAGAATCCCGTTCTCGTCGCCTCAGGCACGTTCGGGTATGCCGACGAGTTTAAGGATTTTCTGGATATCGGCACGCTTGGCGCGATTGTCTCAAAAACAATCACACTCTCTCCCCGCGCAGGCAACGCTCCGCCGCGCACCTGCGAGACTGCCGCAGGCATGCTGAATTCCATCGGGCTGGAAAATCCCGGAGTCGGCGCGTTTATCAAAGACAAGATGCCGCTGCTCGCGCGACACGGCGTGCCAGTCATCGTGAGTATTGCCGCCGAAGAAAATCTCGACGAATTTACGGCGTTGACGGAACGCCTGGATCCGCTGCCGATCGCGGGATTCGAGGTAAATATTTCCTGTCCGAACGTCAGGCACGGCGCGGCGTCCGGTCTGATCGCGCAGGATCCCGGAGCAACGCGGCAGGCGGTTTCGCGCGTGCGCAGCCGCACCAGGAAGCTCGTCATTACCAAGCTTTCCCCTGCCGTGTCATCGATTGCGGATATCGCGTGCGCTGCTGAGGACGCGGGAACGGACGCGGTGAGTCTTATCAACACTCTTTCCGGTATGAGCGTCGATATAGAAACGCGCCGGCCGAAACTCAGCGCAGGCACCGGAGGATTGAGCGGTCCTGCGATTCGTCCGGTTGCGGTACGCATGGTCTGGGAGGTTTTTCGCAGGGTGCGCGTGCCGATCGTGGGCATGGGAGGGATTTGCGACGCTGCAAGCGCCCTGGAGTTTGTGATTGCGGGGGCCGCGGCGGTGAGTATCGGCACGGCGAATTTTACTGACCCGGCGGTGGCGGGAAAGGTCATTACCGGTATCGGCGAATTCTTGAAGCGGCACAGGATAGCGACCGTGCGCGAGCTGGTCGGAACGTTACGCTATGGCGAATGAACGCGGAAAACCAGAATTAATTCTGGCGCTGGATGTCCCCACAGAAGCAAAGGCGCTGGCGCTTGTCGATGAACTCGACAGTGCGGTGTCTGTCTATAAGGTTGGATTGCAGTTGTTTACGGCAGCGGGCCCTTCGATCATCACCGAGCTTGGCCGCCGTGGCGCGCGTGTTTTTCTCGATTTAAAGCTCTATGATATTCCGAATACCGTGAGTCAGGCAGTGCGCCAGGCGGTCAGGCACAACGTATTCATGCTGACCATGCATACTGCCGGTGGCATGGAGATGATGCGGGCCGCGGCAAACGCCGCCTTGGAAGAGAGCCGGCTAGCCGCTGTGCATAGGCCGTTGCTGATCGGCGTGACGGTATTGACCAGCAGGGAAGCCTCGCAATCAGAGGTCGCGGCATTAGCGCGGCTTGCGGTATCGAGCGGGCTTGACGGCGTGGTGTCCTCCGCTCAGGAGGCGTCTCAGATACGCAAGGCACTCGGTGACGGCTGCTACATCGTGACACCGGGTATCCGGCAGGAGCAGGAGGCAGTGCATGATCAGAAAAGGACCGCGACGGTTGCGGATGCAGTTCGCGCCGGCAGCGATTTTCTCGTTGTCGGGCGGCCGATCCTTGAGGCAGACAATCCACGGAACGCAGCCCAATCCTTTGTCCGCGAAATCGAGCGCGCTTACCAGTGTTATTACTAAGTCAATAGGTTAATTTTTTACTACGCGGAAATGTTAATAT
>CAZDUF010000059.1:0-5409 GCA_964508555.1 uncultured Planctomycetales bacterium
GTCTTCTTGACGATCGTATCGTACGGATCGAATCTATCCGAGCGGCTCATCGCGCAGCGTCACCAATCCTTTCGCCGAGCATTCAACAAGGAACGCTTCCACGTCCTGTTTGAGCTCAGCGCCTACACGCCCCCACTCCGCGGCAAGTGTATCGGCAATCCGTCCGGCAGTCGCTTTTCCGTCTGACAACTCCCAGATACGCGCGCCTGTTTCATTGAGCACGCGCACCAGACCGTCTTTCGGGGTGACGATAACTCCCTCACCGTCGATGACGCGCCAGGCAGCGTCGGGATTACGTAACGGATACGTATCTCTCATTTCTTTTTTCCTGTCTCAATGGTACGATTGCACATCATCGTCACTGCTCCGGCCCCTTCGGGGCCGAAGCAGTCGCATCCGCAGTCATACATTCCCAGAACGAGCTGTCCTGCCTGAAATGCAGCTCGTAACACGGCGTTCCGTCGAGCATTGCGCTCATAACGTCCAACATCCGGTCCGCGCTGCACAGAGCCTGAAAATTATCGTGCGGCGCAGGCAGCATCTGCGTAAGCGCTTCGCGTTTACTCAGCTTCCGGGAAAAAACCCGTGTATCCTGCACCAGCGTCGTGCAAACCGCAATACGATTGCAGGAAGGGACTCTGAGCTCAAACTCTGCGTCATCCGCGTACGGCAGCGCCCAAACCGCATTCTTCAGAATTCCGAGACATTCCTGGCTCAGGATCGCGCAGCCTCCGGACAGACGGCACACTGTCGATTTCCCGCTGCCTGAGGGCCCGAAAAAGATATATGCCTCTTGATCCTTGACCACGCCAGCGGCATGCAGTACCACGCCTCCCTGCGCAAGCACGAGATAGTATGCAAGGTTCTTGAGCGCCCTGCTGAAACTCCCCGGTGAGCCGGAAGCATACCGGATAGACCCCCTTCCGCTGCTCACATCAACCGCAGTGCTGAACTCAGGCGTATCTGCCTTATAGTAGCGCGTATCGGCGTGCAGACTGACGGGAAAACTACTCTCGAACTCCCTGCTGCTGCACACAATACGCAGGCCGGGCTGCTCATCGTGCGGTTGGCCGGCCGAAAAAAAAGCGCACGATGACTCAATCTCTGCCACGACAGCAGATGAGCGCGAACTCAATGCCAGATGCATGCCGGCAATGGTAACGATCATTGCGCACGCCTGAAGCGATTCGCCAAATAATCCCTGACTCTCGCTGCCAGCCTCTTCACGCGCTCCCAGACCGTTTCTTTCCTATCCGGCTGTTCGCGCACGGCTTGCTGCCGGGCCGCTTGATTCGACCTCATCGCCAACTGGACTTTGCGTCTCAGGGGTTTTGACTTATATTTGCCGATAGTCTTTGCCTGCCCTGGCCGCAGTCCGCTATCCTGCTTCTGTATCGTCCCCGCACCACCCGCAGATCGCTTCGCCGCTGGTTTCTGCTCCCTTCCTTCGCCTGACACAAGCCCTCCCCGCGCGCTCTTCAATACAGCTTCCGTCTCTCCATCTGAAGCAATCTCTTCCTGCGCGGACGACTCCGGCGCGCCCGCGTGCTGGAACAAAACAGACGGTAATATCGCTTGCGCATCATGACTCACCGAGAATGAATACACCGGAGAAATTAAGGTTTGCGCACTATACACCGCGGGAGACTCCGGCTCCGGCTCATCAGGCAGCGGCTCTTTCCGTAAGGTGAGCGCCGGGTCGCCGAAGAGAACGAATGATTGCACGACATCCGGCACCGCGGTGCCTGCTTCCTGGAACAGATACATCTTGGCTTCTGCCACTGCCGCGCCAAGCACCCGCTCTCCCTTTTTAAAGAACGAATCATACAAGCCTTCCGCCAGGATCAGCTGATGCTCTGGCAGCGACATACCCGACGGAGCAAGCGCTGCCACAGCACCTTTGTCTTCGGGACGGACAAGCTCTTCCGCAAGGCATTCCAGATACATCGGCTGGATAAAATGGCCGTTGACGCAGTTAAGCATCAGCATGAACGGATACCTGCCTTCGTTACCGAGTGTCGCGATATCGTCTGTGGTGAGGATTTCCTCATCCGCCCAAATCTGCATGCCGCCGTGGCCGGAGTACGTTACCATGAGGGCGCCGGCATTGATCGACGCCAGGATATCCTGCTTGCAGTCCAGCGGATTCACATAGCTGTCCAGGAACAATCTGCTTGCCGTGTAATTCTCGGGAAGCTGCCCTGCCAGCTGGTCGCATACGGCTTCAAACGCAGCCTCATCGTCGGCGACAAACAGGGCTTTCCTGGTCCAGGATGCATCGAGAGAACCTGCTTCATACGCGATGGTTTTGTTCACCATCTGCGATACCTCATCTCCCGTCTTTGCGGGAAATCTGCCGATCAGCATATCGGGAAAGATATCGTCCTCACCGTCGAAACAGACGAACCAGTCGTCTGTCGACGTCTCGCCGAAATCCTTGTTATAGATCAGATAACTCGGGACATAGTTGGTAAATCCCCATGCTTCGTCGTCGCGGTAATCGTAGGTCGCGTCACCGACGAGCAATACATACACGGGCGCAGGCGCCTGCCATGAGTGATAGGTATAATTCAGGAAATTCTTGAGGGCCAATGGAGACGCAATCCCGTAATGAAACTCATCGTAGACATCGCTTAAGTTCGCAACAACGACATCGAGTCCCTGATCCCTGCGGTACTCGGCAAGCGGCTGTATCTGGTCATAGAAATCATCATGACAAATGATCACGTAATCGGCGTGGTTTGCGGTGTCGCGTAGCGACGAGCCGGCGTCCGGGATGACCGTTGGGGGGAAACGCACGCCCGCATCGGAACACACGACAAAACGCGAGGCATTTCCCGCTGTCGCGTTGAATGATACAGCGTACCCTGTACCGCTGCTGGTAACGGAAGATCCTCCTACACGCGTGACAGACGAAGGATCGGTCACGTTATAAACGCTGATATTCTCGTCGTTGAATCCGTCAGTCTCAAAGGTAAAGGTTCCGAATTCCTGCGGCCGGATCAGGAGATAGCCGTCGAGAGCGCTCAACTCCCGCGGATAGGTGATATTCAGCCAATCGATAAAAATCCAGGAAACGGGAAACGACGCGTTTGCCACGTGCTCCACCTTAACGGTATTGGTACCGTTGGCGATCCAGTAGGCGGGAATTTCGATTGCCGTCAGCGCGCCGGTATTGTTCCCTGTCCAGGAAACGTCATCCACGAAATAATTGTTCAGATACACCTTGGCGTAAAACGCGGGATTATCGTAGCGGGCGTAGCCCCGCAGAGACGCGCTCACGATTCCCCGCTCTGCCGACTGCACTACACCGGGAAGACTCAAACTATAGGTCTGCGACGCGCCTGCGGAAACAGGCGACAATAGATACCACGGATCCTCAACCCCCCCGAATTCAGACCAGTAATACTGATTCAGGTCATGCACGTATTCGCTCAGGAAAGAATCCGGCACGGTTCCGGCACTCGAGTTCTCCTGCGGCATGCGCTCGCCCTGCGTACCGTTATATACCAGCCAATAGGTGTTGTTGTAGGTATAGCGCGAACGCTCTTTTTCTCCGTAAAACTCAAGATAGTCCCCAGCGTCAAACGAGGCATCTGCCTCTCCCCGCACGTACACCGGCACCTGTTCTCCCCTGTTGTAGATTTTCAGCGTGCGCGGGTCGATACCCGCAGGGATTCCTGCTGCGCTCAAGTTTTCCGGCGTCACGCGATACACGCCGTCGGCATCAACGGGAATTTTATATCCTGCCTGGACACCTGACGGCAGGGCGCTGCCTCCGGCCCCTGGCCCTCCCGCCTGACCGGCAGCCTGGGTGGTAATCTTAACCCGCAGCCGCTTGTATAAAACAAGCTCGCCCGTCGAGGGATTACACTGCAAAGGATACACAACGATCCTGGCTACAGACTGACCCCTGAGGTAATTGGAATAATCAACGGCTGCGGTCTTTCCCGGATAGAGCGCGTTGCGGCCGTAGGTAAGATTATCCCGGTAGAACTGAGACTGCAGATACGTCACTCCCCCCTCGACAACCAGCCTTTTTTGCGGCACCGGATACACGTTATAGCCGGAGAAAACTTCTGTCTCATAATCGATCGCGCTGACGTTGAGCGGCTTCTTATCCTGCATGGACAATAAAATACCTTTCAGCGGAACCATGGGTTTTCCCTCGTTTGAGGCATACCCGTGGCCGTATTCGGGAAAACTGAGCATCTGGTAGGTATCAAACCCGACGGTCTTAGTATCGGCGTTGAAACTATTGGTCACCAGCTCCAGGATAATTTCTGATGCGCTGCTTGAGATGACACTCACGCCCGGTTCACCCGGAGCGGACGCGCTCCAGGAAAGATCCTCATCACGCGAGGCAAAGGGATCGCTCGCTGCAGAATACTCCGCGGCATTCGAAAGGCCGTCTCCGTCATAATCAAGCGCCGCGTCGTCGGTACGAGGATCAAGGCCGTAGTAGTATTCATAGTCGTCGCTCATCCCGTCGGAATCGGAATCAAGCCCCGGATGCGCGCCTGCGGGACCAAACCTGCGGGTCGTGCCGTCAGTCTCAACCGACTCGAGGATATAGTAATACGTCTCTCCGGGAGTGACGTCTGTATCTACGTACGAGTAATCCTGCCCTGCCAGCGATGTGCCCAGGCCGGGAATCAGGCTCGCGGTGATGCGCGTAAACGCGCCTGCCGGATCTGTTGAGCGGTAGACATGGAAACCCGCGTTATCGATTTCAGACGCGGTTCGCCATAACAGCTTGACCGTGGTATCCATACCCAAGCCGTAAAAATCCACAAGATCGACGATCGTCGCCGCGAGCGTCACCGTGTCGAAAGAAAGGAATGAATCCGTTCCTTCCCTCCAGAGTGCGCCAAGCTTCACTGTATCATTATATGAGGTACCGAGGAAACGCGGATTGTCGAGGTTCGTGCGCAGCGTCTGCTGCGTCTGCCAGTATCCCTGCTTCTGGCTCGTTGACTGCTTGTAACGCAAATTGGCGCCTTCAAGCCAGAACGCATACACGGTCTCATACGCCGAATCGTAGGAAAGCGACGGATTCGAACAGCCTCCGGAGTCCGAAGTCGGAACGGGAGAGGCAAGCCATTCCGTACCGTTATAAAATGTGTAGTTGATGTAATTGGAGGTGTTAGCGTAAATAACATAGACGTACCCGACGTCGTCGGCAACCGCGCTGAAATGATGCTTATCGCTCCAATTCGCCGCCAGGAGAGAATCGTTGCAGTCTGCAACGACGGTCTGTTCGCTCCCCCATGTCCCTGCGCTGTACACGCGCGAGCGCAGATAGTAGGTGCCTGCCTCGTAGTCATTATACAGCGCCATGACCTTGCCAGATTCCAGAGGGACCATACTCATGTGCCCCCAGCCGGAGGTATCTTCTCCTATCTTCTC
>CAZDUF010000059.1:5419-8327 GCA_964508555.1 uncultured Planctomycetales bacterium
GCCCAGTAAAAGCCGCGCGGCATGTGCACAACCTGCCAGCAGAAATTCGAGCTCTGGCCGGTATAACTCCTGAACCAATCCAATGACGCCGTAGAAGTAAAATTCGCCCTCCAGAGATTCTGCGGATAGGTTGTTCCCGTGCCGCTGACGTCATTAAATGTGATAGGAAAAGCGCTGGCAGTATCGACGGCAGTGATGGCCTGATCCTCAGTCGAATCCGTGGCCAATGCGCTATCGGTATTACGCTGTACGCGCAGATTCGGATGCGAGATGACCCACCAGTTCGCCGTGCAGGTTCCGGAGGTGCTCTGGCGGGAAAACCGCAGCGTCGTGGCATCATATAATTCAACTTTCGGCGTCGTATAACTGAGCCCGTTTGCCGTCGAGTTCCACGTCATGTATACGAATGCCTGAGAGGTATTGACGCTGGAGATTGCCTGTGTCTGCGGAGAAGCGACTGTCCCAGTGGTGATGCTGAAGTTGCCGTGCTGCACTCCCCAGCCGGAGCCTTTAAACTCAACCATGTGCCAGTCAACGGTCGCGATGCTGTTACCCGCAGTGCGGCGCAGTTCTATACTTTTATCCGCGGCAACCCATCCACGCACGCAGGCCTGGTTATACCGGGTAACCGCGCCGGAATTCGAAGAGGCGGTTATAAATACGACGCACTTGTCCGGATCGGTGATGGCATTTAATGCAGGCACATCTGTGGTCGTGATGGTCAGATCTCCGTCAGTGGTCGCGGTGAAAGCAGCGGTACCGTTGACGGTATAAATCTCGTTTCCTGTGGTGTCGTCGATAACAAAAAAAGAATACGCGCTGTCTCCGGTATTGACGCCGCGCGTCAATCCGACCTGAGACGTACTGATGAACCGCGCGCGGGCTAACACCGCGTTCGCATTCTGCTGCGCCCCACCGCTTCCGACTCCAACGCTCATACTCCCCGCGGGAGAAATAATGAATGCGTTCGACAGGCTTGATACAGGCGGGTTCAAATTCACGGTCGCGGTCGCGCTGGCGCCAAAGCTCCCCTGATAGCCGGTAACATTCCACTTGCTGCCTGACTCGCTTTTGCGGTGCAGATAACCGGAGGTATCCCGTATCGTCTGCATATGGTAATCGGCTGCGGTATCCAGAGTGCGCTCGGAGCCTTGCGCCTGGGAGGCAATAGTAATTTTTTTCTCAAAGGTATCTGTTCCGTTCCCATATGTACAGTACACGCTCGTCCCATCTTCCCAAATGCCGAGTGAAGTGAATGTGCCGGCGGCAACGCTTACCGGCGCGCTTGACCAGTCTGAAGCGCTGACGGCGCGTTTATAGACGACATCCGAGGTCTCGTTGATATAAAACGCCCAGAATTGCGTCCCGTCATAAAAAGTATGCCGGTGCCCTCCCGCTCGCAGAGCGTTTGCATCCGGATCAGAAACCGCGGGAAACCAATTACTGTTATTCCCCGAATCAGAGGATCCTTCCGGATTCACCGGCAAGGAAGCTGTACCCGAGGCGTTTGAATCGCTTACATCGACGTACTGCACGGCATGCGTGCCGTTCAGAATCAGGTTCCACTGAATCCCCCCTTGCGTCGAATTCAAATCGATGCGCGTACCAGATGCCTGGCCGTTTAAGGTCAGCGTTCCGGATACCGTGAACGTGTCTGACGCGGTAAAGGTAAGCACCTTCGATGCGGCGGTACAGATAAAATCGTAGAATACCAGTCCGCCCGCAGGCGCGTCGATCGTCGTCTGCTTGGCGTTGTCGTCAAAAATAATTCCTCCTGCATTGTGCGTATACGTCCCGGCAACAGTCAGGTCGCCACCCACAGTCAGCGTCTGACCCGTGCCCGGAGCGCTGAAAGTACCGCTCGCCACATTGACCGAGCCGTCCACATCGATAGTGTACCCTGAAGCATCCAGCGTTCCGCCGTCAATCGTCAGATCCCCGGCCACCGAAACACCCTCGCTTGTCTGGAACGTGTCTTTCGTGCCATGGGTATCATTGACAATCAGATGATGATAACTCGATCCTGCAAAACCGGAAATCGGGAAGGTTTCCGGAGAAGCATCCCCGTCACCCACATAGCGCACCGTTCCCTCGGTACCGGTGTGCGCGATCACTGACACGGTTTCCGGCCCCTGCACCTGGACGACCCCTGCATTGTCCAGCGTGCCGGCGTTCAAGTTTCTGCCGTTCAAATCGAGCGTACAGGAAGCGGCAACCGTGAGCGTCCCGTCAACTTCTAATCCTGACGAAAACAACTGCAGCGAACCTCCCCCCGTTTTCGACAACGTCTGAAAATCGGTATTCGGATTGGCCGTGCCTCCGGCATCGATGGTCTGAGTGCCCGATGCCTTATTAAAGGTCACTACCGACTCATGTGAAATGAAAATATCGTCATTGGTCCAGTCGCCGCCGACTGTAATCGCGTTGTTGCTCCCGGTATCAAGGGTGCCGCCGGTTATGGTAAGGTCATTGACCGTCATCGCGCTGCCAAGGGCAAAGGTAATGCCGCTTCCCGCGTCGTCGAACACGACATTGTAAAAATCATTCCCGCCGCCAGAGATCGTCGGACTGCCGGATGTCGCGTCAAAGGTGAGCGTCCCCGTAGAATGCGTGAACGTGCCGCTCAACAACAAGGATCCCGCAATCCTGAAGAACTTGCCGTCTCCGGGAGCAGTCAATTCTCCCGCGGTAAGAGTGACATCGGAATTCGCGTCGATGTTCCCGCCTGCCGCCATCAGAATACCCCCATCGATGGTAGAGGTCCCTGCAATGGTCAGGATGTTGCCGTTCGTCGACACGTCAAGTGTGCCGCCAAGAACTTCAAGATTATGATTGACAGTTATATCGGAAGCGCTGCGGAAGGTATCAGGTGAGCCGTTCTGGTCGTTGATTTTCAGATCATAGTAGT
>CAZDUF010000060.1:0-8282 GCA_964508555.1 uncultured Planctomycetales bacterium
GCCGTTCCGTTGTTTTCAGGTCGATTTCAAGCGTATGCAGATCGCGGTTATTAACGCCGATAATCTGCGGTTTCGCTTTCAGCACCTTCTTCAATTCCTTTTCTGTATGCACCTCGACGAGGCACTCCATGCCCAGCGACCGGGCCACAGCCATGAGCTCCTCTATCTGGTCCATGGTCAATGCCGCGGCGATGAGAAGCACGGCGTCCGCCAGGAATAAACGCGATTCGTACACCTGATACGGATCGACGATAAAGTCCTTGCGCAGCACCGGCACGTCGATACCGGGCTTCACCTGGCCGATGAGCGCAGGGCTGCCCTGAAAGAAATCCTCTTCGGTAACCACCGAAAGCGCCTGGACGCCGGCATCTTTATATATCCCGGCAATGGCTACGGGATCAAAATCCTGGCGGATGACTCCCCGCGAAGGACTTGCCTTTTTGATCTCCGCGATCAACGAAAGCTGTTTCGGCCGGTTGATCGCCTTGACCAGGGACGCAGGAGGCGGCAGTGTCGCTATGGCGTTTTTGAGCGTCTCCACGCCCACCCTTTCTTTCGCCTGGGCGATGCGCTCTTTCTTTTTCGCGATAATATCTTTCAGAAAATCAACCGCCATCATGATGGGTCAAAGGACGAAGGTTGAAGGTCGAAGGAGAACGGCTCTGTATTTTTCGACCGACGACCTTCGACCTACGACAGTTGAAACTTTATGAGTTGCTCAAGCTTCTCCAAAGCCCTGCCTGAATCTATCGCCTCTTCGGCGCGCTTGATCCCCTCCCTGACAGCCTCATGCAACAAATTTCCCGCCCTGTCCGCGGCGTAGAAGGCCGCGGCAGCATTGAGCACGACGATGTCGCGCTGCGGTCCCTTCTTTCCCTCAAGCACCGCCCGCAGCAGCGCGGCATTATGCGCGGCGTCTTTCCCTTCCAGATCCTCCAGGCTCGCCTGCCGGATCCCGAATTCCCGGTAGCTGAGCACGCCGCGCGTTACGGAACCCGCCCGCACATCGAAGACGTCGGTCTCCTGCGTCGTCGAAATCTCGTCCAGACCGTCGCGGCCGCGCACCACCAGCGCATGGCGCGTGCCCAGCTGGGTAAGCGCCTGGGCCATAAGCTGAGCCCAGCGCTCATCGGCGACGCCGATAAGCTGATACTGAGCGCCCGCCGGATTACTCAACGGCCCCAGAAAATTAAACAGGGTCTTACCCTGTACGGCCTTACGCGCGGGCATGGCGAATCGAATCGCCGGATGGAAATTCGGCGCGAACATGAAGGCGATTCCTGTTTTTCGCAGGCACTCGCGCGCCTCTGCCGCGCCGAGAGAAAGAGAAACCCCGAGCGCCTCGAGAACGTCCGCAGACCCGGTGCGCCCCGAAGACGCGCGGTTTCCGTGTTTTGCCACCGCAACGCCCATGGCTGAGACCACAAAGGCGCTGGCAGTGGAAACGTTAAAAGAATTCTTCATGTCGCCGCCGGTCCCGCAGGTATCGATGAGATCCTGCATGCCGGTATCAACATGCACCGCGTGCCTTCGCATCACGCTGACCGCGGCGGCGAGCTCCCCGGCGGTTTCCCCTTTATCGCGCAAGGCAACCAGAAACGAAGCGACCAGAGGCGCCGGGACCGCGCCGGTCATGATCTCCTCCATGCTCTGTTCCATCTGGCTCGCGGTTAAATCGCCCAGCGGAAGAAAACGAAGGAGTTCTTCGATCATCTGCGTCCGGCCGCCGGCATCTTGAGAAAATTAGCCAGGAGGTCTTTGCCTGATGTGGTCAAGACCGACTCAGGATGAAACTGAACTCCCCAGACTGCATAACGCGTATGAGCCACTGCCATAATCTCTCGGTCGCTCGTCCACGCAACCAGCCGCAGGCACGCAGGCAGCGTGGCGCGGTCGATCACCAGCGAATGGTAGCGCGTCGCGTGAAAAGGATTGGGTAGCCCCTTGAACAAACCGTCCCTCGTATGGAATATGCGCGATGTCTTTCCGTGCATGAGGTCGCGGGCGCCGACGATCTTGCCTCCGTAGACGTAGCCGATGGCCTGGTGGCCGAGACACACGCCCAGAAGCGGAATCTTCCCGGCGCAATACCTGATCACGTCGCAGGAAACGCCTGCGTCTTCCGGCCTGCCCGGGCCCGGAGATATAACGATCCTCTCCGGAGCGAGCTTATCGATTTCCGTCAGCGTTATCTCATCATTACGGAACACCCGCACCTTCGCGCCCAGCTCCGCCAGATACTGGACCAGGTTATAGGTGAACGAATCATAATTATCTATCATCAACACCATGTCTTTTTCCTTCCCCCCGCTATTCCTTCTCTCTCCAAATCCGCGCTCCCACATTCGAAAGCTTCTGCTCGATATTCTCATACCCGCGCTCAAGATGATATATACGGTGAATCGAAGTCTTGCCGCGCGCTGCCAACCCGGCAAGTACCAGACACGCCGACGCCCGCAGGTCAGACGCCATAACCGGCGCGCCTGACAGCTGGCGGACTCCCTCCACAACGGCGTTCGGTCCCTCCCGCTGGATACGCGCGCCCATGCGGTTTAGTTCCGAGACATGCATGAAACGGTCAGGATAAATCTTCTCATTAATCACGCTGATACCCGCGGTCACGGACAAAAGGGACATGATCTGAGCCTGCATATCCGTCGGAAACCCGGGATAGGGAAGCGTCGAAACGCTCACGGGCTTGAGCCGCCTCACCCTGCGCACGCGGATGCCGTTCTTCGCCGGGGTAACGCCGGCGCCCATTTCGTTGAGCTTGTCGAGGAGCGCGCCCAGATGCTGCGTGCAGACATTGGAAACCACGAGGTCGCCGTTGGTGATAAGCGAAGCAAGGATCATCGTGCCTGCTTCGATCCGGTCGGGAATGACGTCATGCGTCGCGCCGTGCAACGCCTTGACGCCGGTAATCTCGACGACAGGGGTCCCGTGACCTTTGATTTTCGCACCCATGGCGATGAGGAATTCCGCCAGGTCCTGCACCTCCGGCTCGCAGGCCGCAGCCTCGATGACGGTCGTCCCCCTTGCAAGAACAGCGGCCATCATCACGTTGCCGGTGGCAAGCACCGATGAACCGTAGGCGCCGCCCAAATACATGTGCGCGCCTTTAAGCTGCCGGCACTGGGCCACCACGTATCCTGCGCGCACCTCGATCTGGGCGCCGAGCGACCTCAATCCTTTTACGTGCAGATCCACGGGCCGCACGCCGATGATGCATCCGCCGGGCAGAGAAACTTGCGCCTTGTGAAACCTTCCCAGGAGAGGCCCGAGCACGCAGAACGATGCGCGCATCGTCGAAACCAGGCGATAATCCGCAACCCAGCCCTTGTGCTTGGTCGCCGTGATCCGGATCGACGCACCGTCCTGCTCCGCGTTTTTGCCGAGCGAACGCAGGATACGCAGCATCGTCGAGGTATCACGCAGGCACGGCGCGCCCTTGATCACGCAGGGTTCATCGGTCAAAAGCGTCGCCGCGAGTATCGGCAGACAGGAATTCTTCGAACCCGAGACCGTTACTTCGCCTTCCAGACGCAGACCGCCTTCTATGACTAATTTATCCATGGCTGTGTGTCGTTTTGGCGACAATCACCCTGTCCAATCCGCGGTAGTCGCGAATTACTTCTATTATCTCAAAACCTCCGAATTTGTGAAGTATTTCTTCGACGCATGACCGCTGTCCGGCTCCGATTTCCGTCACCAGATACCCGCCCGCCGCCAGATACCGGGGTGCCTCCCGGGCGATCCTGTGGTACATGCGTAAACCGTCGTCTCCGCCGTCCAGCGCGACACGCGGTTCCTTGCGCACCTCGTGCTGAAGACCGGGAATGACTTCCGACGGCACATAGGGAGGATTGGTCGCGATCAGATCGAACGTACGGCCTGCGCACTGCTCACCGGCGAGAAGATCGCTTTCGATAAAAGAAATATCTGCCGTATGCTGCGCGGCGTTACGCCGTGCCACGGCGATAGCCGCGTGCGAGACGTCCAGACAGACAACCTGCGCGAGCGGATGGGCTCTCTTGAGCGCGATGCCGATACACCCGCAGCCGCATCCCAGATCGAGCACGCGGCAGGCAGACGGCAGACTATCCATGATACGCGCGGAAGTCTCAACGAGCAGTTCCGTTTCCTGTCTGGGAATCAACACATCAGGCGTCACCTCAAAATCCAGCCCCATAAATGAGGCCTCTTTGAAGATATACTGCACCGGCTCGCCTGAAATCCTGCGCAGAAGAATCTGCGCGATGCGCCTGCCGGCTTCGGGAGCGAGGGGCTGCAGCCGGTCAAGATACAGGGAAAGCCGGTCTTTGTTGAGTATCCGGGTAAAAACGAGCTCCGCCTCGGTCACCGGCGGTCCCTCGGATGCACAGCCGCTGTGGCTGCAGCGGCTGCGGCAGCCGCCGAGACGAGCGCGTCGGTAATCTCGTCAAGTTCGCCTTCGAGGACGGCTTCCAGACGGTGTGTGGTGAAATTGATGCGGTGATCGGTGATGCGGCGGTCGGGGAAATTGTACGTGCGGATTTTTTCGCTGCGGTCTCCCGAACCGATTTGAGATTTGCGTTCGGCTGACATTTTACGCGTTTCTTCCTGTTGCTTGGCGTCAAGCAGCCGGGCTTTGAGGATACGCAGCGCCTTGGTCTTGTTCTTCAGCTGCGAGCGCTCATCCTGGCATGCCACGACCATCCCGGTCGGCAGATGCGTGATCCTGACCGCGGAATCCGTTTTTTGCATATGCTGGCCGCCCGGACCGGAAGAACGGTAGGTATCGATACGCAGGTCGTTCTGATCGACTTCAATGTCGACGCCGGCCTCGGGTTCGACCAGCACGGCGACGGTCGCAGTCGACGTATGAATCCTCCCCTGCGCCTCGGTCTCAGGCACCCGCTGCACGCGATGCACGCCGCTTTCGTATTTAAGCCGGCGGTATGCATCCTGGCCGCGGATGGCAAAGACGATCTCCTTGATGCCGCCGACTTCAGTCTCGTTCGACGACATCGTTTCCGTCAGCCAGCCTTTCTTGTCCGCGTACCGGCAATACATCCGGTAGAGGTCTGCCGCGAACAACCCGGCTTCAAGACCGCCGGTGCCCGGTCTGATTTCCAAGATGATATTCTTGCCCGCGTCCGTGTCTTCGCCCTGCGTCAGGGCTGTCATGCGCTGCGTGAGCTCTTCGAGACGACGGGTGAGTTCCCGCGACTCGCTCTCTGCGAGCGCCTGAAAGTCCTTATCATGCGGCTGGGCAAGCAGGGCACGGAGTTCGTCGAGCTCTTTGCGGGCGCGCTCATATTCGTTGAGCACATTGACAGGCTCGCGCAACCCGGCAAGCTCCTTGGCATACCTGTTGCAGAGCGCCATGTCGGCGATCGTCTCCGGACGGACCAGGAGCTCCTCGAGTTCGGCGGCACGGGCCCTGAGTTTTTGCAGCTGCTCAAACAAGTCCATTATTTGCTTTTACCGTATTTCTTCATGAACTTCTCGACGCGGCCGGCAGAATCGACGAACTTCTGCTTGCCGGTGAAGAACGGATGGCACTTCGAGCAGATCTCCACGCGGATGCTCGGCTTCGTCGAACGCGTGTGAATCGTCTCGCCGCAGGCGCAGACGATCGTCGCTTCTTTATACTGGGGATGGATTTTTTCTTTCATGCGCAACTCCTTTTTGTCTCACTCTTGACGTTTCGCTTTTCACTTCTTGCCTTTTACTGGTTCATGCTGTTGAGGAACTCGTCGTTATTCTTGGTCTTGCCGAGCTTCTCGATCAGGAGCTCCATCGCCTCGACGTTGGAGAGCTCGTTTAAAACCTTGCGCAGAATCCAGACTTTCTGCAAATGCTCAGGCTTGACCAAAAGTTCTTCATGCCGGGTGTTGGAACGCTTGATATCGATCGCCGGGTATATCCTTCTCTGGAAGAGATTGCGGTCAAGCTGCAGCTCGCAGTTGCCGGTTCCCTTAAACTCTTCGAAGATGACATCGTCCATGCGGCTCCCCGTTTCGACGAGCGCCGTGGCGATAATGGTCAGTGACCCGCCCTCTTCGATCGCCCTCGCGGCGCCGAAAAAGCGTTTCGGTTTCTGAAGCGCGTTGGAATCGATACCGCCGGAGAGGACCTTGCCGGAATGCGGCACAACCGAGTTGTACGCGCGCGCGAGCCTCGTGATCGAATCCAGGAGGACGACGACGTCGCGCTTATGCTCGACGAGCCGTTTTGCCTTTTCGAGCACGATCTCGGCGACCTGGACATGGCGCTCCGGCGGCTCGTCGAACGTCGAGGAGATGACCTCGCCCTTGACGTGGCGCTGCATATCCGTGACTTCCTCGGGACGCTCGTCGATCAAAAGGACGATCAGGATGCACTCGGGGTGGTTGGTGGTGATGGCGTTGGCGATCTTCTGCAGGAGCACGGTCTTGCCGCTGAACGGCTGGGCCACGATCAATCCGCGCTGCCCCCTGCCGATCGGCGTCAACAGATGCATGACCCGCATGGAGATGTCGTCCGGCCTCGTCTCCAGATAAAAGGCGTTGAACGGATAGACGGGCGTGAGGTTATCGAACAAAACCTTGTCCTTGATATCCTCCGGGTTCTCAAAATTGACCGCTTCCACCTTCAACAGCGCGAAATACTTCTCGCCTTCCTTCGGCGGGCGTATCTGGCCGCTGACCGTATCTCCCGTGCGCAGGTCGAACTTGCGAATCTGCGACGGAGATATGTAAATGTCGTCGGGACACGGCAGATAATTATAATTGGGAGAGCGCAGGAAACCGAACCCCTCGGGGAGAATCTCGAGGATCCCCTCGCCGAACATCAAGCCTTCCCTCTCCGCCTGAGCCTGCAGAAGCTTGAAAATCAGGTCCTGCTTCTTGAGACCGCTGATGCCGTTGATGCTGTAATCCTTGGCGATCTTGTTCAGCTCGGTAATCTTCATGTCCTTGAGACGGCTGATATCCAGCTTTTCTAACTTTTCCACGATTGACCTCCCTCCTTGCTCGTTCGTTGCGGCTGTCATGTCTGTCCCGTTTTCTTCGATTGCAGTTTTCGTCCGAGTCCGCGCCAAATCTTCACCACCTGTTTTTTTGTGCCGCCGGGCGTACCGTCGTTGTCGACGACATGATCGGCAAGCGCTTCCTTCTTGTTTTGAGGCATTTGATTATCGAGGCGCGCCCTCACCTGCGCGCGGGAAATTCCCAGACGTCTGAGGCGCCGGAACCGTGTCGCCGCTCTCGTCCTGACCACGATGACCGCGTCGACATCGCGCGACAACCCCGACTCGATCAACAGCGGAGCGTCGATGACGACGACACGCGCCCGCAGGGCCCGTACCAGGCTCCTGATACGCCTGAGCACCCAAGGATGCACCAGCGAGTTTAAGGCTGCGACCCTGCGCCGCGACCGGAACACACATTTGGCAAGGAGCCTGCGGTCGATCCGCCCCCGCGGACCAACGATAGACGGTCCGAAGAGACGCCTGATGTTTCTCTCGAGGGGATGGCCCCGTTCCAGACACTCACCCGCAATCGCGTCGGCGTCAATAACCCGGGCACCCAGCTTCCGGAGCATACCGCTGACCGTACTCTTTCCGCTGCCGTACGAGCCGGTCACCCCAACCACGATTTTCTCAGAGCTTGAACGCCTGTTCATACAGATCGCGGTACTGGCGGGCGGATGCCTGCCAGGAGAATCTGGAACACATGCCCTGTGTGATAAGACTCTGCCAGCGCCCTTTGTCACCGAACGCCGCAACCGCCCGGCGCACTGCCTCGACAAGCGCGGGACTCGAATACTCACAAAAAACAAATCCGTTTTCCGGCGTCACGGTATCGGCAAGACCTCCGGTCGAATGCACGACGGGTATGGCGCCGTAACGCAGCGCGATCATCTGCCCCAGGCCGCACGGCTCGTAGCGCGACGGCATCAGGAACATGTCCGAACCGGCGTATATACGATGCGCAAGCGTCTCATCGAACGTGAGATTCGCCGAAAGAAAAGACGGATGCGCGCGCATAGCCTTCTGCAGTTCGGCGTGATACTTCGGCTCGCCGATGCCGAGAATAATCAGCTGTATGCCCGTCTGGACAAGCTTTCCGATACTCTCAATGAGGATATCACAGCCCTTCTGGTCTACAAGCCGGGATACCATGCCGACGACAGGAATGGCCGTGTCCACAGGGAGCTTGCAGCGCTCCTGCAACCATTCCTTGTTGACCGCCTTTTCTTCGATCGTACGGTCTCCGTACGGCCTGACCACGAGACTGTCGGTCTCGGGATTCCACACG